>NZ_JBFOFA010000003.1:0-380483 GCF_040887125.1 Enterococcus sp. C74 | reverse complement strand
GAAAAAAAGTTGCAATCATTCGCAACTTTCTCTTGATTTGTTCTTTAGTTTTTTGTAGACTCACGCAAGATAAGATCCGTTTCTACAATGATTTTTCTCGAAACAGGTGCTTTTTCATTCATCATTTGTAAAACGGTCTCTACCGCCAGTTCCCCCATCCATTCCGTGTGAACTTTGACTGTCGAAAGAGCTGGGGAAACATATTTTGCTACACTAATATCATTGAATCCGATCAATGAGATATCCTCAGGTACTTTCAGACCTTTTTCGTTAATTGCCTTCAATGCGCCGATCGCTAGTGTATCATTTGCTGCAAACAGCGCCTCAAACGAATACTGTCCACTATCTAAGTATTCTTTGACTTTCCGATAGCCAGATTCAACTGAAAAATCTGCTTCAATGATCGTTGTAGTCAATCCTTTACCAGCCATGATTTGTTGGTAGGCGGCAATCCTTGGGTCATCAATCCGTTTATGTCCTTTTTTGGTGTATTCCCTACCAGCAAGCATTGCAATCGCTTTTTTATCCTGGTTAAAAAAATAATCAATCACTTTTTGGATACTTGTTTGAAAATCAACGATTAATGAATTAATGTTATAGGGTGTTCCATCAAAATCAACTAATAACAGATTGCTTTGTGTCTGCTTCAATTCAATCAACTGCTGCTCATCGAATTTTCCTAGAGCAATCGTTCCATTTGTCGGTCTATCACTGATAGCGTCCCACGTTTCCTTTAGCAAAGTCACATTTGATTCCTCTGCCTTTTTCTCTATTCCCAAACGAATAGCAAGATAATAGAGATCCTCTAATTCTTCTTGATCATTGTACCATTGGATCAAACGCAACGACTTTTGATTCAACGATGTGTTTCTATGATGCTTCGTGTAATTCAACTCTTCAGCAGCCTCAAAAATTTTTCTTTTCGTTGCTAGGCTAACTGATAACTCCTGATCATCATTTAAGACTCTTGACACAGTAGCAGGAGAAACCCCTGCCAACTTTGCAATATCTTTAATCGTTGCCACTTGTTTCTCCTCCTATCTATTCCACTCGGGCATTCTTCTTAAAGCGTTGCAGTAAAGCGTTGGAAAGCTTCTTGACCTTTTGTATCGCGTTTGAATACCCCTGAATCTTCCAACACACGAGCAAAAACTTTACCAATAGCTTGCTGAACGATCTCTGTTACTGTTTCAGTTGTCACATTTGGATGGTCGGCTTTCAAGCCCTTCGCCCATTCCATGTGATACTCAGCTATCTTATTTTCTTGTCCAAGCAAATACTTTTCTACTTCTGCCATTTCTGATTTTAAACGAGGTGGTAAAACAGCTAATCCCATGACTTCGATCAAACCGATATTTTCTTTTTTAATATGCTGGATATCTCGGTGAGGATGGAAAATCCCTTCTGGATATTCGTCAGAGACATTGTTATCTCGTAACACTAAATCGAGTTCAAAATAATTTTCGCGTTTTCTAGCAATTGGTGTAATCGTATGATGGGGCGTACCATCTTTAGAAAATGCCGTCACTGCTACCGCAGGATCTGAATATTGTTGCCATTTTTCTAAAATACTATTAGCAGCTTCCACTAGGATTTCTTTCCCCGTCGCTTGCAGACGAATGACAGACATCGGCCATTTGACAACACCTGCGATTACTTGAGGATAATCCGATAATTTGATTAATCGTTCGATTGGAGCTTTAGCCATTGGAAATTCATGGCGCCCTGCTTGGTAATGGTCATGTGACAGAATCGATCCTCCAACAATTGGCAGATCTGCATTTGAACCAACAAAGTAGTGTGGTAAAACCTCTGTGATTTTTAATAAACGTGAAAATGTTTCTTTCGTAATCTTCATAGGACGATGCTCTTCTGACAAGATGATCGAATGTTCATTGTAATAAGCATATGGAGAATACTGAAATCCCCAACTTTCCCCATCAAGATTCATTCTGATGATTCGATGATTGGTGCGAGCTGGATAATTTAAACGTCCTTTATAGCCTTCATTGTTCATACAAAGCATACACTCAGGATAATCAACTTTTTTGGCATGTTTTTCGGCAGCAATTTGCTTAGGATCTTTTTCAGGCTTGGATAAATTGATCGTAATCTCTAATTCGCCATATTCCGAAGGATACGTATACCTGATATTTTTCGCAATCGCTCTGGTTTTGATATAATCATTTCTTTTACTCAATTGATAAAAGTAGTCTGTTGCTTCTTCTGGATTTGTTGCGTAATGTTGTGCAAAAAACGCATTGACTACTGATGGTGGTGGTGTTAAAAAATCCATTAATTGTGCTTCAAAGATTTCGATTTCAGCTGGTAAATCAGTAACCACTTCATTTTTTTTGGCTTGTTCGACTAACCGATCAAGTAACACCATCGATTCTTCAGAAACAGGGCGCACTTCAGTGTTTTCCAAAGCCTCTTCGCCGATCATTCCCAAAATTCGATTTTGTAAATAAATTCGATCCATTTCCATCCAGCCACCAGCTTCAATTGCTAGTGTCGTAAAATCACAAATCGTTTGACTGATTGTCATCTTCTCTCTACTCCTCATAACCATGGGGATGACTCACATGCCAATCCCAGGCTGTTTTAATGATTTCTTTTACATCTGTGTAAGCTGGTCGCCAACCTAAGATTTCTTCAGCTTTAGCACTAGAAGCGACCAACCGGCTTGGATCTCCGGCTCTACGTGGTGCCACCTTAGCTGGAATTTCTCGATTTGTTACTTCTCTAGCCGCTTCAAGCATTTCTTTGACGGAGTAGCCTTGATTGCTCCCTAGATTAAAGAAGTTACTTTCATTCCCCGCTCTTAAATATTCTAAAGCTAAGATATGGGCATCAGCCAAATCTTCCACTTGAACATAATCTCGGATGCATGTTCCATCGGGTGTATCGTAATCATCACCGTAAATCGCCAAAGAATCACGTTGGCCTAGAGCTACTTGGAGAATAATAGGAACTAAATGCGTTTCTGGTGTGTGATCTTCCCCAATCGATGCATCTGCTTTTGCACCTGCTACATTGAAATAACGCAATGCTACATATCGCATGCCATAGGCTTGGTCACACCATTTCATCATTTTTTCCATCATCAATTTGCTTTCACCGTACGGATTTTTTGGATTCGTAGGAGTTGCTTCGGTAATTGGTGATTCTGTAGGTTCACCATAAGTGGCTGCTGTAGATGAAAAGACAATCTTCTTCACATGATATTCATGCATCACTTCTAACAATATTTGCATACCATAGACATTGTTATTAAAATACTTCAATGGTTTCTCAACAGACTCTCCCACTAATGAACTAGCTGCAAAATGAAGGACTCCTTCGATCGTTTCTTTTTCAAAAACAGACTGTAAAAAAGATTTATCCCGAATGTCACCTTTGTAAAATTGTGCTTTAGGATGAATTGCTGCTTGATGCCCCGTTAATAAATTATCCACTACTACCACTTGATAGTTTTGATTGATCAACCGATCAACAGCATGTGAACCGATATAACCTGCGCCACCCAATACCAAGATTGCCATGAAAACACTCCTTTTTTTACAAAAGCAGCAAAAAGTACGTTTTGGATCGTTTGAAACTATGACCCTTTTGTTTCTGTTGCCTTTGCTATTTATTTAGTAAATTTATAATAAAACATTTAGTAAATATTTTCAAGGAAAATTTGTAAAGGTTTCCAATAAATAGACGTCAGACTAGCCTTTTTTTTCAATTTGTTACATAATAGAAGCAACAACTAATAAACGAGGTGGATTTAATGAAAAAATTTGTATCTGGAATTTTAGTCGGTAGTCTTGCAACAGCGGCAGCTGTTGCTGGATTGGTAGCTTCAGTTAAAAAAACAGTAATCGATCCCATTGATGAAAAAGAAACAATGATCGAAGAAAATCGTAAAAAAGCGATGCGTAAACGTGTAGCTCGCTAATCTTTAAACGATTCAAGAAAATCATCCCTTTTATAACCCAAAGAATCATTATTAATTAGTAAAACACAACCGATCTTAAAAGTTAGATGAATGATCTAGCCTTTAGAGTCGGTTGTGTTTTTTGCTTCAATTGGTTGTCCTTCCAAGAATCAGCTGTGCCACTTTATCGATTTGCCTCAAATTCCAAGCATCGGTATATGGTCGTGAGACTGTAGCTGTCAACCAATCCACACCTTCGACCGGAATCCCTAAACAATATAAATTTTCTTCTAGCTCTCCCTGTTTGTTCCAGACTTGATTGGTGCTTAGTTTGATATCAATTGCACCAGTTTCATACACGCCAGTCGTGTCCTGATAAGTAAAAGGACGAATCAGCTGATGTTTTTTCAAGCTATTTAATGCTGGGTTCTTTGTTTGTGTCAAATCAGTCTGCGGGAGTCGGGCTTCAATCAAGTAGCGACTTTCAATCCGTTGTCCCTCGTTTTCTACGATAAAGAAACCGGCCTCTGTTTTGATTTCCAGCGGTGGGGAAACGATTGTGAAAATACCCGCATCAATCAGAGCGGCTAATTCTCTTGTCCGAACAACTGGCGGACCGATCGTGAGAAAAGCATTGAGCTTAGTAAACCAACCCCATAATACTTCTCTATATTCTTTGGCAGTGAAGATGCCCCATTCAATGACCAAATGGACAGGATCACGCCAATCTTTTAACGCATCAAAAGCTGAAGCAAGCGCCCCAGTACAATTTCCTTTCATTGATTCATTGATTTGATAATCAATAAACCTTCGACTTTCTTTTTGAAAGTCATGCTTCTCATGATAGATAGGCGTTTCAAAAAAATCCCACTCCCATTGATAAGGCTGTAATTCAGGAAATTGTTTTTGCCAATCACTTTGATCACGTGTTAAAAAGATTTGTTCAAATAATACTGGTGAAATAGCTAGATGTTTTTCCTCAATTAATTTCTTATAATAAAAAAGTTCGACATCTTTTTTTAGCAAGTCGAAAAACAGTTTCCCAGTTAATTGTTGATTTTGATAAAGCTTTGCTAAATTTTCTTTGGTGATCAATTTAGGAACAGCCATTGCTCCTCCCCGTTTTTCATTTTTTCCTCGAGGAAAATAGGGCAACCCTTTTCTAGACCCGCAGTATACGATCGGCTCACGTCCAGACGGCAAATATACCAATTTCTCTCCTTGTTTTTCAAACTTACCTCCTCTATTCTCGGTAAGTAAACCTACATAATCAAAAAAACTTAGACCTAATCCTCTAAGAATCACTGTGGCTTTTGGCGGAATAGTTTCTACGGAAACATCAGCTGGATTTGCTGGCGGTTGGTAGAACAATTGCTCTTTTTCAGCATAGTCATAAAACCTTTTCTCGTCTTTGGATACTTTATTTTCCCAATGTCCCGTAGTCATCACTAACTGATCTACTACTAAATGCTGTTCGTTTGTTTTCAAGTAAAAACCTGTCTTTATCTTATCAATCTCTTTCACTAAGGATCGAACGATAGTGAATGAATGCGGTGCTAATTTTTTTAATTGTTCATAAAACCACTGCTGGTACAAGCCATAAAAACATCTGGTAGCTGGTTCATTGGCACGTAAGCGCTCGGCTTCTGCCAAAAAAAATTCTTTATTCACAAACTGTTGCTTTTCGATATACTTTTTCGCCTCTGTTTGGCTCCATTGATATAAATTAGGCCCCGGTGAAATCTCTCCGCCACTTGTTAATGTTTCATCTGTAAAAAGCGTAACTTGCTGAGAGACTGAGTTCATCAATAACTCTGTTGGTTGATCGAGCCGCCAGACTCGACCACCAGGCCCATCAGGATCGAATAAACAGATCTGGATATGTTGGTTTTCCCGATTGTTTCGGATCAATCGTTCTACCATGCTTAGTCCTCTGGGGCCTGCCCCAACAATGCCAATAATCATCGATTCAGCTTCCTTTCCATCAACGCTTTTAGCACCACGGCTTGATTTTGCTGTTCATTCTTTGCACCATAAACTAAGGTCACAATTGGATAGTTTTGACAGAGTTCAGCTAACTGCTTGACTGCCAATTGCTTTTCTTGATCTGTCATTAACTCTTCTAGGTATTTTTCTTCAAAAACAGGAAAACGCTCAGGAAGATGTCCAAAGAATTTTCTCAACTCAGTACTTGGTGCAATCTCCTTTAACCATAGATCAATCTGTGCTTTTTCCTTTGATATCCCTCTTGGCCATATTCGATCAACTAAAATTCTAAAGCCATCACCCTTTTCGCGCGCACTGTACACTCTTTTCAGTTTGATCATTTTCTCCATTTCTTTCATTGCTTATACATTGATCATAGCATAAGTGATTAGATTCTCCTTTGATTATGTCATAGCAAAAAATCGTGGCTTGATTTCTGTTAGTACTCCTTAAATACTAAATTTCAATTTTGCACGCTCTATGGATACTTGCTAGTGATTCCTATCTCCCTTTTCTAGAGGAACAATGTGTTGGCATTGATTATTATTATGACAAGCATCATTAGTTTCGCTCGATTGTCGTCTCAATATTTTTTTTAAAGGTACCCCACCCTTATCCATTTCAATTTCTTGACAATTTGTTATATTCTCTGGTTTATCTGTGTTACTCTTTCTGAAAATGTTTAACGATTGACCCCACTTCTTAATCCTTTTCCTGAACGTTAGCTTTTCAGTTGTCAACTTACTTGTTTTTTGTTCTTGAATGCTTTCTGGTTTTGAACTATCTTTTTGTTCGACCGATTGATCTTCTATTATTATTTGTGGAGAATCTATTGCGCTTTCTATATTTTCTATAACCACAGAATTGGTTATAGAGACTTTACTTTGGCTTGGACCATCATGGTTGATTAAGCGTTTTATGTTATAGTCCTTTACGACCTGCTGATATAATTGGGCAGAAAGATCTAGTGAGTATAATACTCTCCCAAGTTCAGATTGCTTTACCTTCTTATTTATAATCTTAGACACAACCGATTCAACGATCTCCTCATATGTCTTTCCTTTTAATTTACCAGCTAGTGAAACCTCAATCGTTCCAACAAGTTTATCAAGTTCCTTTTTTCTTTTTTCTGTTATTTCTTCTTTTTTTACTATTCCTGCAGGTTGTTGCTCAGTGAAAGTTTCATTAGATATTTCTGGCATTGCCTTTTCTCCCCCATTGTTTGATTTATCATTGAATCATCATACATGACGTACGCAATGGAGATAGAACTTTTATTTCTAAAAAGAATAAAATTTAGTATTTTATCTTGTGCGATCTAATGAATCCTTTTTATTCCCGTTGCCTAATCGAATAATCAGTCATGCAATTTTCTAAAAAGTATCTGTTACTTTATATACAAAAACTTCTGATAAATTGGCTCTGTCATTTGTGGAACTGATGAATGTATCAATCCAAAAAAGTAAGACCAAAATCTAACTTCTGGTGGTTACTACAGAATCAAAGTTGATCCTTCAGCCCCATTTTCCTTCCAAATGAAATAACAAAAAATCTGAGACAGAATGAGGTTCATTCTGACCCAGATTTGACTTTACACGACTCATCAGGATTGACCGATAATTTGACGTCATGACGTTCTATACTTTTTTACTTTTAATCTTGCCAGACCAGCCATCATATCCACCTTTTAAGATATAGATATCTTGGTAGCCAGCTTTTCTTAACTTATTCGCTGTACGAATACTTAAGCTTTTCTTTTGGTCGTAGATATACACCGGTTGATCTTTTCGGATAGATCCTAATGAATCTTTTAAAACAGTATAAGGGATATTTCTTGCCCCTAAAATATGTCCTGCATCAAACACGTCTTTTTCACGAACATCAATGACTTGTGCCTTACGCATCCCATCACGAAATTCTTCTTCTTCCAGTGTTTTTGCAGAACGTTTTGCCATTACTCGTAGATAAACTTCCCAAAACACAATAGCAAGAATAATCAATAGCAAAATGATGTTAATTACCCATAAAACCATGTCATTCCTCCACGTTATTCCGCAAATTTCAAGGCTAATGAAGCAGCACCGATCACGCCAGCTTCATTTCCTAATTCTGCTAATTTGATTTTTGTTGATTGTTGTACTTGAGGGAACGTAAATTGGTTGAAATATTTTTCAACACGACTACGTAAAAATTCCCCGGCAGCAGATACTCCGCCGCCTAAAACAATACTTGATGGGTTCATAGTGTTCCCTAGATTACCGCAAGCTAATCCTAAGTAGAAACAAACACGATCAACGACCATCAGACCAAATGGATCGTCTGCTTGTGCCATTTCAAAAATATCTTTACTTGTTACTTCTTCTCCATTATCAAGCATTGCTTTTAATTTTGAATCTCCGGCATACTCTTCTGCTAAGAAACGTGCTAAGCGAACTACACCTGTTGCACTTGAAACTGTTTCTAAGCACCCTCTTTTACCGCATGTACATTCAAAACCTTCTGGGTCCACTGTAATGTGTCCAATCTCGCCACCTGCACCAGCAACGCCGTGGATCAAGTTCCCAGCAGCAACGATTCCGCCACCGACACCCGTTCCTAAGGTAACAAAAATAACGTCAGGATCATTTTCCCCTGCACCTTTCCAGCGCTCACCTAAAGCAGCAACGTTCGCATCGTTATCAATAGCAAATTTGATTCCAGTTCCTTCTTCAATTTGTTTTTTTACGTATTGAAGTTCAGTCCAATTTAAATTGTAGGCTCCGATCACTGTACCTGCTTCACTATCGACACTTCCTGGTGTTCCCATACCGATTCCGATGAAATTTTCAGCATTCATGTTATATAATTTGATACGATGATTTACTGACTCGATAATTTCCGGAATAATATGTTTACCGTCATCCAATATATTGGTATCGATGCTCCATTTTTGTTGAATCTCTCCTTCTGGTGTTAGAATTGCAAATTTTGCTGTTGTTCCACCTAAATCAATCCCAATAATTTTTTTGTCCATTACAAGTTTCCTTTCTTTCGGCTTTCTTCCACTCGGTGCTCTCGTTTTAGTATGCGCCACGCTGTCATGTATGTATCATGATCGATCAAACGACTGTCATGAAGATTCTTCAATTCAATCGTCATTAATTCAATATCATAGATACGTGACCCAACATAGACAAAGATGCCAAATCGTTTGAGCAGTTGTTGCACGTCATATAAGCTCTCCATCTCAAAGCACTTCCTTCACATTATACAAGTAATCCGTAGTTTTTTAAACCCAATAAAACACATATTATCAAAAGAAATCCAAAAACAAGCGTAGATAGGATTTTTTGATGAATCGAGTAATTGGTCACTTTCTGTGGTAGGCCGATGATATTTCCTATAAGCAAGCCACCAACAATCCCACCGAGATGCCCCCAGATATCGACTGAGGTATCCGTCAAACCAAATACAAAACTGATAACAATAAACAACATGTAATGACGAATCAATTGGCGAACCTGAGAGTTATTTTTGAAATGAAAACCAAGAATGAATAACGCACCAAACAAACCAAACAAAGAAGTACTTGCTCCACCAGATAGAACGCCAAGATCGTTGAATGCAAAACTCGCTGCATTCCCAAGGATACCACTAAACAAATAGATCAAGAAAAAACGCCAATGGCCGTAGAGTGTTTCAATTTGGTCTCCCATAAAATATAAAATCAAAGAATTCATGACAAAATGCACCAGTCCAAAGTGAATGAAAATCGGTGTAATAAACCGCCACCATTCATTTCCAACTACAATAGACGGCCCAAACATGCCTAAATATGCTGGAATATTTAAAAATGGAAAGAACTCCATCATTGCAAACACGATGGTTTGTATCGCTAAAAACAAATAAGTCAAAATTGGTCTTCTTAGCCAAGCGTTTAATTTTAATTTCTGTTGATAATTCATGTAACCCTCCTTATTATTTATCGATAAACAAGTGTTGCACTTTTTTATCAAAACTTTCTGGTACCCATTGATTGTTTATTTGTTCTTGAAAAACCAGACTACATGTCTGGTTCGGATAATTGGCTAGATAGCGATCATAGTAGCCTCCACCAAAACCAATCCGATAACCATTTTGATGATAAACAACCCCTGGAACGATCAGCAAATCGATAGCGTCCGGTGAAAAAGAATGATCAGATAATGGCTCCAGTACGCCAAAAGCGGTGCGTTCAAATCGGGTATCCGGATCAATTTTAAAAAAACACATTTGACGTTCAGGCAATGTCTTAGGAACAAGTATGGTTTTACCCTCTTCCCATGCCTTTTCAATAATTGGGGTCGTAGCCACTTCTATCTCATTTGCCATCGTCAAACCAACCACTTTTGCTTGCTGCCATTCATTACTTTGAAAGAGTTGTTGGTAAATTTTTTGCTCTTTTTGCTGCTTCTGTTCACTTCTAGCAATCTTTTGTAAATTTTCAATGCCAAGTTTTCTAAGTTTTTCTTTAATATGACTCAAACGTATCAACCCACCTCTCGTTAAAATGGTAGCGGAAAATAGTAAAAATAGCAATTTAACTTTTTAAATAAAAAGAGTTTTATAAACAGAATTTAAGACATCACTCTCACTCTTTATTCTAAAAACGAGTAAACGGTGTTCACGCATCAGCTCTTTGAAATAAGCCTGAATTTTTCAAAACATGAGAAGCTGTTAAAAAAAATTCTTTCTTATTGTCATTGGAGCTTTCCGATGCCTTCACGACCTCTGATTCACTCTTTTCATTTGAATAGACAGAATAATCGTAGTCTCAAAATAACGAGAAACTACTTTGGGAAACACTGCTTACTCAACACAATCGTTTCTTCCCCGTATTTATTTTCTAAGCAATCGTTTGTTTGGAAAATAATAAATATAAGAAATATGGAGCTCCTAGGACCGCAATTAAAATCCCAGTAGGAATCTCACCACTTGGTAGAATCACTCGTGTAAGAACATCTGCAATCGTTACAAAAAATGCCCCAAATAATCCACTCAAGATCAAGGACAGTTGATTTTCTCTTCTGACGACAAATTTAGCCAAATGAGGAGCTAACAAACCGACAAAAGATAAGCTGCCAGCTACCGCAACGCTTCCGCAGGCTAAAGCAACAGCGAGTATCAATAGGATTTTTTGACTTTTCTGCACGTCTAATCCTAGACTTTGCGCTCTTTCTTGACCAAAAGATAATAAACCAATTCGTCGACTGTAAATCAGCACGAAAGGAAGCAAAATGACTGCCCAAGGTAACAATGAGAAAACATATGGCCAACTAGCTCCCCAAAGTGAACCTGCTAACCATGCATTAACAAAACCATAGTTTTCTTTCGACAATTTAATCGTAAATAAAAGCATCAATGCCGACAATCCAGCATTGACTGCAATTCCTGATAGTAAAAGCCGGTTCATCCCTAAAAAACTATTTCTCGTATAAGCAAACAAGTACACAAGTAAAGCTGCAAGCAAGCCGCCTAGAAAAGCCACGATCAATAGTAAAAACGGAAAAGTTTGGTTGGCATAAAAGCCCAAATAAATCATAACGAAAAAACCTGCTCCAGCGTTAATGCCCAATATGCCAGCATCAGCTAGTCTATTTCTGGTAACTCCCTGCAAGATAAAGCCTGAAATACCTAAACACATACCAGCAAGAAGACTGATTAATAGACGAGGGGCACGAAATTCATAAACAATCAACTCTTGGATTGCCGAACCCTTCCCTTGAAACACCTCAGCTAATTGATCAAATGGAATAAATGGTGTGCCAATCATTAAACTTGCAACTATACTAACAACTAATAAAACAAATAAAACAACTAGTGATTGGTAACTTCTTTTCATCCTTGTTCCCTCCTTACTTGGAGTAGTAAAAACGGTACACCGATCAAGGAAATAATTAAGCCGAATGGCGTTTCAAATGGCGGATTGATCATTCGTGCAACATAATCCGCCAACATCACTAATCCTCCACCTACTAAAAAAGAGGCTGGTAAAACATACCGATAATCGGAACCAATGATTCCTCGGACGATTGGTGGAACCATCAATCCAATAAATGAAACTGGTCCAACTAACGACACCGCCATTGCAGCTAACCCCGCCACTAATACAAATGCAAAAAATCTGATCCGTCCAGGGTTACCTCCTAATGCCAAGGCATGTGACTCACTTAAGTTGACCAACGAGATGGAGCGACCTAGCAAAAAAGAGCCACTAACTGTCAACAGATAAATCGGAGCCAAAATTTCCAATTGATGCCAAGTGACATTCGCAGCGCCTCCCACGAACCAAAACGCCAAGTCTTGTTGCAAATTGAATAGTTGTGTCAGCGCTTGACTAATAGCTGTAAAAAAAGTACTGATCGCAACACCTGCTAAAATCAATTGAAGTGGATTCATCCCCATTTTTGAAAAACGTAAGAAACCAAAAACAAATAACGTAACTACCAACGAACCAAGTAATGACAGTAAAAAAACAGAAAAAGCAGAAGCTTGTGGCCAAAACGCAAAACAAAGAGCCATTGCAAGTGATGCTCCTGCATTAATTCCTAATAACCCTGAATCAGCTAAAGGATTCCGTGTCACCCCTTGCATCAATGCGCCACTAAGAGCAAAACAGCTTCCGACTAAGAAAGCCCCCAGCACTCGAGGCAACCGAATCGTTCGGATAATCAACTGCGATTGAACTGAGTCGTCAAATTTAAAAATCGCTTGCCACAAATTAGAAAAGTCGACAACCGCCGCTCCATTGGCTAACGCAAAGAAAAATATACTAACTACTCCTAGCAACAATAGGGAAAGAATCATTCGTTTCCTCTTTGTCTTCATTGTTCATCCTCCTTACGATCATTGATTAAATCGTAAGACAAAACAACGGGTTTATTCGTTTCAGGCAATTCGATGATCTGCGCTTCAATTTCATAGATTTCCCTCATCCATGACGTTGTGATTACTTCATCAGGTGTGCCTTGAACCACTATTTGTCCTGCTTTCATCCCAATTAAATAGTCAGAAAAGCGAGAAGCGTGATTGATGTCATGGATCGACATTAAAATGGTTGTCTGTTTGATATGATTGATCTCTTTCAGTAAATGTAAGATTTCCAATTGATGCGCAGGATCTAAAAAAGTGGTTGGCTCATCTAAAATCAAAATATCCGCTTCTTGGGCTAAAGCCATCGCAATCCAAACTCGTTGAGCTTGTCCACCTGATAGACTCGAAAGCTCTCTTTCTTTCAACTTAGTTAGTTGTGTCGCTTCCAACGCCCATTGGATAGCATGTAGATCTTCTTCATTTAATCCACTAAAAAATTTTTGATAAGGATAACGACCATAAGAGACCACCTCTTCGACAGTCATGCCTAAAGGGTGTTCACTACTTTGGGCTAACAGTGCAATTTTTTGCGCTAACATCTTAGGACTATATGTAGAAATTTCAGATCCATCTACGATAATCTTTCCTTCTTTGACAGGTAACAGTCGAGTAAAACTTTTTAATAAAGTTGATTTACCACTGCCATTAGGACCAATCAAACTTGTCACTTTTCCTTCTGGTATCTTGATAGACATTTTTTCAATCACTTGTTTATTTAAGTAACCCGTTGTAATATCAACAGCTTCAATCGTCGTCAAATTTTTCATCCTTTCCCTGAAAATCATTCTCAATTATGAAGCTCCTTCACAAATTCGTCAAGTTTTACTCAAAATGGCTCTTTCCCGAAAATAGTTGACATGACCACTATTGTCAGGAATAATATCAATTGAGAATGATTATCAATGAAAATCCCTTCAGGAGGAAAAAATGAAACTAAAAAAGAATATCTTTACCATTGGGGCCACAGTGTTGCTGCTTAGTTTACTTAGCGCCTGCTCTTCTTCAAATAATTCATCCAATTCAACTGACACAGCAGGTAATGAAACAACTGCAAAAACTCACCTAGTGACTGATGCCTTGGGTCATAAAGTCGAGATCCCTAATCAACCAAAACGAATCATCGGGAGTTACCTCGAAGACTATCTTATCGCTTTAGGTGAAAAACCTGTTGCTCAATGGACAGTTGGTAGTGGATCGATTCAACATTATTTACAAAAAGAATTAAAAGATGTTCCCACGATCTCTTATGATCTTCCGTATGAAAAAGTCTTAAGTTATGAACCCGATCTTTTATTGATCTCTTCTTCGGCTACAGTTGAAGGAGGTAAATACGAGCAATACAGCAAAATTGCGCCAACCTATGTCGTAAAAAATGGGAATGATGTCACTTGGGAAACCCAACTAAAAGATATCGGAAAAGCATTAAATAAAGAACAAGCAGCCGAAAAAATCATTACTGATTACCAAAAAAAGGTGAAAGCCACTAGACAAGAACTCGCAGATAAAATCAACGGCAAAACGGCTGCTGTTTTATGGGTAACGAATAACTCAGCATTTATGGTTAGTGAAACACGTTCAAGTGGAAGAATCATTTACGGTGATCTAAAATTTGGTGTGCCAAATCTAGTTACTGAAATCTCTAAAAATGCAACTTCAGATTGGTCAGCTGTCTCTGCAGAAAAATTAGCAGAGTTAGATGCAGACTATCTCATCTTAGTCAACAGTGATGAAAAAGCTGCGATGTTTAATGAAGCAACTTGGCAAAATTTAAAAGCGGTCAAAGAAAATCATGTCTTAGAATTTGGTCCTGAATCTAGTTGGCTCTATAATGGTCCAATAGCTAGTCAAAATATGGTCAATGATATCCAAAAAAATTTGAAATAAATCACCTGAACAAGAATAGACGTTCACCTTCCTTTCTTTACAAATTGGAGTGAACGTCTTTTTTTATTTAACTATGTGCTAAACCACTTTGCTCATTTTTTGCCATTTCTGAAATCGATGAGGGTATTGATTTTCTTGGTTGACAATTCCTTCATGTTCTTCCACTAATTCAAAACTTGTAAAATCGATTTCTCCAATAAATGTATCCCCCTCAAACTCTGCATCAATTAATGTTCGCCAGATGATTTTTGTTTCTGGTAACAAAGCTTGAAAAATTCGACTTCCTCCTGACACATAGATATCTTCAGGTATATCCTTGGCATATGCCAAAAGTTCATCAATCGAATGAAGGACTTCCGCATTTTTTTCTACTTTAAAATCTTTTTGAGTAGTTAACACAATGATATGCCGATAAGGAAGAGACAATTTGCCCATGCCTTCATATGTCTTTCTCCCCATCACTAATATTTTATCCATCGTATGTTCCCTAAAAAAACGCATATCGTTTGGTAACCTCCAAGGAAGCAGACCATCTTTTCCAATCAAACCATTCTTGTCTTGTGCCCACATTGAAATAAACATGTGTTTCATCCTCTCAAACTGAATTTGAACAAACGATTTCAATCATACAAGAAAAACGACCCTGTTACAAGAAAAAGAGTCGCTTGTCAGGTTTATGGTTTCATTCAACCTTCACTATTAAAAAAAGTCTAGCTTCCTAAAAAGGATTCTAGACTTACGCTGAACTAATTATTTAGTTTCACGGTGTAAAGTAACTTTACGTTCGCGTGGGCAATATTTTTGTTTTTCCAAACGATCAGGGTTGTTACGTTTGTTTTTGCTTGTTAGGTAGTTACGTTCTTTACAAGAAGTACACTCTAAAGTAATGTTTACGCGCATGTTTTTCCCTCCCATTTTTTACTAGAATCCTCTAAGATGACTCTCAGACTTGATTATCTTACCATGATTTCCACTAGATTGCTAGCCTTTTTACAAAATTTGTTAAGTAAAACTACTTGACGAAAGTGATCTAAATAACTACTTGCTAAACAAAATCTTTTCCTTTTCCAACTATTGCGCTTACACTTGAAATATAAATAATTTTTGAGGAGGAAGATTTTATGCCTTGGAATATGAAAGATTATCCGCCTGCAATGAAAAATTTAGAAGAGTTAACACGAAAGAAAGCAATCGATATCGGTAACGCCTTGCTTGCAGAAGGCTATCCTGATGATCGTGCTATTCCGATTGCTATCAAACAAGCCAAAGAATGGTCAGAAGATGCTACTTCTACTGAAAAAAAAGAGTTTTCTCAAGAAAAAAATCCAACAAAGCATGATTCTCATGACACAAATCCAAGAGCTTCTAAATTATTGACAGCCAAAGTGATCGTAAAATTTGAAGAAGATAAGTGGATGGTCCAATCAGAAGGAGCTAAAAAAGCAAGTAATCATTTTGATACGAAAGAAAAAGCGATTGAAAAAGGGAAAGAAATTGCTCAAAACAAAAACACATCATTAATTATCTACAAAAAAGACGGAACGAAAGAAAGAGAAATAAACTATTAATAAAAAACAACTCCTCCACAATAAAGGAGGAGTTGTTCACTGTTAAAAAGGAATAAAATCAATCCGCTCGAAGCGGGATGTTCTTTTGCTTCGCTAACTGATTACTTTTTAGACTGTTACATAATCGATTGCTTCAGCCTTAGGGATTTCTTCGTCAACGAAGAAAACTTTATACCAAGTTAAAAAGCTGAAAATCGTCCAAATTTTTCGTTGTTCTTCATGACGCCCTTCATGATGGTCATTTAACAACTTCATAATTTTTTCTTGATCAAAGAATTCTTTGGCAAAATCAGCCTCAAATAATTCTTTGACTTGTTGATAACCATGGTCTTCTTTCAACCAAGCTTTGATTGGTACTGGGAAACCAAGTTTTACACGGTTAGACCATTCTTCTGGCAAATGTTTATTTGCTGCTTGTCGGAAAATATCTTTGGTATTATTTTGATTTAACAGATACTTACTTGGGATCTGTTCTGCCAACCTCATCACTTCGATGTCAAGTAACGGTACGCGTACTTCAAGTGAGCTGGCCATTGATAATTTATCCGCTTTTAATAAAATATCTTTTGGCATCCATTGATGAAGGTCAACGTATTGCATTTTGTTCACTTCATCTTCGATTTTTTCAGTTTTAGCATAATGGACTGCCATAATCTCCTGAACGGAAGGAGCCTTTTGGTATTCTTGTGTTAAAATATCTGACGCTTCGTTTTCTTCAAACACTCGGGCATGACCAATAAAATATTCTTTCGCAGGAGCTAAAGATTCATATAAATGGATTCTACCGTGGAAGTTTTTCATCTTGCCAATTTTTCGTCCCAAGTTATAACGTGTTCCTTTTGGTAGTTTCTTCAACCCTTGAGCAATGACACGAATAACTTTTGAATTCGTATGGAACCCATAAGTTTGGTATCCCGCAAATAGTTCATCTGCCCCTTCACCTGATTGGACAACTCGAACACTTTGCGAAGCCAAGTTTGCTAAGAAATAAAGTGGGACACATGAAGGATTCGAATCTGGCTCATCTAAATGGTATTGAATCAAAGGAAAAGCTTTAAATGACATATCTCCATCGATGACAGCTGCTGTATTATCTAAGTCCAAAAGTTCTGTTAACTTTCTAGCTTCAATAGCTTCATTATATGTTTTATCATCAAACCCAATTGAAAAAGAATGATCAGGTTTTAATACAGAAGTCACATAGCTTGAATCTACCCCACTAGATAAGAATGAGCCAACTTCTACATCGCTGATCGTATGTGCTTTAATCGATGCTTCAACTGTTTCATCAATCTTATCGATCCATTCTTTCCGTGAATAGTTTTGTTTTTCTTCAAAATTAGCATCCCAATATTGATGAATCGCTAACTTATTATCTTTGTAAGTGAAATAATGACCTTCTGGCAAACGGTGAACCCCTTTAAAAAAGGTTTCTCCATTTAATGGTGAATATTGAAATGTCATATAAGGTTTCAAGGCTTCTTTATTCAATTCTTTATGAAAATCTGGATGTGGTAAAAAGCTTTTGATTTCTGATCCGAACATAAATGTGCCGTTCATTTCCGCATAATAATATGGTTTGATTCCAAAATGATCCCGAGCACCAAATAATTCATTGCGTTTATTGTCCCAGATTGCAAAGGCAAACATACCCCGAACCTTTTGTAATAGATCAGTTCCCCATTCTTCATAACCATGCAACAATACTTCTGTATCCGCATGTGTTTGAAAAATATGTCCAGCTGCAATCAGCTCTTCTCTAAGAGGTTGGTAATTATAGATTTCCCCATTAAAAATGATGACTTTTGTTCGATCTTCATTATAGATAGGTTGTTTTCCACCCTCTAAGTCGATAATACTTAATCTTCTAAATCCTAAAGCAACATGCTGGTCAATATAATCACCCGAACTATTCGGTCCCCGATGAACGATTCGATCCATCATGTCGTTTACGATTGCTTTTTTATTGTCTTTGTCGTTAATAAATCCTACAATTCCACACATTTTATTTTTCACATCCTAGATAATAATTACTATTACTTTGTTTCGTCCATAAGCATCTTATCATAGAGGCTATTAAATCTTGAAATAATAGCTCTCTTACAGTTTCGTCACATGAAATAACAGTGAATATTTTTGAGTTCTACTATAAAAAAAGTAGTCCTATTAATTAATTTAACATGTTTTGACTAAGGAAGCTATTTTGTTTAGCAAAGACTTGAAAAATATTCATTATTATTTAATCATCTCTATCATTTAACCAATCAAAAGATAGTCCTTACTAAATAATCCGCTCTAATTAAGTTACGAGCGATTTCCAATAAGACTTGTTTGATTTTACTCTTAAACCTTCTTGTCGTGAAAGAAATTCAGTTGGAACAATCTCGTTTAAAAACAAGAATATATTTTCCACTTACAAATAAACCTAACTAGATCTGACCTCATCTCGCCTAATATCTGGTTTATATTTTCATTTCTATTTCTTCGAACATAGCTGAGAAGACTTTGTTCGTTTACTTATCTCTAAAACTATATTTTTTTTGATTCATTCATGTTATTATTATGAAGGATCTTTATTGGAAAGGGTAATGTTATGAAAGTATCAATTGTGGTTCCATGCTATAACGAAGAAAAAACAGTTCCTCTTTTTTTTAACGAGGTCGAAAAATTTAAGGGAATACATGAATTTGAATATTTGTTTATTGATGATGGTTCAAGAGATAATACATTACAAGCAATCAAAGCATTAGCTAATGACCATGAATATGTACGCTTTATTTCCTTTTCTCGAAATTTTGGGAAAGAAGCTGCTTTATATGCTGGTTTACAAGCTTCTACTGGCGACCTTGTCTCTGTAATGGATGTTGATCTACAAGATCCACCTGATCTATTACCAGAAATGATTGAAACAATTATGCAATCTGATATTGATTGCGTCGGTACTCGTCGTTCGACTCGTGACGGTGAACCACCGATCCGTAGTTTTTTTGCTAAGAAATTTTATCAGCTAATCAATAAAATCAGTGATACTGAAATGGTTGACGGAGCGAGAGATTTCCGTTTAATGACTCGCCAAATGGTTGATGCTATCTTGGAATTAACTGAATACAACCGCTTTTCGAAAGGCTTGTTCAGTTGGGTTGGTTTTAAAACCAACTATATTTCCTTTGAAAACCGTGAACGAGTAGCTGGTGAAACCTCTTGGTCTTTTTGGAAATTATTTAATTACTCTATTGATGGAATCGTCAACTTTTCAGATGCACCATTAACAATTGCTTCATTCGTGGGGGCATTATCATGTATTGGTTCAGGTCTTGCTATTTTATTTATTATTTTACGTGCCCTGTTGTATGGTGATCCTACAGCTGGTTGGCCTTCCATGGTCTCGATTTTCTTGTTTATCGGAGGTATCCAATTATTGTGTCTTGGAATAATTGGCAAATACATTGGAAAAATCTTTTTAGAAACCAAACAACGTCCAGTGTATATTATCAGAGAGACTGAAAAAATTAATCCAAAAAACTATCAAAGCGAGAAATAAAAAAACTCAAGTTGTAACGATCTCAATAGTTAGTGATCTAACTGTTGGATTTCCTACAACTTGAGTCTTTTTTTATTTTCATCTATTTATGATGGTCAAAACAATGGTCCCAATCCCCAGCATAGTCAAACTAAATTGTACGAGTTCTGCTTTTTGCGGATTCCAGGTTTTCAACAATTCTTTTACCAGCATTAACACTAAAATTCCTACAACAATATATAAAATATAATAAGTTCTCATTCCTGAAGCCCAGATCGTAGGAGAAAATCCCATAATTATTCTTGAACAAGCGCCCATCATCATTAACAACATAAGAAAAGATGCTGTTTTTTTATTTTCAAAACTTAAGTAAATCCCTAGGAGCAAACAAGCCAATAAACCTAAAACAAGTAAAGTCGCTAGCCATGATCCAGGACGAGTAAGTGACAGATTCGTTCCAGTATCGGTAAATAGCTTTGTTAAGTGACTGCTATCCCATATTTGTGCACGACTATTGCCACGAATGTGTATAAAACTTTCACCCATCGTATTCCCTAGATAGATAATCAGATTCAAGAAAAAAGGTATAGCAGATAATAAGCGACCATAATAATTTTTGCACTTGTTATAAGAAAGTAAAAAAACAAATAAGAACAAAATTAAGAACAATACATTTGTATCTAGGAAAAAAGGTTTTCCAAAAGAAGAAATACCCAAATCCAATTTAGTAATAAACCCAAATTGATCATATTGAGGAAACCACTTACTAATTTCTTGAGATGTCCTGATGGCATTCCCCGGTGTTGTCAACGAAAATAGTAACTCAATAAAACTTATGAGCAATGGGAGAATCAATAAGCGATGATATGCTCTTTTATATAATAAATAGCCAGTTATAATGGCCGTTAAAGTAAAAAAGCACGCATTCACTTGTTCTTGGTTAGCAGCAAATATCAGGAAAGGCAAACTAAACCAATAAATACTAGGAGTGATAGCTCTTCCTTTTAAGCGTTGGAAGAATGGGAAAAAAGCGAATAAGCAAAATGAAACGGACCATTGATAATTCAAAGTTGTCGACTCCCAGCCTGTTTCCCCCATCACGGTAAGTGGGACTAAGCAGTAGACAGATGTAACTAGCAACACGTTCTTACCATCCAATTTTTCAAAAACATACTTACAAATCATCAGAACCGTGACCAACATGATGATTGAATTGACAAATTTCCACAGCAGAAAATGTTTAGAAAAAAACATCATAAACAGCTCTATGATAATTCTCGAACTCCAAGTTTTATAATGTTCGATCGAAGCTCCTAAATACCCTAGTTGGTCTAATCTATTTGAGTAAACTAAATCGTCTGCTCTAAATGATGGCATATATAGATTGAAAAATAAAAAACCAAGCCAAATAACTAAAAGCAAAAAAAATAATTCTTTATTAATTCTTTTTTTATTCCAGTACATTATTAAACTCCTTTTTATAATTTATCCCAGCAATTATAACACAGAGGCTTCTGTTTCCTATATTTTTTTCATCCTTTTATTTTTAAATAATGAACAAACTGGTCACTTTATCAAAAATAAACATAACAATTAACAGGTTTCATTCATTGGTTTTCCAAAGCGTTTGATCAACCATATTCGGCTAAAAAAGTATTCATTACTTGTTAATAAAACTTTACAAGAAAAATAAGTACTCCAAACAAATAACACTGCATAATTTTTGAAACATTCATAAATTCTCCCTTCTAAATGATATCGTTCATGAAGAGACAAAAGTTACAATAACTATCGATAGGCATCTGACGGAAATTCGGAATACAAAAAGAGGTTATGAAAACTTCGGGTAGCTCCAATGACAACAAGAAAGAATTTTTTAAACATCTTTCCATGTTTGAAAAATTCAAGCTTATTCCAAGAAGCTGCTGCTTAAACACTATTGATTCATTTTTTGAGTAAAGTGTGGGTTTAATGTCGCACCATCAGAATAGTCTTTCGGGGGAGTCAAAAAATAATTCAGATTAAAAAACACAACAAAAAAGACACGACCTAAATCGTGTCTAACTGTTGGTATAAAGGAAGGTACAGGATTTGAACCTGCGCGCCGGTATTAGCCGGTTCGCCGGATTTCGAGTCCGGTGCATTACCACTCTGCCAACCTTCCATACCTATTATTTTTAAACTTTTTTTAGTAAAAAGTCAAGCCTATTTCCCGATAGAAATCAAAAACCGGCATATTTATTTTATGAGAAGACAAAAAAACACAAGAATCATTTTCTGCTCCTTCTTAAATAGTGCCCAATGTGAAGTAAGAAAGAGTATTGGAATGAACCTTGTGTTATCACACTTCATAAGTAGATCTAACTAATTGTTTCAGGATTTTCTAAAGAAAGAATAGAATCAATCGTTCGCTTGATGAACGAAATAATTTGTTCTTCAGTTGGGTGCATGATGTTTGAAGACATTAAAGATGCGATTCCGGTAACTGCAACCCAGGTTCCAGTGTGTAATGCATCAACGTATTCATCTGACAACTGGTTGTATCGATGATCTTGTTTGACGATTTCACGGAAATAGTTATAAGAAAAATCATGCATTTTTTGTCCATCGCCATGTTCGTCGATATATAATGCCATGTAAAGACTATGATGTTTTTTTGCAAAGTAGATATAGTTTAATCCTAGGTCAATAATTTTATCTCCAGTACGTTCAACTGGAAAAACATTTTCTTTGAGTTGTTCAAAAATTGAGTCTAATAAAGTATTTTTTAGATCCTCCATGTTTTTGAACTCTAAATAAATAGGTTGTGTGGATATACCCATTTTTTTAGCAATATTTCTCGCAGTAAACCCTTTAAAACCTTCCTTTGCAACAACATCATAAGCAGCTTTTAGAATTTGATCTTTAGTATAGACTTTTCTTCTCATTAAAACTCCCCCACTTCTTACTGCAGTATATGTTGTTTTATTGTAACCGATATACACAGTTTTTGGCAAATAATTTACTCAAAACGTTATATTTTAAGTTTTTTTCTTATTTATTTTTAACAATGATACAATATTATTTAAGAATAAACAAAAATACTGTTTCCCCTTACAAAAATTGATTTTTCTGTAACTGTTAGTTGACCAAAAGATTTCTTTCACGTTATAGTTAAAGAAAACGACAAAGAAGGTATGTAATGGTTAATAAAAACGACGTTATTTATATTCACCCCATCAAAAAAAAGCCATCTCAAAAAAATAAGTATTTTTATTTAACATTTACTGGCTTGTTTTTTCTAATAATCGGGCTTGTTTCTGGACATCCGGTTGAAACTATTGAGGGACTCAACAATATCCTCACTTCTCCTAGTAATCTGATGACCGATTATTTGGCAATAGGTGGTTTTGGAAGCGCATTTATCAATGTTGGTGTTCTGACTTTGTTGTCCGTACTTCTTTGCTATCATCATAAAGTCTATCTAAATGGACTAATCTTTGCTTCTGTATTAACCGTCACAGGCTTTTCTTTTTTTGGAAAAAATCTGTATAACTCTCTTTCCATTATTTTGGGTGTCTATCTCTATGCACGTTTTGTACATAAACCATTTTCACAGTATATTATGGTTGGCTTATTTGCTAGTGCCTTGTCACCTGTAGTTAGTTATATCACTTTCGGTATGAACTTACCATTGGGCTTAGGTATTTTATTTGGTAATCTGACTGGTATACTCGTTGGTTTTTTACTCCCTCCTTTGGCATCGCATACCCTTATTTTTCATCGTGGATTCAATTTGTATAATATTGGTTTTACTTCTGGATTGATCGCCATGGTCGTGGCTGGTATCCTTCGGTTATTTGATTTTTCAATTGAAGTTCAATCGTTCGTTTCAACAGGCTACCATCAAGAACTTACATTAGTCATTTTTCTTTTTTTTAGTTTAACTACGCTATTTGGTTTTTTTATTAATTCATGGAAGCTCACTGGTTTACATGACATTTTTCAAACTTCAGGAAAAGTAACTACTGATTTTATGGCGATCTCAAGTATCGGTGCCACCTTACTAAACATGGGGTTAGTAGGGCTAATGCTTTCCATCTATGTTCTTCTTATTGGTGGTGAATTCAACGGTCCGGTTATTGGTGCAATCCTATCTTCAGTTGGATTCAGTGCCTTTGGTTGTCATCTAAAGAACAGTTTCCCCATACTTATAGGGATTTATCTTGCTTCATATCTGGCTACTATCCATGATGCCTCTCAAACAACAATGATCGTAGCAGCGATATTTGGTACTGCACTTGCTCCTATTAGTGGTTTTTATGGTAGTATTTTTGGTATTTTGGCTGGATTTTTGCATATTGTCTTAGTCCATAACGTCAGTGCATTACATGGCGGATTAAGCCTATATAATAGTGGATTCTCAACTGGATTCGTTGCAGGTTTTCTTGTACCGATCTTAGACAGCCTGACTGTTGGCAGAAAGGAAAAGGATGGCATTGGAAAAAGAATTATCAAAAAGAATCATTAGTGAATTTTTAACCTATCTTTATTCTCACGAGATCACTGAAATAAGGATTGGGCTAGAATCAACACCCGAAGGATTATATATTGAAATTCAAGGAACTTGTTATTCTCCTCCTTCTGATTTGCATGAGTTAGCGGAAATGCTCAATGAACCAAGAAATCCTACTATGGATCTATATTACCAAGAGCTTGGAAATGTTTTTCTGGATCAATCAGATTTCCGATTACTTGGAAGTCTGATTGATGATGTGGAACTCATGTACGAACTTCCCATCTTAAATATAAAAGTATTTAGACGAATCCTTTGATTCAACAGGCTTAGTGAAAAGACAAAATGAGACACTGATTTTCACTCCCCTGAGATATTCCCTTTAGCTTTCATATAGTTATGGCGTTCAGAGTATTCTATCCACGTAAGTAAGCTAGAAACGCATAAGAGGTAAAGCAAAAACTTCTTCTTTTAGTTTCCTCAGCTTATTTTAAAGATTTAATACTTGAACGCCGATTTTTCATTTAATAGAGGATATTTTTCCTAAAACTACAGGCACAAAAATAATACTTCAAATACATCTTTAGTTGGATGTTTTTGAATCGTTTTTAAATTATACTTATTACAACTTACAAAATTGTTTGATAACTGTCATTTAAAATAGTGGCACAAAGAGTCACTAATAAAGTACATTAGTAATATAAGAAAACGTATCAAAGGAGTTGATAGACGTTGAACATTGCGGCATCACGGAAATTGATCAATTTTATATCTATCATTGGATTAGTAATTTCGATAGGCTTAACGATTTATTTTATCAATTTGGGTGTATTTAAAGATTTGAATTCTTTAAGAGGATTAGTTGGAGATTCAATTATCTTAGGTCCTATCATTTTCATCTTAATCCAAATCCTGCAAGTTGTTATTCCAATCATTCCTGGAGGGATAAGTACAGCAGCCGGTGTATTAATTTTTGGACCTTATGCTGGTTTTATTTATAATTATGTAGGGATTTGTATCGGTTCGATCATCATCTTTTTACTTGGTCGGCGGTATGGTAAACCATTTATTTTATCTATGGTCAGTGACAAGACGTATAACAAGTATGTTGGTTGGCTCGATAACCAGAATCGCTTTGAAAAGTTATTTGCTTTAGCAATTTTTCTACCAGTGGCCCCTGATGATGCGCTTTGTTTAATGGCTGGTCTAACAAATATTTCTGTAAAAAAATATACTTGGATCATTTTATTGGCGAAACCCCTCTCGATTTTCTTATACAGCATGGCTTTGATTTATGGTGGACATTTCTTAAGTGGATTACTAGGATAGTTTATTATAAGTGGGCGTACTGCGTTAAGTATTTGCGCAATCTGTCCACTTATTTTTATTTTTACGTTATAATATTTATGGTAGGTGATTGAATGTTAATTTATTTAAAAAGAAGTTTAGGAAATGCTTGGGACTTTCTTAAAGGAACTCAAGCATATTTTCGTGATGTTTTGATTATGCATTTATTTATTTTATTTATTTGTTTACCCTTATTGAATAGTACGACCAGATTCATCTTGAATCGAGGAGCCATTGATTATATATCTAGTGATAATATCTCTACAATCCTTTCACAGCACCCAGGTGTCTTATTATCTTTGACTGCTGTCTTACTAACTATCTTACTCCTAGTTTATTTTGAGTTTACTTTTTTATTGATGAGTGTTTACTTTATTAAGAAACAAACACCTATCTCGTTGAAACAGTTACTTCAAGCAACGTTTCGTCAATTAAAAAAAATACGCCCATTGACTTTTCTTTTTTTCTTAGCTTATTTCGTACTTATTTTACCGATTAGTGGGTTAAGTTTTAATTCTGATTTACTATCTAAAGTTAAAATCCCAGCTTTTATCATGGATTTTATTTTTACTAATCGTTGGATCGTGGTTAGCAGCTTCATTCTGTTTTATATCTTTTTAGCTTACATTGGTATCCGTCTCATTTTTGCCTTACCAGAAATGATTTTACGTGATCGACCATTTAAACAAGCGATTAAAGAAAGTTGGTATTTAACCAAATCACGTTTTTTTGCAATCCTTGGACAGTTCATCATTATTGGTGGTAGTATTTTACTCATTTCATTTGCCGGCTATTTAATTGTGCTCCTCGCACAAATAATTGTAGAACAATTTTTCCCTAATTATTCATTGATTAGCGCTGTTTTTGCAATGACGATTCTTCAAGCTATCCTTTTATTCAACATCGTTATGTCAACAGTCGGAATTTTTTACATTATTATTGATTTCATGGATGATGAAGGTTTTCTTCCTGAGACTCCTAACTGGTTTCGTTTAGAATCTCCTAACAAACGTTTTTCTGTTCTTAAAAATACAAGCTTAGTTTTATTTGCTGTATTTTTTGGTGTAGGTGTTTGTCTCTACAATATGGATTATTTGACTTCTGCTTCTCAAACGAAACCTGTAACGATTTCTCATCGTGGTGTCAGTGGAGGTAACAGTGCCCAAAATACTTTAGCTGCTTTAGAAAAAACAAGTCGTACCTACCATCCTGATTATGTGGAGATGGATGTACAAGAAACCAAAGATGGTCAATTCGTTGTCATGCATGATTTTAACTTAAAAAAATTAACAGGGATAAATAAAGCACCACAAGATCTAACCTTGAAAGAATTAGAAAAGTTAAAAGTAACTGAAAACGGTGCGAAAGAACCTGTCGTTTCCTTTGATACTTATTTAAAGAGAGCCAATGAATTAAATCAAAAACTTTTAATCGAAATCAAAAATTCAAAAAATGATTCTAAAGATATCGTTGATCGCTTTGTCAAAAAATATGAAGAAAACATTTTAACTCATCAGCATATTCTACAAAGTCTTACGTATCAGACGGTATCTGATCTGAAAAATGCCAATCCTAATTTTTATGTAGGCTACATCCTACCATTCAATATTGTTGGACCACCAGTTACTCCGGCCGACTTTTTGACGATGGAGTATAGTACGATCAATCGGAATTTTATTGATTCAGCTCATCAAGATGGTAAAAAAGTGTATGTCTGGACGGTTAACGACTCAGATGGAATCAGTCGTATGATGTTTTATGGCGTTGATGGGATCATTACTGATCAAATGACTATCTTAAATGAAAATATCAAAGCAATGGATGAAGAGATCACCTATTCAGATAAATTATTGAATTTCGTTTTAGGTGTTGGTTAAAAAAAGAGCCCCATGGATTAAATCCATGGGGTTCTTTTTCAATTACTTTATCTTTCTCTCGCGCTTTTCACCGCACGAACCACTGCTAAGATTGCCGGAATAGCAGAAATAACTGCTAAGATAATGCCCATTTTACCTGAACTCTTTCTTTTTTGCATGTTTTTTCGCTCCCTTCTCTCTCCTCTAATTATAGAGAAGTTTACGATATTTCTCAAAAAAAGTGTTTATGAAACCAAAGCAGATTCTGCTACTGTATAAATTTCGTCCAGTTTAACTAGTAGACGAAACTTACTATCGTAAACAGCCAATCGATCTCTCTGATCATAGCTTTCTACAAAAATAACAGCCGTATTAGTATATGTACGTTCCACGCAACCAATCACTTCATAGTTCACTCCAATCGGTTTGCATATGTATGACTTGCCTATTTCTAATTTTAACATTTCTCAATTCCCTCCTTTATTTTGTTAATCTTTAATTTATAATAACAAAAAAAAGAAGATTTGAAAACGATTTATTGAATTTTTTTATATTTTTTCTTAGAATTACACGATTTCAATCTAGTTCCCCCTTTTTCTCACATAACTAATACCAAGATATAATTGTAATTTATAAGTGACAGATTTGTTTGAAACTGTTAGCCTTTTGTTCGTGTAAACCTCCGAAAAAGCATCTAAACTATTCTGTGAGGAGGGAATTTCATGATTGTTATTCAAGCTACTGTATTTATCCTATTATTGATTGGATTGCTTATTGGACTCACAGAAAATTAAGAATCCCTTGTTGACATAGCAATTAATTGCGAAAAAAAATAAGGGTGCTACACTGATTACAGGAAGGAAAATTTAACAGAAAATTCCAACCACAATTTACATTAATAAAAAAAGAGGTGACTTACATGACATTTACTAAAACAAATATTGAATACCGAGTTGCATTTGATACTGTATCTAATCAATTTATGGCAATTGATGCTACAAATGAAAACAACGTAGCATTTGGTATCACGATTGAACAAGCTGTCCGTGCATTAAATGAATCCAAATAAGGAGTGAATCATTTCTAATGACCGAAAACAACTCGGGATCGAAAAAAGAATAAAGACGTTTGCAACTAATACAGTTAGCAAACGTCTTTTATTATTTATTCAATTCGAGTTTGTGCTTTATTTTCCCCCATGAAATTTTGCTGATTCCCAGAAAGATTAGAACTATCGCAATTTGCATGATTGGTACTCCTGCCCCCGTATACACACTTAGAAAATAATCTTTTTGCTCTGGCGAGTAGGAACAAAACCATGAAACCCCAAATAAAAATAAAAACTGGGTCAATATCAAACCACTAGTAATGACTAGTGCAGAACAATAAAAACCACGATCTTTTTTAGCATAGATTGAACCTAAGATCAAAAATAAAAATCCTAAAATCGCTAAACATAGAACAACACCACTTGTCTTTTGATAAATCGCAATCATAATATTAGAGATTTTCGCTGTTTTTGATAAAACTAAAATCGGCGGTTGTGGATCTTCACTATTAATCCAATTATTCAATAAAGGAACCCGCAAAAAGTTTTGCGCTGCTTCTACATCCGCATGGGTTCCAAAACTGTAATTCCCTCCTTGATGAAAATCTTTGTAAAATAAATTGTCACTATAAGCTGTCCTAAAAAAATCTAAGAGTACTGGAATATCCTCGGCAATCTTCCCATCTCCTGTACTCATTAAGTAGACTTCACGTTTCTTCTTCAAATCTCCTTTACGATAAGCAGCCCTTAACTCTTGATTGACTTGTTTCCAAAATTCATTGGTTTCTTTTGCGTTATTTTGATAGTAGCCAGACTCATTCAACACATCTCGCAGTGCCCAAAAAATAATGTCTCCCTTTAATTCCTTTACTTTTCCTGCCTGAGTCCAAGCATGTGTCGTATATAATTCTTTGATTCTAGCAGCTTCTTTAGCAAAAGCAGGTGACACAGCTAATGCTTTATTTAACGCTTCATGAGAAACCCAAATCCTACTGTTCTCTTTGTTTATGTTCGTTCCATCATCTATTCGAATCAAGTTCTTCATCAATTGAGCAAACTCTCCGCTCGTACGATCATTGACTACTGCAAGATGATAGACTTCTTCATTTTTATGCTTAATCATTTGGTTTGTCACGATAAAGCTGATCATAGGAAGAAAAAACAAACTGAGCTTGATCAGTTTTCTTCGATCAAAGGTAATTTGTGAAAGAAACTTTTCAACAGTTTTCGTTGGTCTAAAATCCACTCCTAATAAAATCTGAACAAAACTAATGATTAAGGCTGCCAGAACAAACGGCAACAACCAGAGTGAATCTTCGCGAATATACCAGTAAAATGGAAAGATTAGAGACAACAAGAAAAACCAAGGTAAAATAGTTTTTGTTGCACGATATTTACGATAATAAATAGCTAATAAACAAGCAACGATAATTACGACAGATGGAATTACAATGGCGTTTCGATAAATACGTGTCGAATATTCATGGGTAAAACCGATTGGTGAAAATAAAAAAAAGACATAGATAAAAAACAAGATACTATTCTTTTTAACGATCGGCTTTACACTCAGTGTAATCAGCACGCTAGCTAAAATATTAAACCCACCTAATAATAGCGAGTATGGTAGCTGAATTTTATTGGCAAAAGCTAAAAATAAGCTATAAGAAATACCTTTTGATAAAGTTTTAGCATTGTACTCTCCTAACCACTGCCCGTCCACTAAATTACGGGCATAATGAATAAAAAGCTGGTCATCATAGCTAGCTGTCATATCGATGCTGTAAGTCGCTTTGTAATAGAGATAAAGACGCATTAGTGTAAGAATTAGAGCGATACCACAAATAAAATAAAGTTGTTTTTGCCTAACATACTGAAGCATTTCCTTTACTCTATCCATGTACCCTAACCTTTCCTCCGCCTTTCTTCTTGATACTAATCATATTTGATAATTTATTTTTAACCAATTCACTCAACTCCTTATTCAATAAGCCTCTAATAAGTATAGCAAAAATTCATTTCATTGATATTAACCTTAAAAGATTCTTATTAACTTGTTTGATTGCTTTTTTAGCAGGTTCTAAGCGTTAAAAACAAGAATTATACTGTACTAACTTAGTGACTGATCTTTTCCACTTTGTAACTATCGTAATCTGCTGTTGTGCAAATCATTTCCTTTATATATCTATTTTTATCAATAGGTGATTAAAAATTCACATTTTTTATTTTGTAATTTAATTTTTAGATAAAAAACAACTTTGTATATCTTTAGACAAGTATTACAGAATGATATATTTTTTTATTAGGAGGTTTATTTCTTTCATTCCTACATGGAAGGAAAATATTTTATTTTTGGAGGAAAAAAATGGGAACTTTTTTAGTGTTAGTAGGTTTAATTGGTATTTGTTGGGGGTTAGTAGGACTGATTCGATCATTTTTCAAAAAAGGGAATAAAAAACGAAACTTTATTATTATAGGAACAGCATTTATTCTTATGATTTTCGGAGCGTCTATCTCTCCTACCAGTCATTCCGATAGTTCAAAAGCAAGCACACAATCTGAAAAAAAGATCGAAACAAAAAGAACATCAAGTACTTCTAGTGAAGAATAGCTGAAACAAAAAGCTGAACGTAAAGAAAAAGAAAAACAAAAACTTGAAGCTGAGCGTAAGAAACAAGAAGAAGAAAAACAAAAACTTGAGGCTGAGCGCAAAAAACAAGAAGAAGAAAGACAGAAACTTGAGGCTGAGCGCAAAAAACAAGAAGAAGAAAGACAGAAAATTGAAGCTGAGCGTAAAGCACAGGAAGAACGTCAAAAACAAGCTGAAAATGAAGCAACAACAGCACTATCACAAGCTGAAGCTCATCCAACTAGAGAAAACTATAACTCAGCAGCTACTTTAATCCAGGCTATTCCAAACGGCAATCAACACTTGTCTGCTCGACTAGCTACAGTAGATGCAACGATCAAAGCCAATGAAGCAGCTGAAGCAGAACGACAACGGCAAGCTGCGGCCGCACAAGAACAAGCCAATCAAGTTGCAGCAGCACAAACACCGCAACAAAACAACGAACAAACGGTTTATATTGCTCCAGATCATGGTACAAAATATCATTTAAATCCGAAATGTTCGGGACTTAACAACGCAAATTCTGTCGTAGCTATCTCGCTGCAAGAGGCCCAAGCACGTGGATATACGTTGTGTAAGCGAGGTTAAGCTAAAATAATAAAATGAACTGTGACAGCAATGTATAGCTCTGATAACTAAGCCGGAGAATCCGAAAATAGTCTCTACTATTTTGGACTCTCCGGCTTATTTCAAGGAGTTGATGCTTGAACACCGTGAATCAGAGGTTGTGAAAAGAGCGTTTTGACCTGAGCGTTAAGGATGAAAATCTCGAAACAGCTCTCCATGTTTTGAGGTTTTTTGACTTATCGCCGAAGGTCAGCTCTTTGAACACCGTTTAGAGCAAGAGGTTGTGAAAACATCGGGGAGCTCCGATGACAATAAGAAAAAATTTTTTGAAATAGTTTCTCATATTTTGAAAAATTTAGGCTTATTTCAAGGAGTTGATGCTTGAACACCGTTTATCCATTTTCAAAGCACAATGTAAGATTTATCTCCCTAATTTATTTTTATTGTGAACATTTCCGGTGTTCGGTCTCTCCTAACTTTACTTAAGCATGGTCATACAAAAAACAGAAAATTTTTACAGCCATTCCCCTGATATTAATAGTCGGATATTAGCTTAAATACCATAAATTTTTTTGCGTTTCTCCTTTACAAAAAGAACGTTTGTTCGTATAATGCTATTAAAGAATATTTACGGATTGGCATCCTCGAAATCGCTCATAAGGGAGAGTCCACAATGATTAAGAAATATGGCACAGTAACAAAAATAAAAATACTACAAATTGGGGCTCGTCCCTTGATAAGATTTAGCTTGAATGATACGAACTGTTTAATCGCTGGTCATGGTTTAAACTTTCTTGCTGAAGTAGATGAAGGAATGAAATTAGTAATCAGTGGCTATTATAATCAAAGAAACCAATTGGTCGTCAAAGAATATCATGTGCTCGGTCCCACGAAAATACTGATTGATTTTAAAAAAATCAAGAAAGAATTTATTGGTAAAAAATAAAAATTGGTTTTGAAGTATATAACTCCCGTCTAAAAAAATCAGAACTTTTTTGTAAAAGAAAAAAGGTATCCATCTGTCTCAGCGAGTAGGTTTGGATACCTTTTTAAATCAGCAAAATTAGGTTTATTTTTTATTTATACATAAATGCTGTTCTAGGATTACTTGTTGTTCCTATCTCTTTGGTACCTTTCTATCTTTAAACGGATGATATGGTTAATTGCTTACTTGATTAAAGTCAGAAATGATATCATTCAACTCCGTTTGAAGTGTCGAAACAATCAAATGAAAATTTTCTTCATCCGTTTTATCATATGGGGATGTTTTTGTTACATAAAGTAGCTTCTCGTTTTCTATTTTCATTAGAACCTGTGTTGCGGTTTGTACTTTGTTTTGATAATTAAACGCAGACATTCCACTTTGAATAATCGTTATGATTGCGGAAGCAATCGAAACGACTAATAACAAAGACTTATGATCAGATGCCTCATGAATTAAAATAGGGATAGCAGCAGATAATACGATTTTTATAATATTCCCTATGCCAATGATTCTATTATACGATTGAATATCTTTTTTTAATTTATTAATTGTAGAATCAATCGATTCAATAAACGCTTTTTGATCCATATCATTTCTCCATTCACTTTATTAAAATTTAGTCGTAAAACTATTATAATTGGATTTACCTATGTTTCAGCTAATTACAAATCAAAAAAATGGCTATTAAATAACAATTATCATTTTATCAAAATAATGATATATTTGTCAATGATAGTATTCGTGCACGGATAAAAGCTATTGAAAAGATCTGAACAAAGATTTAATCATTACAGACGACATAAAAATCACATTTGATGTATGCTCACAATCTCTGACCAACCGAGCAAAGTAAGCTTGATTGATTTAAAAAATTAAAACTGTGAATACTATTGCCCACAGAATTGACAAATGTGCCCATCTCTCCCCTAACTGTCCATAATGGTAGATATGTGTAAGCAGTGCCTAACCGAAAAGTTGGCATGAAGCATGAAGATATAAGTCATAAAGATATCTCTATTATTCAACTATAGGATCAAGTGTCATATGAAAGTATTGAACGAACTTCGATAAGTCCAATGACTATATCAATAATCAACAACGAAAATTTTCTGGACAAAATATTTCTCTGCCAACAAACCAAAAAAGGATGGCTATAATTAGCCATCCTTTTTTATAAATACCTCAATGAGTATCATTTTTCATTTTAAAGGCAAATTGTTTTGGATAATTATTTTTAATAATTACCTAAAACTCCTTATCTTAAAGACGTTCGTTCAATTCTTTGGCAAGGTCTTCAAAGCCTGGTTTGCCTAGAAGTGCGAACATGTTTTTCTTATATGCTTCAACACCAGGTTGGTCAAATGGGTTAATTCCATTTAAGTAACCTGAAATACCTACAGCAATTTCAAAGAAGTACATTGTATAACCTAATGTGTAAGCATCCATTTCTGGAATTTTAACTAATAAGTTTGGTACGTCGCCATCTGTATGAGCCAATAAAGTTCCTTCAAAAGCTTTTGTATTGACGAAATCTACTTCTTTTCCTTCCAAGTATCCTAAACCATCTAGGTCTTCAGCTTGTTCTGGAATTGTAATTGATTTACGTGGTTTTTCAACTTTAACGATCGTTTCAAAGATGTTACGGCGTCCTTCTTGAATATATTGACCTAGTGAATGTAAGTCAGTTGAGAAGTTCGCACTTGAAGGGTAGATTCCTTTTTGGTCTTTACCTTCTGATTCACCGTATAATTGTTTCCACCATTCAGAGAAATATTGCATTCCTGGTTCATAGTTGATCAATAATTCAGTTACTTTCCCTTTACGGTAAAGGATGTTACGCATTGCTGCATATTGATAAGCTTCGTTTTCTTCTAGTTTATCACTTGAATAAGCTTTGCTTGCATCTGCAGCTCCTTGCATCAACGCATCGATATCTGCTCCACTAACAGCGATTGGTAGTAATCCTACTGCTGTTAAGACAGAGAAACGTCCACCGATGTCATCAGGAATCACGAATGTTTCCCAACCTTCTGCGTCGGCTTCTACTTTAACTGCACCTTTTGCTTTATCAGTTGTTGCATAAATACGTTTATTCGCTTCTTCTTGACCATATTTTTTAACAAGTAATTCTTTGAAGACACGGAATGCGATAGCTGGTTCAGTCGTAGTACCTGATTTTGAAATCACGTTTACTGAGAAGTCACGATCTCCGATTACTTCAATCAAATCAGCGATATAAGTTGAGCTGATTGAGTTTCCTGCAAAGAAAATTTGTGGTGCTTTACGTTGTTCACCATCTAATAAATTGAAGAAAGTGTGGTTTAAGAAATCGATTGCTGCACGAGCGCCTAGGTAAGAACCACCGATTCCGATAACTACTAAAACTTCAGAATCAGATTGGATTTTTTTCGCTGCTTCTTTGATACGAGCAAATTCTTCTTTGTCGTAATTAGTAGGTAGATCGATCCAACCACGGAAATCACTTCCTGCGCCTGTACCTTCACGTAATACTTTATCTGCCATTGATACTTGGCTTTGCATGTAACCTAACTCATGTTCATTAACAAATGGTGCTACTTTTGAATAATCAAAATGAATATGTGCCATTTTTTATTCCTCCTTTAAAAGATCAATATACAGCTTATACTTTACGTTTTTTTTTATAATTTTTCAAGCAAATAAATGAATTGAAGCTAATATTTACAAGAAAATTTCAAACACTAAACTAATCCTTGCGCATACATCACTTTCGCTACTTTTTCAAAACCTGCAACATTTGCTCCTAGCAATAGATTTTTTTCATTGCCATAAGCTGCTGCCGTTTGGCGACACGTTTGATAAATATTTTTCATGATTTCATCTAATTGGCGATCCACTTGTTCACTTTCCCAAGACAATCGTTGAGCATTTTGACTCATTTCTAATGCTGAGACAGCGACACCGCCGGCATTAGCTGCTTTCCCAGGACAATACCACACATTGGCTTTTTCAAAAACATTGACAGCTTCAAGAGTACATGGCATGTTTGCGCCTTCTGCGATGATTTTCACTCCACATTCAACCAAGTTGTTAGCAAGCGTTTCGTCTATCTCGTTTTGAGTAGCGCAAGGAAGCGCGATATCTGCAGTTTCTTTCAAAGTCCAGACAGATTGACCAGCATGATAGACAGCAGAATCACGTTTTTCTGCATAAGCGGTCAACCGTTCCCTTTTTTCTTCTTTGACTTCTTTTAATAGTGCCAGGTCGATTCCTTCTGGATCATAGATAAACCCACTGGAATCAGAACATGTGATGACTTTCCCACCTAATTCTTGAACTTTTTCAATGGCATAGATGGCAACGTTTCCGCTACCAGATACCAGAACTGTTTTTCCTTCAAAAGAGTCTTTTTCTGCTTGTAAAAGATGTTTGACATAATAAACCAATCCGTAACCAGTTGCTTCCGTACGAATCTTACTTCCCCAAAAATCTAATGGTTTTCCAGTAAGGACACCGGCATCATATTGTTTTAATCGTTTATATTCTCCAAACAAATAACCGATTTCTCTGGCACCGACTCCGATATCTCCAGCAGGTACATCGATGGATGGACCGATATGCTTGGATAGCTCCAGCATGAAACTTTGACAAAAACGCATGATTTCATCGTCTGATTTTCCTTTTGGATCAAAGTCACTTCCGCCTTTTCCTCCACCGATTGGTAGACCAGTTAGACTATTTTTGAAAATTTGTTCAAAAGCTAGGAATTTAAGAATACTTAAATTCACACTCGGATGGAATCTCAACCCGCCTTTATAAGGGCCGATTGCTGAATTGTACTGAATGCGGTATCCACGATTGACTTGCCAGTTTCCTTCGTCATCTTGCCACGGCACGCGAAATTGAATGATTCTTTCTGGTTCTGACAACAATCCTAAAATATTGCGTTTGATGTATTCAGGATGTTTTTCTAAAAATTGAGTAGCTGAAGGCATAAATTCATCAATGGCTTGTAAAAATTCGACTTGTCCTGTGTCTTTTTGATGAATATTATTTTGAATTCGTTGGACGTATTCTGTTGCGTTTGTCATTGTTTCACACTCCTTTTATAATCTTCTTTTATTTTAGCCTATTTTTATTAGATGCTCAAAACATTTCCTGCTTTCTTTTCATAAATATGCTACACTTTCTCTGAGGTGAGGAAATGGAAACAACCTATGATGTGATTGTAGTCGGTGCTGGAACTAGTGGTATGATGGCTGCAATTAGTGCGGCTGAATATGGCGCAAAGGTTCTTTTAATTGAAAAAAATAAAAAAGCTGGAAAAAAATTATTAATGACAGGTGGCGGAAGATGTAATGTCACGAATAACCGTCCAGTTGATGATTTGATTGCTCATATTCCTGGAAATGGCAAATTTTTATACAGTACATTTTCCCAATGGAATAATTTTGATATCATGGAATTTTTCGAATCTCAAGGTGTTCATCTAAAAGAAGAAGATCATGGTCGGATGTTCCCTGTGACGAATAAGTCAAAAACGATTATCGAAGCCTTGATCCATCGTTTAAATGAATTAAATGTTACGATGCTCTTTGGCACCCGAGTCGAAAAATTAGTGCATAGCGACGGAAAAATCTATGGTGTACGAACGGAATTTGAAGAATTTCAATCCTCTTGTGTCGTATTAACTACTGGGGGGCGAACCTATCCGTCGACTGGTTCTACAGGTGATGGCTATAAAATCGTTAAAAAAGTCGGTCACACTGTCACACCTTTGTATGCAACAGAATCTCCACTGGTTTCTGAAGAAACTTTTATCAAGGATAAAACCTTGCAAGGATTATCTTTACAAGATATTTCTTTAAGCGTATTAAATAAGAAAGGTAAAGTCATCACCGAACATGTTATGGACTTGCTTTTCACGCATTTTGGGATTTCTGGACCTGCGGCATTGAGATGTTCAAGTTTCATCAATCAAGAGTTGCAAACGACTGGAGAACCTGTCACGGTCGTCTTAGACTGTTTTCCGAATCGTTCGCTTCAAGAATTGATCAACGAATTGACTGCTAAAAGCCAACAATCGAAGAAAACATTGAGTAATGCTTGGCATGGCTTTTTACCTGAACGCTTGCTTCTCTTTTTCCTTGAAAAAAGTGGATTAACGGAACAAACTGGTAGTCAAACGACAGAAAAAGAGATCCAACAATTTGCGGAGCTTTGCAAAAATTTTTCTTTCAAAATAACCAAAACTTTTGCCATAGAAAAGTCTTTTGTGACTGGTGGTGGCGTTTCACTAAAAGAGATCAATCCGAAAACATTAGAAAGTAAATTGGTCAATGGATTATTTTTTGCTGGTGAACTGTTAGATGTTAATGGGTATACTGGTGGTTTCAATATTACTGCGGCTTTTGCAACTGGACATGTAGCAGGAATGAATGCCGCTTTTCTTAGCTGATTAAATGAAAACAGTAACGAAGGGAGTAGAAGATGTCTTACTCTTTTCGTTACTGTTTTTTCTTTTTTTGTTGATAAACTGATGAATTTCCGACTGCATCACAGTACAAGATCAGCAAAAGTCCCTTTAGTTAAATCACAAATGGCTTGAGGTGCTAGCTCCATTTGGTGTCCTCTTTTTCCTGCTGATACAATGATCGTTTCTTGTGATTGTGCTGTTTGTTCTAAATAAGTAGGAAATAATTTCTTCATCCCAATTGGCGAGCAACCACCACGAATATAACCAGTGGTAGCTTCTAAGTCTTTCAGATGTAACATTTCTACTTTTTTGTTTCCAGATACTCTTGCTAATTTTTTTAGATCTAACTCTCGATTACCAGGAATGACCGCTACGATCGTTCCTGTTTTGTTTCCAACCGCTACGAGTGTTTTATAAATGCGGTGTTCACTTTCAGAAAGTTGCTCAGCGACAGAAGATGCACTTAAATGTGCTTCATCCCAAGCATACTCATGTTCAGTATACTTGATTTTCTTTTGTTCTACTAAGCGGATCGCATTTGTTTTCACTTGTTTTTTCTTTGCCAACATTTTCACCTTCAAATTAGATTGTTTCAATTTAATAATTGGATTATTGATTTTAGTTCCTTTACAGTGATTTGTCCAGGTGCTGATGCTTTTTCAGAGGTTAACGCACCAAAGGTCATGACCGAACCAGTCAAATTTCCCGATAAGCGCGAAATCATTCCGAGCTGTCCCATTGACATTGTAATCAGAGGCATGGACACAAACGCTCCTGCCCGTCTCGTTAGCTCCATCAAACGTAAAACATCTCGTTCGTTATGGGGCATTACCGCTATTTTACCGATATCTGCACCAAGATGTTCCATCATATTCAATTGATACAATAAGACTGGATCAGCTGGGGTCTCTTTAAAATTATGACTGCTGATAATCATCGGGATGTTGCGCTGTTTGATTTCTGCTAACAACTCTTTTTCAAGGCTTTCAATTTTGTCTAATTCTAAATCAACCATATCGACTAAACCAGAGCGGATCATCTGTAGGTACAACTCGTGATATGCTCGGATCGTTATATCTCGTTTGCCACCTTCTGCTATTGTTCTAAAAGTGAAAAGCACCGGTAACCCGTCGAGCATCTCATGGATCAGTACCAACGTTTCTGTGACTTTTTCATATTGAAAGACATCTTCATAATAATCAATTCGCCACTCCACTAAATCAGCACCAGCTTCTTTGGCTAAAATCGCTTCTCGCAAAAGTTCTTCACGAGTGTCTCCGATCATTGGCGCACAAATTTTAGGATGTCCTTTTCCTAAGTTTAGTCCTTTCACTTGCACCATCTGTCCTCCCCCCTTATTTCCTAATTTGATAGATAAATACTTTTAAATAATCCCCTTCTGGAAAGGCTTCAATGGTTTGGAAATCTTGTGGTAATCGAAAACGAGTGATTTCTTCATATTCAACATTGGCTAGCATTAGTTCATTTTCGATCATTTTTTTGAACTGATCGGTACTCACGTTAGCTGCGTTCGTTGAAGCGATAAGCGTTCCCTCGTCCGATAAAATAGCCAAGCTATCTTTAACCAATTCGCCATAATCTTTGGCTACTCGGAACACTTTCTTTTTGTTTCTCGCAAAACTTGGAGGGTCAAGCACAATGAGATCATAAGTCAGTTGCTTTCTTTTAGCATATTTAAAATAGGCAAAAACATCCATCACAATGATTTTTTGTGTCTGAAGATCCAAACCGTTGATTTCAAATTGTTCCTGTGTTTTTTTCAAACTTCGCTTTGCTAAGTCAACACTCGTGGTCTCCAAAGCACCACCCATTGCTGCCGCAACTGAAAAAGCCCCAGTATAGCTAAACATATTCAAAACAGTCTTTCCTAGACCAAGTCCATCGATCAAAGCTCCTCTGACTTCTTTTTGATCTAAAAAGATGCCTGTCATCAGCCCTTCATTCAAATAAGTGGCGTAAGAGACGCCATTTTCTTTGATGATTAAAGGTTCAGGAGCTGTTTCTCCATAAACATACTGACTTTCAGGAAATTCATTTGTTTCAAAACGGATTTTTTCGTAAGCACCCTTTATCTCAGGATAAACTTGTTGAAACGCTGAGAAGAGCAAATGGCGGTAAGTATAAAGAGTTTCATTATACCAAGAAAATACTGCATAATGTTCATAATAATCAATGATCAGACCACCGATGCCATCCCCTTCTCCGTTAAATAAACGAAATGCTGTTGTTTGTTCATCTATGAAAAAAGCTTGTCTTTTTGCTTTAGCTTCAGAAAACTTTTTCTCAAAAAATGCCTGGTCAAACGTTTCATTTTGTTGACTCAAAACCCAACCGATTCCTTTGTTTTGTTTACCTAAATAGCCCTTAGCTAAGAAATTATCTTGTTGATCAACCAATTCGATCCACTGCGTGGTTTCATTGTACGACTGGACCAAATCTTCCTTTTGAATCAATGGATAACCGTTCTTGATACGATTTCCTGCTTTTTTCTTAATTTGTACTTTCATTGACTCACCTACTTTACCTTTATCATTAATCAGTATACCAAATATTAAGCAGGCTGTCTTAGTGCTAGCGTTCACAAAAGAATAAGAAATCCTTAATCACCGGTGTAAGCGTTTGGTTTCGATTGACACTGGATTTGCGTACTAGTAAAATAGGATGGAATATGTAGTTTGAGCAATCATAACTTCATAACACTCTGTAAATGAGAAGAGTGGGGAAAGGGAGATTACATTGAGACGAATAAAAACACCCGCCTTTTTGAATAAAAGGCTCGGATTTTTTTCTTTATTAGCTGTTTTACTTTGGCTAAAAACAATTTTTGCCTATTTGTTTGATTTCAATTTAGGCATCGAAAGTGGCATACAATACTTTATACTGTTTATCAATCCGATCGCTACCACGTTGTTGTTAATGGGGATTGCGTTATATGTGAGACGGACGAAAGCGTCTTATATTACAATGATGGTCATTTATTTCCTATTGACTTTACTGGTGTTCTCCAACGTAACTTATTATCGTGAGTTTACGGATTTTATTACGATCAATACCATCTTGGGGGCAGGAAAAGTAGCTAGCGGGCTTGGAGAAAGTGCTATTCGCTTATTTAGACCATATGACGTCCTTTATTGGATCGACTTTATCATTGTCGCTGCATTATTGATAACCAAAAAAATCAAAATGGATCCACAACCGATTCGTGCACGAATGGCTTTTGCGATCTCGACTTTGTCAGTCATGATTTTTTCTGGAAATTTATTTTTAGCAGAAGCCGATCGCCCAGAATTATTGACTCGTACTTTTTCTAGAGATTATTTAGTCAAATATTTAGGTATCAATGCGTTTACCGTCTATGATGGTATCCAGACTTACCAAACGAACCAAGTACGAGCAGAAGCAAGTCCTAATGATCTGAAAGAAGTAGAAAGTTATATCAAAGATCACTATGCTGAACCAAATGATGAAACATTTGGTATTGCTAAAGGAAAAAATGTGATTTATATCCATTTAGAAAGTTTCCAACAATTCTTGATCGACTATAAACTAAAAGATGCCAATGGTGTAGAACATGAAGTAACGCCATTTCTGAATAGTTTATATCATAGTAACAGTACATTTAGCTTTGACAATTTCTTCCATCAAGTTAAAGCAGGTAAAACCAGTGATGCTGAAACCTTATTTGAAAATTCACTATTTGGTTTAAATCAAGGATCGTTATTCACTCAATTAGGTGGAAAGAATACCTTCCAAGCTGCTCCTGATATTTTGAGTCAGACACAAGGTTATACGAGTGCCGCCTTCCATGGTAACGCTGGTACATTCTGGAATCGTAATGAGACCTATAAAAAATTAGGTTACAACTATTTCTTTGATGCTTCTTATTATGATGTCAATGACGACAATTCATTCCAATATGGATTGCATGATAAGCCATTCTTCCAACAATCAGTACAATATTTAGAACATTTACAACAACCTTTTTATTCTAAATTTATTGCGGTATCTAATCATTATCCTTATTCTAAGTTCACAAACGAAGAAGCAGGCTTCCCGCTAGCTACGACAAATGATGAAACGATCAACGGATACTTTGCAACAGCGAATTATCTCGATACAGCAGTTGAAGAATTTTTCAACTATTTGAAAGCTAGTGGTCTTTATGATAATTCTGTCATCGTCCTTTATGGTGATCACTACGGAATTTCTAACTCTAGAAATAAATCGTTAGCGGAACTAGTGGGTAAAACCAGTGATACATGGACCAACTTTGACAATGCACAAATGCAACGAGTTCCCTACATGATCCATCTTCCTGGACAAACAAATGGTGGAATCAATCATACCTATGGCGGACAAGTGGATGCATTACCTACTCTACTCCATCTGTTAGGAGTAGATACCAAAAATTACAATCAGCTAGGACAAGATCTCTTTTCTAAGCAACATGATCAACTTGTTACTTTCCGTGATGGTGATTTTATTACTCCTAAATACACTTATTATGGCGGAACGATTTACGATAACAAAACCGGACAAGCCATTACAGAACCGACTCAAGAAGTTCAAAATGAAATTGATGCATTGAAAGAAAAAGCGAATAAACAGTTAGCTGTTTCAGATCAAATCAACAATGGTGACTTACTCCGCTTTTCTACAGATACTGGGTTAGACCCAATTGAAGCAAGTCAATTTGATTACAAAAACGGCATGAAACAGTTGCTTGAAAAAGAAAAAGAACTAGGTGACAAATCAACAAGTGTCTTTAGTCAAAACAATAACCAATCAACAAAAGATCTATATGAAACCAAAACTTACCAACAAATAAATGGGACACAGACGAGTGATTCAGTTCCTTCTTCTGAATCTGATAAATAGCTAGCCTTTCTTTCAAAAGGATTACGTGCCCATAGAAGTAATGATTATAAAAGCTAAGATTGACGAAAACCAATTCTTGTTTTTCGTTAATTCTTAGCTTTTTTCATGCACTTTAATTTGAGTTACTCTGGCGTTTTTCTAGAAAATAAAGCTTAAACTCGAGTATTAGAACCATCCATGAACATTGGATTTTATTCACAAAATATAGCGGAACAGTTGATTTATCGTCATTTTCGTTTATTAAAAAATAGGGATTTCCTGATTTTACTATATGAATTTCATACTTTATTCATATTCATTTTCTATAATTTAAAATGAGGTGAAAGTGATGAGAATACTCCGCTATTCAGTTGCAAGAATGCGTTATTATAAAAAACAGACACTCTTTAGTTGCTTGTTTACAAGTGTCACTGCTTTTTTATTGATGCTTGTGTGTAACTTATATCATTTACAATCAACACTTTATGCACAAATTGAAGATCGTCTTAGTTTCTTGGACACGACGTCCTTAAAAGTACACTTTCCGTCTTTTCTATCAGTGAAACAATTTTATGTCGAGCTGATCTTGTTGTTACTGTTCTTGTTTGTTGGCGCATTTATCTTTTTCTTTCAGCGAACATTAAAACAAGACCAACGTGAATTGATCAACTGGCGTTTAGCTGGTTTATCGAAAACTAGAATTTTTCTTTTGATTATCTGGCAAATGATCTTACCATTACTGATCTGTTGCACACTCTTATTTATTGGAATTGTGCTTTTTCAAAACATTTATCAAGCACTGTTACAACATCTTAATTTTTGGAGTCTAAGATTATTTGAATTACCTGACACCCATTCACTTATATCGACTACTCGACCATTAGCCATACCGATGGATCAACAAACTTTTTTTAAAATTGATTTTGTAAACGATGCTTTTTTCTTCGATACGTTTAAGAGTTTCCTACAAACGGTTGGCCTTCTTATCTCCATCAGTCTATGCATTAGTCTCTTACAATTTACGATTTTCTATCAACGTTTAAAAAAAGGTAAGGTGATCTTTCATGAATACATGTAAGCCAATAATGTCTTTAGGAGAATTAGCTGTTATTCTTTGCCCAAAAGCAAAACAAGAAGAACTATTAACAGCGCTAAAAGAGCAAGCGATTGTATCGAGTCCCAAACAATTACTTATCGTCCAAAAAGATTGGCCTCTCTTCCCTTATTTAAAAACCAAAGATCAAGTACTACTGAATTTATCTGAAAATAAAAAAGAACGTTTATCTTTTCAAGAAATGCTCAAGATTGATCCAGCACTTCTTAACAGAGAACCTGATCAACTCTCTCTTTTTGATAAAATCAAACTTCAATTGTTGCATGCGTTACTTGCTAAAAAAGACAAACTCATCATTGAAGAAGTGCTGGACGAACTTAAAGTAATTGAAGCACAAGAAATTCTTGATCTATTTGATTATCTAGTCAAAAACAAAAAAATCGCCATTCTATTACTGACTCATGATGAAACCATTGCTCATAGTCAGTATGTCGACCAAATCTATGATGAACGATAAAAAGAGGTCGTGGAAAGAGCAACTCGACCTATGTAATAAGGATGAAACTCACAGCTTCCTATGTTTTGAGAGTTTCATCCTTATTGCCGAAGATCAGCTCTTTGAACACTATTTAGCTCCTCTCTTAATTGTTGAGGAGTTGTTTCTTGAACGCCGTTTATTCGTTTTTAGAGATACTAAAAGAGACTGAACCAAGTTTTGGATCAGTCTCTTTGTTTATTTTATTTCTACATCTGGTAATTTAACTGTAAATGTTGTTCCTGTCCCCAATTCGCTTTCTACTTCCAGCTTTCCTTTATGAAGCCGAACTAACTGTTGAACGATTGGAAGTCCTAGACCTGATTCCCCGTATTTTGTATTCTTTCTTGAGGGATCAACTTTATAATAACGGTCCCAAATACTCTTCATTTGTTGTTCAGTCATTCCGATACCTGTATCCTTAATTCGGATAATCGTTTCTAGATAACCTTTTTCTAAAGAGATCGTGATCGTTCCATTTTCTGTAAATTGAATCGCATTTTGGATGATATTCACCATGATTTGCACAAATCGGTCATAGTCTGCATACACTTCCACATTGTCTTCTGCTTGTAAAACTAAAACATTCCCTGCAGCTTCTGCTTTAGTTTCAAGCTGTGCCACAATATTTTTCAATGTTTCTGTACCATTGAATCTTTTAATAACCATACTGATTTGATTGGTTCTGATTTTTTCATAGTCTAGATTTTCGTTAACTAAGCGTATCAGTCGTTCTGTTTCATTTTTCATCAAGTTGATCGCATTTTCTCTTTGGTCTTCAGGAATTGCATTATATTTTAGACCTTCAAGTAACCCGTTGATTGTGGTTAGCGGCGTACGCATTTCATGAGAAGCATCTGCCATAAATTGTCTTCGGCGGTTTTCTTGCTCTTCGATTTCAGCCTGTGATTCTTTTAAAGAATTCGTCATTTTGTTGAAGTCATCCGCTAATTCATCAAATTCATCTTTATCATGAACTGGCAATTGGACATCAAAATTTCCATTCGTGACTTCTTTCGTTGCATTACGTAAACGATTGATCCTTTTAACCTGAAAAGCAGCAAACGCATAACTCGCTAGTATAGCAACAATACTTGAAAAAATAAAACCTTTAAACAGATTCAATGTGACCGACCGAACACTATTATCGATATTTTTAGCCGGTTGACTAACAACCAAGCCACCATAAAATTCATGATTTAAATTAAAAGGTACTAAGGCATAAGACGTCGCTTGATTTTGTCCTAGTATATTTTTGTTGGAAGTAAATTTTACTTGTCTTCCATGACGCAGATTATCCCATTGTTCCGCTTTAATCGTAAAGTTCAATACCACATTATCAGTAGGATAAATGACCCGTTCGTTCTTATCGATAAAAATAAAATTGACATTTTGTTCTGATAAGACTTGTTCCGTTAATAATAATGCATTTTGAAACGCTTGATCTTGGCTTAATTGAGGAAACGTGTCTGTGTATGTCTGTGTTGTCTTCTCGACAGATTCTGCATAGCCAAAAAGTTGTTGGTAATTATTTTCTTCAATGGTTTGCTTAGTCAGTTGCGTAAAAGAAACACCTACGATCAAAATGATCATCGCGATCATTCCGCAAAAGGCTAATAACTGCTGGTAAAGATAGCGCATTAGGCCACACCAGAATCATCAAATTTATAACCTACGCCCCAAACCGTTTGAATGACTTGTGGTCCAACCTTTTCGATTTTTTGTCGAAGCTTTTTGATATGCGCATCAACCGTTCGTTCATCACCAAAGTATTGATAATCCCACACTAATTCCAGTAATTGTTCCCGAGAAAATACTTGGCGTGGTTTTTTAGCTAGTGTAAATAATAGATCAAACTCTTTCGGTGTCAAACCTTCGATTGGTGCTTTATTTAAATAAGCTTCACGTGTTTTTGTATTCATCTTAAAGTGATCTGTTTCGATATCGAAGTGATCGTCCGAGTTGTTTGTTTCTTCTTTTACCTCTACCAATTCACTACGACGGTGTAAAGCTTTCATTCGGGCAATCAAAGTTAGTGGGCTAAAAGGTTTGGTCACATAGTCATCTGCGCCCATCTCTAATCCAATAACCTGGTCACTTTCAGAATCACGAGCTGTTAACATAATGATCGGAACTGTACTAGAGACTTTCCGAATTTCTCTTCCAACAAGCATACCATCCATCGTTGGCAAGTTCAGGTCTAAAGTGATCATGTCCCAGTAATTCGGTCTTTCTAAAAAAGCATCTAGACCTTCTTTTCCGTCATATTTAAAAGTTGCTTCCCATCCTTCATTCAAAAAAAACATCTGCATCATTTCAGATACGGATTGATTATCTTCTATCATTAAAATATTCATTTTTTATTTCCTCCAATACTATCATCGAGTTCTTGTAATTTTTTTTCAGTTAAGATAAAAATCGGCATAATTGGAAAAACTAAAACCAACATCTCGATTATAAAATAGTTTGTCTGTCCAGTTAATTTTAGTAAATAGCCGATCAAGGCCATCAATAAACCGAAAATAAAAAAATATTTTCCACTTGTTTTTTGTGCTAACCGCCAGTGAACATCGGATTTTGTGGCTCGCGGTGAGTGGTAACCATAAAAAGGCAGATTCCCTTTAGAAGGGATAAAAAGAAACAAGCAACCTAGGATAGTCAAAAATACTCCGACAACCAAAAAAATCATATGATCCCTCCTAAATCTCTCTTTCTAGTATACTCTAAAAATTAACTTGAACCAATATATTCGGTAATTCTTCACGAAAGGTTTGTCTTTTGTTCATTCTTTGTTAAGATAGGGGTAATCGAATAAAAAAGGGGTTTTTTTTGTGTCAAATTATCGTGCAATTACTTTTTTTGATCTTGATGGAACACTGTTAGATGCTCAATCAAAAATCACACCAGAAGTGGCCGAAGCAATGCAAGCACTACAGGCAAATAACGTCCTGCCAGTCATAGCAACTGGACGAACTGAAGCTGAAATCAAACATATCATGTCAGATGCTGGTATTTCCTCTGCAGTTACGATGAATGGTTCTTACATCAGCGTGGATGGTCAAGAAGTTCATTCTGAAATAATCGCAACTGAAGACTGTCAAAAGATGCTCGAACATGTCCAAATACAAGGGCACCAGCTCTCATTTTATAACCATCAACATATTTGGTGTACCGCACACACACAAACGATGATTGATGCCTATAACTTTATCCATTCAAATGTACCAGAAATCAATCCGCAAGCTTATTTGGATCATCCAATCAATATGTTACTTATCCTCTCTCAATCTGGGGATGAATATTATCATGAACAATTTCCTGATCTGACTTTTTATCGAAATGGTCCTTACTCGATTGACACGGTCAAAAAAGGAATCTCGAAAGGTGCAGGAGTGAAACGTTTAAAACAAGAATTAAACCTTGTTGATGTGCCTACATTTGGATTTGGTGATGGACCAAATGACTTTGCACTGTTAGAAGCATGCGACAACAAGATCGCGATGGGCAATGCTTACAATGATCTCAAAGAACTATCCACTTTTATTACAAAGAAAAACACTGAGGGCGGAATCGTTCATGCGCTCAAACATTTTGACTTGATTTGATTTTTAATCGAAAAACGATGAAATTCTGCTGATAAAAATGATAGCTAGTAGAAAGGTGATTCATCTAGCCAATATCAGGTGAATGTTGAAAGCTTTTTAACTAGATACGATGTATATTTCCGAGTAACTGAGAGATGATTTTTTACAGTATTAGCTATTGAGAATCATCTCTTGATACTTCGGACGATTTGCTTTTTCCGTGATCGTTTCTCGTTGAAAAAATTCAATTTTGTGCTATAATATAAATTGTATGAAAAATACACGTAACCCTTGTTTATAACGGGGACGTTACGGATTCGACAGGCACAGTTTGAGCTTGAATTGCGTTTCGTAGGTTACGTCTACGTTAAAACGTTACAGTTAAATATAACTGCTAAAAACGAAAACAACTCTTACGCTTTAGCTGCCTAATAACAGTTAGCGTAGATCCTCTCGGCATCGCCCATGTGCTCGAGTAAGGGTCTCAAATTTAGTGGGATACGTGACAACTTTCCGTCTGTAAGTTGTTAAAGAGATCATCAGACTAGCAATACAGAATGCCTGTCACTCGGCAAGCTGTAAAGCGAAACCACAAATGAGTTGACTATGAACGTAGATTTTTAAGTGGCGATGTGTTTGGACGCGGGTTCGACTCCCGCCGTCTCCATAAATGTATTGTTGAGACAAACAAACAGATAAAAAAACGTTGTTAAATCAACGTTTTTTTATTTTAGTCAAGGAGAGAAATAGAGAGAAATGTAAAAGTTTTTGCATTAATTTTGCATTCTGATTATTTTAATATGTCTTATATCGTAAAAATCGACTTCTTGTTCACCAATCAATACGACATCAAATTCCTCCATTCCACGAAATACACCGAAAACATGTGGTTTCACTCGGTCATATTCATCTAACGAATTTAATTGGGTTTCTAGCAATTTGTTTTGCTTAATAGAAGGATCTAAAAAATATTCTATTTGCTTTTGGGATTGCTGTGGCAAACGCTCGATGTTTTGAGCGCTGTATTCGTCCATATTTTTTATTACTTACGAAGATTCGTTCTCGCCAACAAGAAACGAGCAATAGAAATATTTCTTTTTTGCGTATTCTATTTGTAGGAGGGATAAAATAATTCAATATGTAATTATAATTTATAAAACAATAATATTTGAGAAAAACACAGGATGCATAAGATGGAAGTAAAAAACATCGGAAGTCCAAAAAATATTTAAACTTTTAAAGCATTCAATTAATTTAGAAATGGAAATTAATAAGTTACCAAAACTCAGTATAGATTAAAAAACTATCGCTTATATGCGATAGTTTTTTCTTATAAACAAATAATTTTTACAGTTTCATTTGAGAATTTTTCATAAAATGCCTGTAGTTCATTTTTGTCCCCTATTACATTTTTAGTATCGATTGTACTTGGCGCAACATCTAAAGCAACAATACCCATACCATAATCTTTAGTAAATTCTACTACTTTATTGATATAGTACGAAGCGATGCCCATTTTTCTATAATCTGCCTTAGTTTTAATATGAAAAATATATACATGTGGTTCATTGATAATCGGCCCGCCACATGGATTTCTATCTCGACCCTGTTTTATTCCAAAGTCCATAGTAAAAACAGTATCGTGATTTTGAGGATTGTATAGGAAGAATTTTGCACTTGTCTTTTCGCAATGACATCCCCTTCCTATAACTGCTTTATCACCTAATTCATCGTCAAAAGAATAAACTAAATCCATTCCTTTCAAAGATTCTGGAAATCCAAAATTTTCGATTATTTCTTTTGATAACATCAATCATTATCTCCCGTCTTATTTTGAATAAAGTACTAATTATTTTTATACATTATATATTATAATACCAAAACAAAAAAAGACCTACCTCTCACAAAGAGAAGTAGGTCTTTTACTTATTTCTTAATAGTTCAACGTTTGTCCTGGATAAATCAAGTTAGGATTTGCTAATCCGTTTCGTTGTGCCAGCGCTTGATACGTTGTACCTAACTTAGATGCGATTGACGATAAGTTATCTTCTGATCGAACAGTGTATGTTCTAGTAGTACTTGCTGTTCCGTTCACTTTGAGAACTTGCCCAGCATAGATCATGTTTGGATTACTTAATCCATTTAGTGATGCTAATCCTTGATATGTGGTTCTATATTTTGTAGCGATTGAAGATAGCGTTTCGCCATATTGAACGACATGAGTTTGAAAAGCTGATGGTTGTTCTGCAACTGTCGTGGAATCTGGTAAAAGTTCTACATTAGATTTATCGATCCAAGATAAAATATTCGCAAGTAAGATTTTATTACCGTCTACTTGCTGTACTTTGTAGCTTTCACCTTTTACCCATTGTGGGATTGCTTCTCCAGTTGCCCAGTTTTTCGCTGAGAAATTCACTTTAACAGTGTCGCCAGTTTTAATCTCTGATTTTGGTTTTTCACTCGTTTCTTCGCCTGCATTAATTGCTGGTGTATCTGTTTGTGGTTTATCTGAATTAGTATAACCATTATCAGTGATTCCTGTTAAATCGACATTCCCATCCAATCCCCCTGCAATATAAGTAGATGTAAACTGCCAAATAGCAACCCCATCCATACTTGGAAAATAGTTATACAACGGTTCTGGAGTTACATTATAGCTAGGATACCCGGCAATCCATAAAGAGTTAGGAAATTCTTTAATAATTCTCTTATAATCAACATATTTTAATGTGAAAGGTTTATAGCTATAATACATTGGTGTATACCCAGCTTGTCTAATACGTCGCATACCGTACAAAATTGTTTCTGTATTTGCATTTCTATCAGAACTAGCGCCGTGTTCAAAATCTAAAGCTACAATCGAACCTTTCGGTGTTTGAATCTTAGGCAAGAAATAATCCATTGTCTGTTTAGCAATATCCATGTTTCCATAGGTGTCATACCAGATATAGGTATGCGCTCGTTTTCCTTGTGCAATAGCACTTGCTACTTGTGTTTTGTATGTGCACTGCTCGTAAATGCCATTAGCGTTATACCCGCCAATTTGAGCAATAGCAAATTTATCATGAGCATAACCAAAACGCCCTTGATCTCCTTGATAAATCGCCCAATCCACACCCTGATCGCCTTTGGCGGCAAAAACATTTATAGGCAACAAAAAAAGAGCTACGAGAGCTCCTGCTAAAATTTTCTTTTTCATTCGTTTACTCCTTATCTTTTAAATTGTAAGCTGATACCCCTGTAATTACTCCTAAAAATGTTGCTACTGCATTGATAGTTAATACTGTCATATCAGTGTCATTCCATCCATACGCTTTTCCTAACGTGGCTACTAATACAGATAAAGCGGGCAATACCGTAAGTACTGTCCATTTAATAATTTGATAATATTTATCGGGTAAAATCATTACTTCTCGCCTCCTTTCATTTCCTGAATATCATGTTCTGCTTCATTCATCCGTCCTTCTAATAGAAAAGTACGTTCAACAATATGATTATGCTTTTCAACTTTTTTCTCCAATTGTTCAATTCGATAAATGGTTAGTTTGTTTGAAAAAACAATACCTGCAAACGTGCCAACTAAAGTTCCTGCAATACTTAAAGCAGAAATAATCGCATCAATACTCATACTTCACCAACTTTCCAACAAAAAAAGCACACTCCATGGAGTATGCTTTAACTTTCTTTAGTAATAATTTTATCTGCTTCTTCCTCTGTAATGCACAACGGAACAAATTGTCGAACTTGATCTGCAGTAAAGCAATTCCAGTCATACATCATTTTGATATCTTCATAGGAATACATATTATTCACCCCCTTCATTTTTCGATGATTGAAGTTGATCTTTCAATAAATCGATTTCTTTACTGTTTTGAATAGTTGTAAGCATCGTTTTTGAATTGATTTGTGCTAACGAATCAGCTCTTTTTGTTAATTCTTCATTCGCTTGTTTCAATATTTTATTATCATCTTGTAACCCTTCAGATAATTCCTCTAGCAGAGCTAGTTTTTTAGAAAAATCTTGTGTGATAACTTCTTCCCATTTCCGTTCTCTTGGATTCCAAAATTGACGATCTAATGGAATATCTGGTAATGGTGGTACAGAGGTATAAGGCACTCCTTCTGGGAAATCATCTGGCATGTTTTCCCATACCTTGCAACCTACCGGATAAATATATTCATACATTGTTTTCATCATTCATTCCCCCTATTAATTTGGCCACGCATCATTTGTAAAATAGCTGACGGTTCCAGAACACTCTTGATTTCCTGGTAAATTTGTAGTAGAAACCATCACAACAATTCCCGAAGCATTCGCATAAACAGATAATGCAGGATTTCGATTGGTTTTATTCGCCAAAGTTCCACCCCAATCCTTTAGCGAAGTTGGAGTATATCCTTTTGGAAAAGCCATTAAGTTTTTCCATCCAGCAAAATTTGCTGATTTATTTGTAATCGCAAAATTAGCCACTACACTTCGTCCACATCGTTCAAATCTGACTGAACTTTCATTGGTAAAATCTGTTGTATTCGTTGTTTTTACTGTTTTTGAAACAAAACGATCTAAAATTACTGGTATATCATTCACTGTTGGTGTTTGTAAAAAGTTTTTAAAACCATCAACAGACTGATTACCAGATGTTTGTACTAATACTTCAGCTCCATCAATTGCTCTAAAATGAGTTTTTAAATATTTAGGCACACCATTTTCTTTTAATTGCACAATATCAGACATTAAACTTCTCCTACTTTCTCAAATGTAATATTTGCTATTCCATCTAATTTTGCTTTATCTTCTTTGGACATTAACCCATTAGCGGCCGTCGTAGCTACAGATGTCGTTGTAGCATTTGTTCCAGGATCTCCCTTATCTCCTTTTGGTAATACAAAATTGAATCTAGCCGCAGATGAGGTTCCTACATTTGTAACAGAAGCAGTAGATCCACTAGTAACTGTACCTACAGTAATAGTTGCAGCTTGCCCAGGATCTCCTTTATCGCCTTTAATTGTTGTGGGTTTGCCTTCTACAGCATTCCAATGAGTTTGAGGGTAAACCTGAACATTATTCTGTTTTACTTTTACAATATCTGTCATTAGTTTATACCTCCCCTATTTTTTCAAAAGTAAAGTTTAAGCTTTTTTCATTTAATTCTTGGAGCTGTTTATTTATATATTCAATAGTCATGTTCCAAATATATTTATTTGGATCTTGAAAGTCTTTCAGTCCTATCCCTACATATTTATATTCTGTCGTTAAGCCAGCTCCCTCATCTTTTGTTAGATAATAAGGTGATTCAAATAAATTAGGCTGATATGGCGTAGGTATTGCTCCTTCTTCTAACTTGATATATTCTATACTGATTGATCCATCCACTATTTGGGAATTACTATCTAAACGTAGATAAGTACGCTCTACTTGTTTCATCTCTGATACACTACCAGTCACAGAAATCATTTTTGTTTCTCCAACTAACGTATCAGCTAAGTTTGTTCCCAGCAGAATGTTACCTCCAGGAAATTTTCTATAAGTTAGTCGAACTTTTGACAAGTCTCCTACAAAATCCTCATTCACTGTTACCTTAGCAGAAAGCGTATAGGTTGTTTGGGGCTTGATTTGCATGACATTTCCTGTTTCAGCACCAAATCCAGAATTTCTGAATGTCAATTTTACACCTCTATTTTCGTTGACAATTGTTACATTATCTTTTGTTGTAAAATAATCACTAGTTATAGTACTTAATAGATTTGGGTTTCCACTATAATCATAGTCTCCAAAATCAATGCTGTTTGAATACATCTTTTTCAACTTGCCAAGATCACCAATTTGCTGATTGGTTTGGTTCATCTTATCTTTGATTAACGTTAATTCATTTTGTGTTGAAACAACGTTTTGAGAAACAGTATCAATATTAGATTGAGTTGTTTTTAATTCCTCTGTTACCTCGACAACAGTTTGATCAATTGACTGTGCTGCATTCTCTACAAAGTTATTTATTTGCTGATTGGCCTTTTCGATTGTAGAATCTACATTTGTTAATGCTTCATTCACTGCATCTGTTGTTTCTTGCTTGATTCCATCGAGCAGTTGTTGAAAGTCTTTGAAATAATATTCTCCATTTAGTTGAACATCACGATCAATGATAGATTTCTCGATATTGAAAGTAAAAGCCAAGTTGTCGGTGTGACTGCCATCTGGAAAGTCAATATAAACATTCGCATCAACTTTGCCTTCATAAGCAAGTAACATATCAGGAATGAAGTATTTTACAATACCTTGCATGTAGCTTTCAGTAATGATTTGGTTGTCAAAAATAGGAAATTCTTTTTTCTCTTCACCAGAATAGATGTACATAAAAAGACGGACAGTCGCATTGATTAAATCAGTTGGACTTCCGTCTTGATTTTTAATTTCAAATTGTAATACGCCAGCTTTTTTGTCATAAGATTTGAAAGTAAAACCAGTGACTTTCGCTGGTGGATTTGTAGGTTCTGTTGGAACAATGATTTCTCCTGTCTTTTTTTCCATTGAATCACCTTCCTTAATAATTAAATAGAGGATTCACCGTATTAATAAATCCCTTCGATACCTGCAATCGTAAAACCTGTGTCATCTGTAAAATCTATAGTTCCATTTCCATGAATAGTGGCCAATCGACATTTATTAAAACGTAATACCACGTTGTCACGATAATTAGTAAGTTCTATTCGAATATGCCAAATACTTTTTTCGGATGAACCTATGCCTGTGAACATAATAACTGGGTTATCTACTGCTGGTGTTTCAAACGTAAACTGTGTGCCTAAACCCTTGACATGAAATCGCAAACGACCAAAACGACGTGTACTAGCTGTTAAATTCATATTTTGTCCTACCTTACAATCTGATTCGCCAGCTTTCCATAATTTTGTTACTTGTTCAATTCGTTTCCAATTTCTTGAATTGTAGCCACCTTCGCCACCTTCTTTGCTTGAATTGATATAGAAAATACTTCCGTTTGATACGTCAATCATCACATAAGTCTTACGTTGAGAGTGTTCCCCGAAAACGTGTAACTGGATAATTTGTCCAGGGATCATTGGATCGGGCGTTCCCATTTCGTCAGCCCAAGCCCATACAGTAGCGTAATGCCCAAATGGAATATTCCAGAAACTATACTTCTCACTTAAGTAATTATCCTTAATTAAATGACCGGTTGCTTGTGCTACGGTCTCAGGTGAAGCAAAACCTGCATTTCTCTCAGTAGCAAGCGCATGTGCTTGTTGGTCGTTACCATCACAATGAATAGCAAATTGTTCTAACATGTGATCAATTGCTTGATCTCTTGTCATATTTTCAAACATTATCCACCACTCCTTCAATATAAAAATGATCGTTTGGTTGCTCGTCCCACACCGTTCATTATCAATTTTCTTGCTGTCTTATCAATTGACAATTGATAAAAAGCTTCAAAATCAACACTAGTGTCTTTAGTAAATGCACAAGTTCCAACTATCATTTTCAAAGTACCGAGATTTCTCACCGTTTCCCAATGTTCATGCCCGCAAATGTAGGCAATAATGACACCTGGTCCTTTTGTGCTAAAATCAAATACTTCACTTCCTGTAACGGACTCCGATGGTTCTCCAGTTAGCGAATCATAATCAATGGTTACTGACACACCTTGTTTAAACCCATCAATAAGTGTCCGCAATGCTGCGGTATTCCATACACCTGTTGCGGAATCATCTAATGGGATATGACCTACTAATAAAACATGATAGCTACGATCTAAGTTCGTGAGGAAAGTACCGAAGTCTTTCAATTGTTCTGCTCCGATTTTCCCTATTTCCCCATCTTTTGTATGGCCACTGAATTCTTTGTACTGACCGTTGCTATCAAGTGCATCACTATAATCATCTGTATCAATGCGATAGATTGCAATTCCTTTATCTGGGAATAAACGACCACCGAATGTGCCATTATATAAATGGTGCATATCCGCACTATTTAAACAAGTTTCTGGTGTATGCCCTATCCAAGCATAAGGAATTTTTCCAGTATCATGATTTCCACGACAAACGATGACATCTTTTTTCCATACACTAGCAAAATTTGCGAAACGTTTTTGTATGGCCATTGAATATGTTCGCCCAAAGTCACGAACACCAATCTTAAACTCTCCTGTACGCCCACTATTACAATCACAGTTATCTCCACCGTAAACAGTCACATCACAGTGTTTGGCCATTTCTTTAAATTTTGCTAAAGTACTCCAACGCCTAGGATTCGTCGAACTATCTCCTGTTGTAAAAGCACTGTCTTTTCTCATCCCATCTACGTGAGTATCTGTGATGAACGCAACGTTAAATAACTGATGATCAATGTTGGCAATAACTTCATCAAAATTAGACGGAACAGAATATCCACCGTCTGTAATCTGTCGCACAGAACTAGACACAGAAAGTTTTTTATTTTGAATGTCATTTAAGCGATCAGCTAAACTATCATAATTTCCTTTCGCTTCATTCAGAATGTTAATGATCGTACCACCAGGATCTATGTTTTCCAGTAATTCACGATTCTCTTCTAACCACTGCTCCCAGTCACTTTTTCCCTGATTCATGTAATCTTTGAATTTTCTTAGCAAATCCTCAAAGGTCCACACATAGCCAGAATCACGTAACTGGCTTCTAGATATTCCAGAAATGACTCGATAGGTAAAATCCTGTGTGCTAAATTGTTCACTCCAAGTTCCATCACCATTAAGTGATCGGAAACTGAAATGTGCGGTGTTTTCACCGCCCCATTGCCAGTCAGGCTCACTTAACGTATAAACAAGCCTTGCTTGTCCTGGACTGTATTCTTGTACTTTTTGTTCAACAGGTTGGTTTTCGCCAAATTTTGTTGTGTTAATAAAAAATGGCACTAGGCCATCGAATGTTTTTAATATCCCATGTTCCACCACTTCAACAACCAATTTTTGGGTTGAAACATCTCCTTGTCGAACTTGAATCATTCCCACATAATTATAGGGTTCTGTTGTGCTTAATATAACGTTCCATTTTGCCATCAAATCTCCTCCCTATTTTGGTGGTATGACAATAGAAGAAATATTATTCGAACTATAAAATTGTCGATCTAATTTTCCGCATATCATACCTAATTCTGTATTTTGTTCGTATGTTTGAATACGTCCGTTCTCTAAACCTCTAATCACACCAGTATGTCCATAAGTGGGATCGGCAAACCACGAAGCAACTTGTGCGCCCCTTGCAAAGTTAATGATTGCACCAACTACTAATTGATCATATCTAGGGTTTTGAATCACTTTCCAACCAACAGAAGACCAATCATAGGCAATACCAATATCAGATGCTGCAGAAGTATTTCCTATCACATGAGTTAAACCATATTTTGTTCCAGCACCCATGCCACAACCACCCAGATATCCTGAATATTCTGCAGACAAACCATAACACTGACCATTACCAATTCGTTGTCCAATCAAAGACTCTAAATGTTTTATTCCTGCTTCTCCAGTAGCTCCTCCTGGTTTTAAATCTTTAAATTTGTTATACCAGTTAACTGCATAATCTTGACGTTCAGGATGTGTCGCTGCCGGACGTTCATAGTTTCGTTCAAAAGCATATGCTGCTTGTCTTGGATCAGTACAGACCTTAAATCCCTCAACCGTCGTAGGTTGTACTACGCCCATCCATTGTCCATTTGTAAATGTCCAAATAAGCAACCGAACTTGTGCATCTAAGCTCGTTATTGGTTCTTTAATACCTGCAGCATTAAATAAGTTTTGAACATAAACTTTTCCATCCCATGTTGCTGGACCAACAAGAGGATATGAAGAACCATCCCACTGAACTAATCCGTATGCTGGTCCAGCTATTTGAACAGTATCAGGATCAAAAGTTCCTCCTGTTTCTTGTTGAATGTTCCCTAATATTCCACATGCAGATTGTTTCGTAAATCCGTTATTACACAAAATATCGTAAATTCTCCAAGCTCTCTTTTCTGCATCTGTTTTTAATTCACTAGGATACCCACCAGTAGATTCTCCACCTCCTGATGGACCACCACCTTGTCCAGGAATTATTTCTTTTCCTTTAACTGTAAGTTTTCCTTGTACATCTAAGTCTCCAAAATAAATTGCTTTACCATTTCCTAATAAAACTAAGCCTTTTCCTACTTTAGGAGAAATCAAAATATATTTGCCGTCTCCATTTGTACGAATAACTAAAGAATTATCTTCAATAGGGGTTGGCGTAGAAGCCCCAGGAAAAGGATTACCAGCAGAATCAGTTGTTCCAATCGTTCCAATTGAACCCTTAGAATTCCAAAATTCCATACCTTTTTTGGTTAGCTCCATGATTTTTTTGTTTTCATTCCAAATTTGAAGTGTGCCTTTTACAAGTTTTAACACATCACCATAAGCATTAAAGGAAGTTTCGAATACTTCTGCATTTATTGTTCCTACTTTGATGAAGTCAGCAACAATTTCTCCTTTTGATGTGATAGCAATACCAAAAGGTCCATTTACGCCATTATCTGAATAACCTAACCCATTCAAATTCCAGCGCCACACACGTTTTGCACTCGCTACGTCATCGGTATCCATTATAAGTATCTCGGATGGTGCTTTCTCTGGACGAAAAACGACATGTCCACCAGAATTCCCAGTAATCCATGCCGTTGCATTGAGTACGTTTTGCACTAATGTTTCTGTCCGATTATCAATTTTCTTTTTGAGTTCTTGAGTTTGAGAATTCATTGTAGAAGTATAAAGAGATAAGTCATTTCCTAAAACCAAATCCTTATACTTGCCTAATGTAGGAAAATAGGTGTATTCAACGACTCGCTCAGCGATTTCAATATCAAGCTGTTTCGCTCTTACGTAAGCAACATCTCCGAAGTTGAGAGTTGAAAGCTTTCGATACATTTCGCCATATTCCAAAGTATGTTCTAACGAAACCATGCTTACCGTATGAGTCGCTTTAGGTTCATGAATACGGTCTTTCTCAAACAATGTGTTACCCCATTTAATTAAATCTTCAACTGTTTTACAATCAGAATTCTCTCTTTTACCTATGCGCCGATTTTCATCCGTTACTCCATCTATTTCTAAAAATCCATAGGTGATAGGGTCTTTGTCTTCATCATAGTCATTATCAGGAACACCACCAATCAAAAATAGACTGTTTACAATAGATTCTTCGTCTATTTCTTCCTCAATAGCTTCGATATTTAAGCCGAAATCAATTCTAAATCCATTATCAACTCCAATTTGTTTGACTAGATTCAAATCATAATTATTCATGTCTAATTCTGCGCTAGCAACACCTACTAGATTTTGATTACCATTGTTTGAACCAATGATAGCTTCTACTGGAGCAACTTGCTTTGCAGTGAATTGATGTGTTGTTCCAACATTTGAAATATAATTGAATTTTTGTGAGAATGCCAAACTGGATTTTAGATTGTTCATGATCTGCGTTCCATTGCCATTATCTGTGAAAGACTCGATAATAAAATTTTTATTGGCCATAAAACCAATATGCCTTGCGGTTACTGAAACAGAATTCAGATTCTTTTTGACATTATATATTTCAAAATACTGCCATGATCCATCAGATACTTTTGCTTTTATGAAATTTCCTTTTTTTAGGTAAGAGCGAAATTCACCATTTCTAGAATAATTTCCATAAAAACGATATTGTCCATTCAAGACACGATTGATTTCTGGCAAATCTTTCCAGTCAAGTAAAGCAATTCCATTGATATTCAAATCGTCAGGCATTTCTTTATAAGCATAAATGAACTCTTGTTTCACAAATAAACACTCCTTCTCCATAACTTGATTTTTGAGAAGGAGCCACTAACCTTGATAAGATTTTTCCCTGGACTCAACGTTGGCCAATCTCCTTTTGTAAATAGTGGTAAATCCTCTTGAATTGATTTACCCAATTCAGTATCAACAGTAAATGTACTTGCCAACGTATTTAGTACAATAAGGCTCTCGTCACCAATTGTTAGTGTGATGTCTCCCCCGCTCGATTCAATCTCAAAATAAGGATGTGCTACCTCATCGCCTGGATCATATACCTCGATTTCATTTGCGCTAAATTCAATTGGTTGTTCATTCAGCTTTCGCTTCAATGGTTGACATCTAAACGTGACAGTAAACGTATAAAAGAAGCCCCATTCGTTTTCGAATTTGACTTCTTTACCTATATTACAAATAGCATCTAAATATTTATCTGGATCATTATGCGTAATTAGTCTACTACTTCCAGAAAGCCACTTTTTGACCTCTCGAAGTTTAGAATGGGGAACAGTGATATTCTCTATTTTTAAATCAAAAGATTCATAATCACCAAAAGTTTCATTCAATTCACCATTTCTACCTTGAACAGTATATGTTTCATATCTTTTAGCTGGCATGACCTCAGGAAGTTCACTCTCGATAATACAATTCATATCGAGAGTAGCATTTAAGTTTTTCCAGATAAAATTTGGCTCATCTGGTTTCATGAATCGTTGACTCATTCCGGAACACCTCCCAAATCATAAATAGCTTGTCGATTAGCTCTTGCAAATTTACGGTTCATTCGATCTAATTCCGATGGATTATTTGCATCAACTTTGCCAATATGGATATGTTGCTCGATATTACCACCAGAAACTTTTCCACCGATACCTCTACGTTTTTCTTCATCAGATAATGGAGTCACAGTAGTTTTTCCATTTTTAGCAGTTAGTAACTCTGGTCCAGCTTCACCAACAATCGCTTGTCCATTGATTAAATGACCACCTTGAGCTAAATATGGGAGCTTGGATATAGAAAATGATTTGCCACCAATACAAGGAACCCATTTTGGTATTTTGATATTATTCAGTCCACCAATAAAACCATTAATCAAACCAATCATGGCATTAATAGGAGCTTTTCCCACAGCAACAATACCATCGAAAATGCCTCCAAAAATATCCACAACACCTTGCCATGCTTTTGACCAATCACCTGTAAATATACCAGTAATAAAGTCAATAAATCCTGTCAATATCCTCTTTCCCGCATTATAAAAATTCATGAAATTAACTACTATTCCTTCGAAAACACCAGAAATATAGCCACCTATAAATTTAAAAACTTCTACGGCGACATCTGAAATGCCTTTGAAAAATGCATTAACTCCATCATGAAACCATTTCACTTTGTTATATGCCAATACAAATCCAGCAATCAATAAAGCTATTCCTGCGATTACTAAAACAAACGGATTCGTTGCAAGAAAACCAGATAAAGTCTGCCAAATCCCTATAAAAGATTTAACTCCACTAACAATTTTAGTAATTGAACCCATAAGTGTTCCTAAAATCACTAATAGTGGACCAATTGCTGCTACTACTAAAGCTATTGTTACTAACATATTTTTTTGCCCTTGATCAAGTGAATCAAGCCAAATTTTAAATCGTTGCAATGCATTTATTGCCAATTCAAAAAAAGGCAACAAAGCTATTTGTACACTTTCTCCCACAGATGCCATTGCTAATTTTGCGTTATTCATGGCCATATTTGCCTTATCAATAGGATCAAGTGTAGCTTCATAAGTAGAACCAACTACTCCGCCACTTTCTGAGGCGACTTTTGCTAAATCTTCTAGATTAAGAGTCCCCCTTTTAATTGCATCAGCCATTCGAGGACCGCCTTTGTTACCAAAAATTTCGGCGGCTGCATTAATTGCTTCAGTTTCTGAGCTTGCATTTTTAATTTTATCTTGCAATTCTCCAAGTCCTTGTGACAAAGTTTTTCCATCTTTAGCATAGGTAACTGTCGCTTTAGATAGACTACTCAAAGCTGCGCTAGAATCAACACCAGCTTGCTCGAATTGCCCCATCAACGTAACACCTTCTCCAAAACTCAATCCTAATTGTTTGATTTGAGGGGCGCCATCAATCGCCTTTTGCATTAAATCATCTACAGATTGTCCTGTATTTTGAGATGTCTTTGTTGTTACATCTAATACAGAATTTAAATCATCATAAGACATGTCATAAGCCTCAATTGCTTGGCGAGCAAAAATAGCCGATTGTGAAACATCTGTATCATTGATTTCAGCGTACTGTAGAAGATAATTAGTTGAATCTTCCAGTTTTTTGTCCATGAATCCAAATTGCGTATTTACTTCACCAATGGCTTCTCCTACCGTTTGTAAAGGCAAGTGAGTATTTGAACCAACATTTTCGAAGGATTGCGATAGTCTATCAGCTTGATCACCTGTTGCTCCGGTTTTAGTAATAATAGTATCAAGAGCTTCATCTACTTCACTAAAAGCTGCTAGTCCTGCAGCACCTGCAGCAACAATTGGTGCAGTTACGCCAATAGACATTTTTTCACCGACACCTTTAACTTTTTCGCCAGCTTCTTCAATTTTTTGAAGTTTTTTTGCAGTATCAACAGAAACATTACCCTGTTCTTTTAATGCATCATTAGTTTGCTCTAATGCAGAACGCAGTTTATTTTCTCCTGTTTCAGATTCCAAAAGTCTTTTATAGAGTTTTTGAGATTGGTCTGAATATTCACCAGTTTCTTTAACTGATTTTTCATACTCTTCCCTTAACATCTGGGTTCGCTTTTCTGCTAAAGAAAGTTGTTTTTCTAATTTTTTCTTAGTAGCTGTTAATTTCTCTGTTTGAGTTGCATTCTTATCCATGGCAGACACTTGGTTTTTGTACTCGGTAGCTGCTAAGTTCATTTCTTTATTGATTTCTTTAATTGTTTTTGAATAGCTAACTTCGCCATTCGTTTTAAAATTTAAAACAACATCTGATTCTTTCCCTGACATTTTAGCGCTCCTTTCCTACCACCAAGGACTCTTATCCATAGTTATAGACTGAGGTGGCTCAAACTCAGTATTTTGCTGTAACCACTGTAGGTATGATTTCAGCCACAAGTTAGGCGTAGATTTCAAAAAGAAACTCTCACTCCAATTTAATAGAGTGAGAGCAACATAAATATAAAAACTCCAAGGAGTTCCTATTTCTTCCGATTCTTTTTGTTTTTCTTTCTTTTTGCTTGCGCTTTTTGAAAGTCTCGTGGCTTCTTGGATTTTTTTAGGTCTTCTACCTGAAATGTCTGACTAGCAAAAATTTCCATACAGGTACTATAAGCAGACAACACCTCTCCACTCATTCCTAAAAATTTAAAAATAGTTTCTGGATTTTCATCTAAACCACCAGTGCGCAACATTGCATAAATCAAGGCACGCATGATTTTTAAGTCACTAGGCGATAAGTTAGCAGAAGAAATTTTTCCTTCTTTTTTGTATAGCATGGCATTCATATCAGATTCGAATTGCGAATAATCTCCACCATATACATCTGCTATAAATTCCATTGTTTGCATAGTAAATGAGATAGGGAATTCTACACCTTGAATAGTGACAGTAGCAGAATTTTTTAAGTCTTCAACGTGAATTCCATAATCAGATAACCGAGCCATTAACCTGCACCTCCAACTTTAGCCAATGTTTTCCACTGTTCTTCATCGTATACAGGTTGAGCAATGAATTTATTAAATAATTCGAGAGAAGCTCCGTCTCTATTTGAATCAAAGCTTGAATACATTACGTTGTTATACTTCAATCCAGATGAAATGAAGTTCGCAGTTACATCATCAATTTTCGTTTCATCATCAGCAGTAGCATATTCTTCATCAATAACATTGGACAACTGTGTTTTGGGATACCAAACAGCTTTCTTTCCACCGTTTTCAACATTTCCAATAAAACCAAATGCAAAATAAGGAAATTCACGAGCAGTATTTTTGCCAAAGGTTACACCACTTTCAGCAATCAAGCCTTTCAATTCGTCCATAACAGCAATTGGAATTCCTACATGATCCAGAGCTAACTCATGTTTTGTTTCTCGACTTACACGCCGAAACATTTTACTAGATGCCCATTTTTCAAGAGCTGTTCCATTTCCCTTTATTCCTAATTTTGTAGCAATTGGTAAACGAACAATCTCGCTATAAGTTGGTGCTTCTCCAACAGTATCAGGAGTAGCCATCATACCAATCAATATATCGTCTAATCCTTCAAAATAGAAAGTATCTTGCTTTCCCATTTAGATCATCCTTCCCACATTTTAATAATTTTCTTTGTCATAATTTCTTCAATTGTTTCTTTGTTTTGTTCATATGTTCCACTCGCAAAATGTTGGGCTCGTTGCTTTGTTGTCCCATTTTCAGCAAATCGCCAATAAAAAGCTGTGTCTTCAAATTGAACTTTTACTCGTTCATTTTCTACTACAACTCTTACATGATCTTTCATATGCTTTTTCTTTAATAATGACTTAGGTATTTTAGGCAATAGTTGCTTCAGGTAAAAATTAGCAGCTTCTTCTAAAGATTCTATTGATATTTTTTTCGGATCTACCTTTGAAAGATTTCCTAAATAATCTGCCATGTCAGCAAATCCGTTCGTATTATTTGCCATTTTCCACACATCTCACATACGTGTAATAGTTAGTCACTGTCTCATCATTTTCGTCACCTTGTATACCCACGAAATCGACATAAGGGATACCTACTTTTTCCAAAGCTTGCTCAATGACTACTAAGTCCTGCTCTGTTCCTAACGTAAAGAAAGAAATTTGATAGAATGGCATCTTTTTATATACTTTTCCGGAAGCCATTTTCTTATTAATACTCACATTTGAATACACGATATATGGATACACTGTTCCTAAAGTAGCCTTATCTCTAAACACCGGTAACTTAGTTGATTTCAATGCTTTTATTAATTCATTGAAGTTATTCGACATAAGCTAAACTCAACTCCATTTCTCTTGTATCGGGATTTGTATAAATCCGAGTAATGTTATACGTCACAGAATCAATTTTGAGGGCATTTAGCTTCTCTGTGATAGATTTATCCCATCGAACTTTAATTCGCCTGACAACGTCTGTCTTGGCTTGCTGTGATAAATATTTTTCTTGAGAAGTCACACCAAGTTCTTCATAGAAAATTGGGCGCTTGAATTCATAAACCGTAATTGGACGATCGTTCTCATCTGTTCCTGTTTTGATTTCTAGCAATTCAGCTTTCCATCGCAGATTATTAGTCTGTCGTTTCGGCATTTTGAATCACTCCTTGCACAATAAATGGCGTCATAGCATTCATAGCTTTGTCGAGTTCATCCTCTGAAACTCTATATTCATAGGCAATGCCGGCAACCATCAAAATAAGATATTCTTGTTGGCCACCAGTTGCTGTTTTGACATAATCTTTTGCCATATCTAAATAAAAAGAGAGCAAAGAATCATCCATGCCCTCTTCAAAATGAATATGTGATTTGAATTTTTCCTCTAAAGATAATTCTTTAGTTTGCTCTTCCATCTTAACCACCAACTGGTTTTGTAATTTCATAACGATATACTGCAGGTTCAAACGGGGAATAAACCAATTGTCCATCTAATAAATTGTAAATTTGGAATCCAATTTGATTTTTACCAGAGAATTTTTCAACAAGTTTTTGAATCTCCAAGGCACCAATAACTTCTTGAATTTTGAATGCAGAAAAATCGCCAAAATATAAAACTGGCGTATCTGGTTCACCTTTTTTATCTGCTGCATCTGTCCAATCTACAGGATAGCCAACTAATTGGTAACCAATTCCACCTTCTGCTTGTGTGAATGGTCGCAACAACGGAAACCCATCATCTGTTTTCATTTTTTCAATAGCAGTCAAAGCAGCTCGATTAATAATAAAACGACCTTTTTTCATTACTTCTGTCACTGGTGTATTTTTAAATTCAATTAATGCATCATACAATTTTTGTCCAGCACCTGCGGCAGTTAAATCTAAAGGTTTCTCAAATGCTACAGCTTTTTTTGCTAATGCACCAGGATTTTCATTTCCAGCGTCATCTCCATTGAACATATAATTGATTTCCTTACGCACATAAGCTTTTTTCAATTCTTCGACAACAATATCTTCAACTGGAACACCAGACATTTTTAGTAATTTCTTAGTTACTGTTGCCAAAGCATCAAATTCGGCAGGATCAAGCAAAATTTCATCAAACTGAATAGCTGTTTCAGTAATATCAGTTGAACGTTCTTTCTTGTTAACATTCGCATCTGCTTTTTTCACAAGAATTGGATATTTTACATCACCTGCTGTACGTACCACTGTTCCGTATTTACGCAATAAGTTTTCTTCCTGTGCATATGTGATTACTTCAGAAGCGATTACTTCTGGAACAGTAACTGAACCATTGCCAGTTTCAATTCCTAAAGCTCTAGCTTCTGCTTCAGAAATATTTCCAATAACAAAATTAGCAAATGCTTTTCGTAATTGTTGATCTTTTTGTGTCTTGGTCATCTTACTTCTTGCCTCCAATCCTGATTTAATGGAATCTAGCAATCCATCACGTTGTTCTTGCGAAATCATGCCTGAACGATTTTCAGGATTATCTTCTCCCTCTCCGCCTTCATCAGCACCATCTCCACTAGATTCATCGCCAGAACGATTGTCAGTATCATCAGTGCCATTTCCTACACCACCATCTTTTCCATCTCCTGCATCGCCAGGATCACCATCATCTACCAACGCATCTTTGATTCCATTTAATTCTTCAATGACTGCATCAATTTCTTGTTGCACACCTTCGATGTCTGCTTCACGCAATTCACCAGATTCGATTTTTCCACGTAACTCTTCCAGTCTTTGCTCTTGACGTGCTTTCAGTTTTTTTAATAATTCTTTATCCATAATCTTTTCCTCCTAAGCTCCTAGTGCTTGATTGATTTTTTTGATTAAATTTTTTCTTTTTTCGACTACTTTTTCTAAGTCTTCCTTGCTTCTTAAAGCTGCTTCGGTATCTTCATATGCTGGCAACGGCACGATAGAAACTTCATACAATTCCACCTCGTGAATCGTTCGAAGCATTGGTGTAGAGTTGTAGTCCCATGTTTCTTCAGTTGGTATGAATCCAAAACTGCATTGATTGATATCGCCACGTTCCATCGATTTGATCAAATCCCTAGCAACTGTTGTATCTGGAAGATCAACTTCAAATTTCAACCCACGTTCATCTTCTGATAAACGTAGCGTGCCGCTTTTTGTACGTCCTAAAACATTGGACCAATCATGATTGAAAAGGCAGCGAACATCTGAACTACTAATAGCCCTTGAAAAGGCACCGGGAGCTATCACTTCATCCAAGTCTTCCCATAATCTTGTTGGGCTATTAAAAACTGCTGCATAACCACTAATCGTTCTTGTTTGTGTTTCTTCATCAGAACGTGTTGAAAGATTGGTGATGTCAATCGTTCGAATTTCCTTTTTCTTCATTTCCATCACCTCCCTTCAAGTTTTGATCATTCGTTGGTAAGGAATCATCTGTAGCATGTTTTTTCCCAATTTCTGTCAAATCATTTGATATATAAACAGCTTCAGTTTCTGGCGTTCCTTGTTTAGGAAAACCAAGCATTTCTGCCACATTATCCGGACTTGTAATTCCAGTACGAACGATGTTGTATCCAATATTTGTTTTTGTTGAGTAAGTAACGAAATCCAAAATATTGATTTTCCATTCCACTCGATAGCCAGAATTAGGCATAAAAAAAAGAGCCGTGTAATGCTCGCTCTTGTTCTTCAATATTGGTTTGATTGCTTTATTGTGTAGATACATCATCGCTTTTTCGATATCTGTCTTCATTAATGATTGATAGGTATCAACATTTATACCTAAGAATTTCCCCAAATCCTTTTTGTACACGCCTAGATAGTTCAAGATCGCATCGTCATCTACTGGACTTTTAAGTGTATCGATTGAGTAACCTTTACCAAGAGGAATCATTTTGACTGAATGATTACTGTCATCCTGTGTTCCTTCTAACTGATCAAGTATTGCTTTAACAATTTTCGTTTGGGCACTGTTATTCGGATTGATATGCGCATCCAGTTTAAGCATAAAAGCGAGTAAACCGCCTTTAGTATATTTATCCGTCAAAACCTTTTCTGCGCTTAGAACGCCTTCTAGTGTGCTTCTTGCTAAATCGATTATTCCTGCACCTTTTAAAGAATCTGTGCCGATATTCTTAATGTGACGAATCATCTGACTTGGTATTTTTTGGCCATTCATTTCAAACTCTTCTTGTAGACGCTCATTTATTTTAGTTGTCACACCGTATGCTAAATGAAGTTGATCTCGATCAGTCAATGGGAAGGTTTCTCCATTAATTAGTAGCGTGTTCGTCTCAAGTTTCGAAAATTCAAAACCTGTTAAATAATCATTTGGGCTTTGCAATATTTTAAGCAAGAAATGATTTTTTACTTCGTTACCATCTGGACCAATAACAATCGGTGTGGCCAACGCTACCTGATTAGATATGTCTTGAACTAATTCATAAACATCAGAAGATTCCATAATTGAATTGTCTGTGACATATCTTTGAGTGTAGCGAGTGGTTTGACCAAATATATCTTCAATGTAGCCCCGTTTTTCCATGAATGAATATACTGCGTTTGAAATTCTATCTCGAATTTTCATCTTTTCTCACCGCCTTTCTAATTATCTATAAATACTATCGAGATACTCATCCAATTCGTTCGAATCAATATCTGTCATCTGATTCATCGTTTCTTTATGACCACACAAAAACGCCACGAAACCGTCAATCTTTTTCTTCGACTGGCGTTTACTTGGGGCTTTCTGTCCATTTATATTAGTGATCGCTACAACGTTCAATGTACAATATAAAAATAATGGATTATCAAATTGAATACGTTTCTCATAAAATAATCTTTCAACATCATCAAATGGCGAATTCAATACTCTAGGAAATTGAGGTACTTCAACACATTCCAATCCTAAATTCTCTAATTTCTCAACAAACTTATCGCTCATTGCTGGATCATAATTTACTTGCTGAATATCGTATAAATTCATGCAATCTTCGATATACTGCAATATTTGATCTTGATCAATCATTTTGCCATCGCAAAACTCAACAAATCCTTTGTCAGCCAAATCACTATAAGGAACATTATCTTCTTTTTCTCGAAACTCTAAATTTTCATTCGGAATAAAATAGAGTTGCTTTACTTTAAGAATCGCTTTACCATCTTCATCCCATGTTGGAAAGTTTAAAGACACACAGGTCAAATCTCGTGTACGTGATAAATCTAAACCGATATAGCATGGTTCATTACTTAAATCACCAAGTTCTTGCGTGGTAACTAAACATGGCTCTACTTGATCCTGTTCAAAGAAATTATCTGCGCCATTCACAAATACATCCAAGTGTTTCGTTAGAAATTCAGCTTTGGAATGAGCTGACCGTTGCGCTGTTTTAAATGCTGATTCTAAAGCAGATAAATCGACTGATATTCCCCAGTTAGGATTGCACATTTCCCAGACTTTTCTATCCGTCCAATCATAATTTTTATTTGGCTCATAGATTAGAACAAAGTTTGAATCATTATCATCACGTTTCAACACTTCTTTTGCTTCGCGATATACACGCATTCCAACAGACGACGAACCTTTCCCAGCAGTTGAGATATTAAACATCAATGGCTGTGGTAAAGATATTTGAGCAGACTTAAAATTGTCATACTGTTCCATTTTCTCTTGCTTATGCAATTCATCATTCAACACAAAATATGGATTTGAACCCTCGATATTATCAATATTCTTGGTTTGAACAATAAATTTATTTGAGTAAGCCATATCTTCATGAATATAGTCATAAGTAATACTAGAAACAGTTCCCTTTGGTCCTTTAAATATTTTTGTTCCTTCAAGTAGAATTGGATTGTTTAAAATGGTAGCCGCAAAAGGCTTAGCAGCATATTGAGCTTGAGCAAAATCAGAGGCACACGCATAACAATCGACTGATAAAGCACCTTCACCGTACATTGCATAACCTAATGAACCTACGGCAATCAATGTTTTACCATTCTTTTTTGGGATTTGAACATAAGCCTCACGAGTAACGCGAACAGTTTGACCTTTTTCATTTTCTTTAACCCAACCATAAATCCAAGAATAAATAAATTTTTCCCAGGATTCTAACAGAAATGGTTTTCCTACCATTTCTCCTTTTGTGTGAACAATAAATGTTTCTACCCAATCCATCATTTCATTCGCCCGATCTACATCAAACCAAATGTCTTTTCTTTTTTTCCACCTATACCAACGATCTATTGCTAAACGAACGGTTTTAGGATACTTCTTAGGTTGCTTTCTTACTTCTTTTGCAAATAAATCAGCATAATTTACACCAGGTTCAATCATTTTTCAGCACCTGCCTTCTTACGCCATTTATTTCTGTGCGCTGCTAGTTCATCTACTGGTTTTACTTCCGGACGTGTAATTTCTTCATCTTTTCTTGCAGTCGAACCTCCAGTAATTTGTCTACCATTTTTTGCTTTGTTCGTTAATCCTAATAAATCCAGAGCTTTCATTTTCTTATCAGCCCAAGTTTCTACTTGTTGCGCTAACGGATGTTTTGATTGATTAGTAGCACCTGATTTATTCGTGAATTTTTGAGTTTCTGGAAAACCTTTTTCTTTCCACAATAAATATTTATGTTGGTATATTTCAAAAATATCCAGATATGATTCAATCAACGGATCAAGAGTGATAGTGTACAAATCAGACTTACGCATTATTTCTAAAATACGAGCTTTTTCAGCACTTACTTTTTCATCAATAATCGCTTTACGTTGCGCTTTAGTCGTCATTTTTGTATACACCCCCCTTTGTTTTTGAAAAATTTGACCTAACGATGCGCGTGACTCCCCGCTACCCTATCCCCCCACGAAAAATTTTTTTGAAAATAGATAGGGGGGCTTTAATCGAAATACGAAGGAAAAACTTTTTTATCTTCCGTTTCATTTTCAACAATTGGATGACATTTTGAACATAAGAGCATGAGATTATTTGGATCAAGCTTAAGCAGTTCATTGTCTTTGATTGGTACAATGTGATGGACGTGCGCTCTCTTGCCAAAGATGAATTGACCACATCGTTGACAATGGCCACTTTCTCTTTCATAAATAAATTGACGCATATCCTTCCATGCCTGTGTTCGATAGAATGGTTTGTTCTCATGATGATAAATAGACTTTGCTTGTTGCTTCTTCTTGCGTGATTTACTTGATCGCTTGTGTTCGGCACAATAGATTCCCTTGGCTATCTTGTTCGTGCATCCGTCAAACTGACAGTATTTCATTCTGCTTCACGAATAAGATTCAAGATGTCTCCTTTTGCACGGATAGCACCTGGAATATCAATGCCATGTTTCTTAGCATATGCACGTAATTCTTTTGCAGTCATGTTTTCCAGTTCATTCGTTTCTTCAACAGTCTGATCGTTAGTAACTTCGCCTTCACCAAAGTCAGCAGTAGTGTTTCCATCACTGTCTAGTTCTTCACCTGACAAATGAATTTCTTCATCCCCCTTGAACAAGACACCATCGCCAACGATCGCCTTGGCAACTACAGTCATATCAGATTGTTCGCTTGTATCAAAGTTAGGTTCTTGCCCTTTCGGAACCACAACAATCTTTTTCTTTTCTGAATCCCAGTACTCAGTTCCAGTAATTGATGATCTAATTTTTTTCAATACCATTTTGATTCTCTCCTTTGTAATTTGTACTGATTACTTTCGCACCCATTTGCTCATACCACTTAACAGTTTCCTGTAGATTAGGTAGAGTATGGGATAGTAACGTTATTACTAAAAACTCAAAACCTGTGCCTTCGCTTACTACTTCAACATGTGCATAATTACCATTCCAATGATCTCTCAACCCATTAGGACTATTCTCAGCTTCAATTGCTTTTTTATAAACTTGCCCCATACCCGCTGTAACATCAATAGTAAGTGCCGCTGCATGAAAATCATTCATAGATAAAACTCCTTTCAAAATAAAAAGACCACTCAACGAGTGATCCTTTATGTACTAGACAGTAGCTATCGAAAGATAATAAGAAGATGTTTTTATTTTTTGTATTTGCTACTGTTCAATCAAAGCAATAGAAAAGAGCCACAGATACCAAATAACAAAAACGGTTGGGATATATTGGCTCTTTTCATATCTTTTTGACATTAATAGAATATCATGCTAAATCCAATAACTACATGGCTCTAGCGAGTGAACATTTAGTGAATGTTGCTTAATCAGAAAAGCGAGATTTGTTCTTCATATTTTGCACTATTGTAGAACTCCATCTCTTCTTTTTTCTTTTGACGATCTGCTTTCTTTTCCTCATATACATCAACGAACTGCAATGTCTTACGGATTTCAGAATGACGCTTTCTGATATAGGAGTCGCTATAACCAGTAGCTTCTGCTATCTCTTCCAGGTTCATTTGATCAACGTATTTCATTTTGACAATTTGGTTATCTATTCCAGTAAAACTTTCAATCAGTAGAACCATTTCTTCTTTTTGAATTTCCAGCAATTCGATTTCACATTCAATTCGTTTGATGTTTTCTTCCAGCGATGAGCTTCTAGAATTTTTCTCAATTCTGACGTTTGCTAAATCACCGCTCACCCACCGCATCAATTCCAATTTACTTTTGTTAAGATTCCACTTTAAATATAGAATCTGTTCTTCTAGTTCCTGGTAATCTTTTAACCATTGAAATCTCACAAACGCCACCCCTTATGGTAAAATAGTGTTGTGCCGATATCTCACAAGAGATGGCTTTTCTATTATTATGTTTTTTAATTTAATACTAAAAAATATGGGGGAAGACTTTTGAAAAATTATTTATGTCCACATTGTAATTCCTATTTTGCTTTAAGCATGGATACACAAAGGAAATATACTCATTCTTTTGAGTATGCTAATCCGCATGGAGCGCCGAGAGTTATAAGTACTAATCATGAATTAAATTCTAATATTGATTCCGATATAGCAAGTACAATATTTTATAAATGTCCAGCCTGCGAAAAAATAACTATTGAAATTAAAGGAGAGGGCTCTTTATTTGAAAACAGAATTGTACAATTTTATCCAGATCTTAAACCTAAAAACCTTCCCGATTATATTCCTGAGTCAATCAAACAAGATTACAAAGAAGCTTTTTTAATTGCAAAATTAAGTCCTAAAGCCTCTGCTACGCTTTCAAGGCGATGCCTTCAAGGAATGATTAGGGATTATTGGCAAGTGTCTGGCAAACGAAATTTAGCTGAAGAAATAGACTCTATTAGAGACGAAATTTCACCTCAAGTAAAAAAAGTTCTTGATAGTGTGAGACAAATTGGAAATATAGGAGCTCACATGGAAAAAGATATCAATAAAATTGTAGATATTGAACCAAACGAAGCTCAACAACTCTTAAATTTAATAGAATATTTAGTAGAACAGTGGTATGTTCAAAGAAATGAAACTGAACTTATGTTAACAAATATAATTTCTATGAATGATGAGAAACAAAGCCAAAGAAAAATTTAATTTCATTCTATCCAGTATTGGTAGTAATAATCAATACTGTTTTTTTGTCCTTTTCCTTCTACCGCCTCTTCTGCTGTACCGATAAATTGAAAGGAATCGCCTCTATAAATCGCGTACTCACTCATTATTACCTATTCGTTTCACGATCAGCATTGGTTCCGGCAATATCTGATCATCCTTCAATAGTTGCTTTGGATAATGCCGTCTAAGCTTTTTGTTGGTGGTAAATGTTTCAGTTAACCATTTGTGAGCTTCGCATTTGTTCTTGCCAACAAAATAAATTTTTCCAGTTTGCATTCCTGCAAGTTGAATCATCATCTTCACCTCAAATCAAATTTTTTTCTGCTAGATGGAGCAAAAGCGATCCGACATCAAGAATCTTTTGATCCATTATTTCAGCTACTTTACTCGGCTTAACTCCTTGAGAAAAGAGCAAGCGTGCTTGCTCTATCTCTTCGTGAGTCCAAATAAATTTGGCTTCCTCAAGGATAATTACTGGATCAGTTGCTCTCATTGTTCCTCTGGAAAAATGATGTCTTCCTTATGTTTAGACCAGGTATCTGCATATGGAGCAAAGTATTGTCTAGCTAATTCGATTTGATCAATTAAAGCTATTTCTGATAATTCATGATCTGCAGCAATTTCATTCATGCTGTCGCCTTCATCTAAACGGATAAGAACGTCTCGAACATTTACAGTTACGTTTTCTGGCAGTTGCAATGTCGTTGCTGTTTTAATAAAATCATCAACGGTTTCTTTTGATACAAGGAATTCAATATTCTCAACTTCTTCCACTCCATCGCCAATATCCAAAGAAGTTTGCTCTTCTTTTAACATTTCAATTGTGCCATCTGAATTCACAACATATTCAATATTTGGTTTCTTCGTTTGCTTGTTTACTGGCACTGTGTATTCGATTGTTTCTGGTTGAATTACTACAGTTACTGTTGAGCCAAGAAATTCAGTTAAATTTTCAGTACTACCTCTCAATGATCCGTTGCTAACAACTAATAATACTTCTGTATTCCCATTTGATTTTGATGTTACTTTCTTTAATTCTGGTCTGAAATTCACTTGTTTTGTCATTTATATTTCCCCTCCGAAATGTTTAGTCATTTTGGCAATCTTCGCAATAGCGTGGATATCCAGGAGCTTCACCATCAATAAAACAGCCACAACCTTCACACACCAAGCCTTCTAAAATATCCTCAACCATCAATTTTCCTCCATCAATTTCTTTTTTCTTCGTTCCGCTTGTCTTTTTCGCTGCTGTCTTGCTGATTCAAAGCAGTCCATTTCAATAAACTTATTGATTTTTGAATCGAACTTAGCAAATATCACTGGAAAGCCGTATCGATGAGCAAACATCTTCATTTTCAGCATAGATATTGCATCTTGATAACCTTTGACATCAATCACTTTTTTCACTTGGCCATTCTCATAGATTACAAAATCAGCTCGGTAATAAATCGGCGCAATCTTACGATCGTTACATAAATATCCTTCTTGCAATAAAACATTCTCTTGCATTGCGCAATAGGTTTTAGATAAAGGCATAAAGCTCATGCCATTTCGTTTTAGCTTCATGTAGTATCTAGCTTCTGCCTTTGAATCAAACATAATGCCGTCTACTTCATGTTTTTTATTTCCGTATTTGCTTTTTGTCACCATCTGCATACTTCCTTTTTAATTCTTTTAATCGCTCATCATGCTTTCGCCTATTTTTATTGCATACTGGGCAAGGTTCGCAAGTTGACCAGCCAAGCGACGTCTTATACCAAATGACAGTTTCATCATTACACCTTAAACAAGTCATTTTGCACCTCTCATCCATGCTTGATTACCCTTTGGAGTGCATTTCTCTTTCTTTGCTGGCTTAGTTTTAATTTTTGCAAATCGTCGGTCAGGCTTAAACGTTTTGAATATTTCACCACCGCACGTATTTGCAACTAATTCAGCTGCTTCATAGCTCTCATAATGATATGCTTGTTCAGATGAAATAACGCCTTTTCCGTTTTTGTCTAAATAACACATTTTCTTAATTACAAAGGTCAAACTGGATTCCTCCTTTTATCTGTTGTTGATTTGAATACGGCAATGTTCCCTTTTGTTCCATTCATGACACGAGAGAACACTCGCTCGCCGTACGCGTGTTTTAATTGCTTTGATGATAAATTAGTCGTGAATATCGTAGCTTTGTTTAAACGGGCTTCTGTGAGCGATGTAAGAACATCGACATCGTATGGTGTTGCTTGATTGTTTTCTTCCATTCGACCTAGCTCCGCACCTAAATCATCAATTACCACAAAATCTGTCTTTTTTATTTCAGCCATCAACGATCCTGTCACAGCTTTTCTTGCTTCTGGATCATTCATTGCAAACTTCAACTGCTCTAATAATTCTCGATAGCTTATAAATGAACAGGCAATTTTATAATTAGATGCCCTCATCACTTCTTTGATCACTGCAGCACCTAGATGAGTTTTTCCGGCTCCTGTTCTACCAGTAATAACCGCGTGAATCGTGCTACCATCTACGATTTTTTTAGCCCATTCTTGAGCCATTCTTTTTATTTGTGCTGTTTCCTGATCAACTACTTTGTATCCATCAAAATCGAAGGTCCATATGGCATCGTCCGTAATCATTGAACTGTTAATCATTCGATTGATGGCATCCCTTTTCATTGCTTCATTCGCTTTTTTGATAGCTTCTTTTTGATTTTTCGTTACCATTTCTCGATATCCGCAACTCTTATTGATACATGTAGGACCGCATCGATCCGTACCATCTTTGTTTTTTGATTTCCACATGTACAATGGATCCCCGCATTTTGGGCAAGGATGATCAACAATCCTCAAACCGCCATAAGGTGCAGCCATTGCACTTAGTTTTTTATCCATTACCAATCCTCACCTGTTTCTGGTAACTCATCATTAGAAATATTTTGTTGCTTTCTTTTATTTTTTTGGATAGCCATCTTATCGAAATGCTTTCTTAAGCTAGTCGGTGATAAAATTACTCCTGACCAGAAATCATTGCTTGTGGCCCAAACAATCATGTCTTGAACTTCTCTACCGGTTCGTTTGTCAGATTCAATTGTTAAACGAATCGTATTCGCCCATTTATCCAAATCAGGTTCTTTGATGTTTTGATTTTTTCGAATGAGTTTTAATAAAAGAATGGCCAATTTTTTATTTGGATCGTCATCTGCGTACACGCGTTTTTTGCGTGTTGCGACATAATTATTATTCTTTTCATTCTTTTCATTCTTTTCATTCTTGTTTGTTGTCACTGGCTTGTCACTCGATTGTCCGTCGCTTGTCACTGGCTTGTCACTCGATTGATAGTCAGACCAATTTATTATTGTTATAACGCTATATCTAGCGTTCGATTGGATTGTCAATAATTCTTCGTTTTCAAATTTCTTAAGCCATCTCCATAGCGTTCGCCATGCAATTGCTTTGTCACTCGGTACTCCTTCGTTGTACTCTTTTGCCATTGCATGGGCTCCTGTGACGAATTGTCCGCTTGTCAAACGTACTTCTTGACCGTTAAATAAAAATTTTCTATCTTCATAACTAGCCTTCATTAAACACAATATCCATAGCTTGAACATATCAGAATTGGTCCAAACGAATGAACTAGTCACTTTACGGTATAACTTGATGTATCCTAGATTCATTCGCAAAGCACCTCCGTTTAAAGATCGTCCATGCTAGTGAATCCAGTAATTGGAATATTACCTCTACAGTACTCGCATAAACCGCAATGGTTCGGCTTCTCTTCACCATTCTTCACTCTGACAATTCTTTCAATTTTTTCTTTTAACATAACCAGCTCATAATCCATATTGTCTTGTTCAATTGTTATAAGTCTTGCTTCACTTGGTGTTTGTTTAGAAACTGCTGCAATGATCGGTGTAAACGTCTTTCCGTATTGCTGTAAAAGTAACTCCTGATATATAGCCATTTGAAGTACATATCCAAAATTGACTAGGAATGTTTCTCTTGATCCATAATCTTCATTCCATTTACGTTCATGCATGTCTTTCGTTGTTTTGATATCAACAAAGTATTCTTCTTCTAAATTCAAGCAGTCAATTTTGCCTTTCCATGTCGTCCTAAACAGTTCACCGGTTACAATCGTTTCTTTCTCACCTTGATAAATGTTCATGAATGCTTCTTCTTGCTTAAGTCGTTCAATCATCTGTTCAGCAATCTGGAAATCTTTCAATAATACATAAGGCTTCCGACTAGAAAACATTTTGGATTTATTTTCTTCTTTGAACGCTTCATGTACCTCTTTTGATTCAAAATACGAATGTACATAGTTTCCAACTAAAAGAGCTTTAAGATCGGATATCGGTTGCCAATCGCCTTTGAGTTTGGCCAAGGCGGCCGCTTCACATTTTAAAAAGGATTTATACTGCGATGTGGACATGTACTGCCAGTCAGCTTCATTAGAATAATAATTTGCATCAGAAAGGGTACTCATCGTCTTCGAATTCTGAGACATCATCTGCACCTTCCTCACGTCCGAAATCTGGAATATCTAATAATTCTTCTTGAATCGGTTCGTTCAATGTTTCTTTTTCAATCGGATGAGCTTGTTCAACTTCTGGATGTCCTGGCATATCCGCAATACGAGTATTTTCTTCTTGAATATCGTTAGGAATCACAATCTCTTCTGCTTCTTTTTGAATTGGTGCAACAGGTTTATTTGAAAAAAGTTTTTCTTCAAGTGTGGCCACTTTTTCTGTTTGTGGCGTTACATCTTTTCGATTATAATCATAGTCATTTTCGGTCGTTCGGTTGAACGCATCTGAAAAAAGTTCAGCATCATCACTAGTATTGATAAATGGTTTTGCAGCACGATTAATCACTGTGCGCTTGGCCATTTCTTCTGGAAAATCATTTTGAACACTTTTCGTCTTAGCTTTTGACCATGATTTTTCAATTTGTTTTTTTGTCATAATCGTATAAACTTTGCTGCCGTCAGACTTAGTAATTGTTGCAAATGCTCCGATAATTTCTTTATCCATGTTTTCAAAACTAGGAACAAACTTTGTGACTACTGTCTCGTTATCAATCGAACCAATCTCAAAGACATCATCTTTTCGAATTACTTCTGCCTTAACATCATTAATTTCATCAAGTCGTTTTAATGCTGCTTGAGTACCAAAGTACGATCTCGACATTTGAAGTTTTGGACCATAAGCGATGAAATAGCATTGATTTTTTCCAGGATTCAACCCTTGCTGAATCATGTCTAATAACGAATTAGCTATACTAGCTTTACCAACTGACGTATTTCCATATTTTTCCATGTATAGCCCACCACCTTCTCGTTGGCTTAAAGCTACCTCGTTAATTTTGAAAAATGCTTGTTTTAACGCATTCGCTGCATTGTAATTATTTGGTAATTTAACACCTTGGCTTTCCAGTTCAGTTATTTTTCCTAAAACAACATCAGTAATATCTTTTTGTAAAGTAGCCATTTCATTTGACATATTAAATTCCTCCTAGTTCAATCTTTGGAAAATATTGTTGTACATATTCCAAAATATCCTCTTCTTGTACGTACCCATCTTCGGTTAAGTAGCAAGAATCACCTTCATAAATAGGATTGTCTTGCCAGTCAACTCCGACAGGACTATCTTCATTTGGTAGTTGCTGTCTAGCACCTAAAGAATCAAAGTCTTTCATCATGGCCTCCTAAAATTCCCAAAATAATTTGATGGTGCCATCATCTTGCTTGATGTTTGAAATGCCTTCACTTTCCAGTGCCACTAGAAATGATGGTGTAAGTCCTTTTGAACGAACAGTGCAACTCGTTTGTCCATAGCTTGCTGTGGTTAGAATTTTTTCTTGGATGTCTTGTTGCGCTTTATTCATCATTACTTCGAATATTTCATCGCCTAATCCCTTTACTGAAATCATTTATTTCCTCCTGTGGTATAATGGTTTAAAAGATTTTTCTTTTGGACACGATTATGCTTGCCGGCGGTCGTGTCTTTTTTTGTTTCTATACTCGGCTTCATCAAGACCTATGAAGATCCAAACCATGTAAACAATCGTACCGATTAATGCTTGTCTGCTTCCCCAAAGACCTAAAGCGTAGATCATTAGTGGTGCGCTGAATACTAATGCTCTGTTGAATTTACCCATGCTTTCCCTCCTTCAAAGTGTTAAAAATAGTTTCCAATGTTCATCAATAAATTTAGCCATTTTAGATGCTTGAAATTTCCATGGACTGCCAGTTTTTTTGGGATAAACCACAAATCCTCCATTTAATACATCCAGTTCCTTTCTATAGGGATAAAGCACTTTTTCTCTGATGACCCTTGCATCTACGTTGCCTAGTCGCTCTCTTAGATCATTCATAGTCCATGTTTTACCAGATAAATCATTTTCAACTAAACGCCCATATTCCTGTTTGGGAACTAAAACAATATTTTCTGGTGCAGACATTTCAAAACTGATATTTTCAAATTTCAATGTTTGCATTAGATACTCCTCCTATCGAATTTTATTTTTCTTTCCAAACTCCATACTTAATAGCGAAATCCTTGACTACAGATAGATAAATTTCTTTTAACCTTTTATCACTTTCTATTACATCTAACTTATTTGTCTTATCTCGCTTGGATTTTGAAACACCTTCGCCAGCCATACGGTTACGTAAATTGGTTAATCTAGTTTTGAGAGAAGAACCAGCTCTACGATCAACTTCTTCATATATCGCTGTTTGAATTTCTTGATAAGCACCGTATCCGCCTTGAGTTTCCGCCATTTTATTTACGAGTTTTCGACATTCTCTACGCCAGTCAGTTGTATTCAACGCCACAATTTCAGTAATATTGTCCATTTGTGTTGCTAAACGTTTTGTCTCTAATTCTTGTTTAGCTACTGCATTAAATATTCCTTGGATCATTTGAAGTTCTGGACTTAGCTTTGAAGTATCAAGTAATTGTTGCTTATATTCTTTTTCTACCTGAATAAAATATTGACGAGCTTGTTTCCCTTTTTCTGTTCGTTGGAGCATTGAGATTTCTTTTGCCATATCTAACTTTAAAAAATGGTTTTTCTGAGGTCTTCCACCTTTTACTGATTTTTCAGTAAAACTTATAAAATCAACGTTTTCAGAGAATCCATACTCTCTCATTCTCGGAAACCAATCATTATACCGCTCTTTTACTTCCAAAAATTCATGTAACTCTCTACCACTTACTAACTGCTCATTCTCCTCGTTTGTTATTACTTTGATTAGTTCTTTCATTCGTTTTTCTCCTATCTGATTTTTATTTGCTATAATTCTCATTAGAAAGCGAGGTGTTTTGATGTTTAGCGAAGAAAAAATTTCTAAAGTTTTTGAGCATTATGGAATAGATACTACTAACCAAGATATGGAAAAATTAGTGCTTGCATTAGCTGATTTATTCCAAGAGCTTGAAGAACAATTAAAAAATTGATGTTTTATGTGAAGCTTCAAATCCAATGTGGGGCTTCACTATTTTTACTTCACTATGTTCGATCAAAAACTTAACTTTGCTGAAAATATATCTGTAGGTTTCGTTGAATGCCGGTTCTCCAACATACTTAGTTAACTTCTCTTTGACTCTTTCCCTTAAATTGTTGACAGAAATGTTCTCTTCAATGCATTCTGAATAAATCTGTTTAGCTACTTCGTCAGATAATTCGTTTATCTTTGAAACTTGGTCGATAATACTCATATTTTTTTAACTCCTCTCTTTACAGTTCATACATAGTAATGATCGAATCGATAATTCTATTAGCTTCTGCAGAAGTCTTTTTACCGCTTAAGATTAAAGATAAGTAACTTTTACTAATGCCGAATCTTTCAGCAAGCATGGTGTAAGTTAAGAACTTCGAACTTTCGACATATTCTTTGATTTTTTCTCTATCTCGTTGAGTGATTTCTGCAATATCAGTCATACTAAAACTCCTTTCTTTTATATTCGTAAACAAGTTTAACAACTTTTTTCTAAATTCAATTGACAAAACATAGAGTTTTATTCTATACTTTGTACATAGTTAAATAAGACATATAAACATTGATTTTAAAAGCTTTCTTGACGGTTGGCGTTTAATAATCAAAAGTGTTTTTTGTTGTCTTTTTAGTTGTTAAACTTGTTTACAAGAATAAGTATAGAGTTTTGACTCTAATTTGTCAACATATAAATAGAGTTTAATTCTATGTTTTTCTTGTCAGTCTAGAAAGGTTGACATATCAATGAATCCATACGAAAAAATAAAAGAATTAACAAAGCAAAACGGAATATCTGTAAGAGAATTAGAAAAAAGATTGGGATATTCAAATGGATATTTCAGTAAATGGAAATCAGTATCACCTAACTCCGAAGGTTTGGCAAAAGTATCAGATTATTTTGGTGTTTCTATAGACTATCTACTAGGAAGAGAGAAAAAAGAGACCCCTAAACATGTGGATTTATCAGAAAATGATACTGTATTTTCTTTTGACGGAAAAGAAATATCTAAAGAGACAATGCGTAAAGCGATTGCAATTGCTAAAGCTTTAGAAGAAAATGAATAGTTGGAGTGATGGGTTGCATGTATTTAAAGTTGAAAGAAATGCTGAGTGAGTATAATTTAAAATTAATCTATATGGAAATGGAAGAACCAGGTTTTTATTATCCAAAACCAAGAATAGTATTTTTAAACGAAAAACTACACGAAGATAGTTCTGAAGCTTTTCATTTAGCCCATGAGCTCGGTCATTTCATTGCTTCACATTTTGAATATTCAGCACTGTACGATAACTCTACAACTTTTCATTCAAAGTTCGAAGCTGAAGCTGATAGAATCGCTATTATGATTCTACTTAATATCTTTATTGAGAATGAATTAACAGATGAATCTCAGTTCAAATTGGAAAATTTTATGGAATTCTATGCTATCAATAATAAGTTAAGAACAGAATGTTTTAATGTTTGCCAGTCATATTTCAAGAAAAAATACTCTTATGCACAGTAAAAAAAGCCCGTGCTGCAACACGGACTCATACCTCATTTCTGAGATCACAAATATATTATAACAAGAAGTGAGGAAAATTTAAATGTCAAAAAAAGTTATGGGTCAAGATGGAAAAGCTGTACAAGTTATTTACAACCTATAAAAAATACCCCAGTCGGAGTTGGCGCTGCGGCTAGGGTTACTCGTTTATGAGGTTCACTGTATAAAATAATTATATCAGAATGGAGAGAAAAAGTGTATGGCTAAAATTGTTAAGTTGGAGCAGGCAGAAGTTATAATTGCAACAGATGAAAAAGAAATTATTCGTGTGCCTTACGAAGAATTGGATTGGAGACCAGAAGTCCACGACGAAGTCGAGGTTTTCAAAGATGGTGACAATTTAATAATTACAAGAGTTAAGAATAATTCTAATTCTGCTGAAGATAAAATTCATATTAATATCGTTAATGATAATACACAAAATCAACAAGTAAGTACAATTCAATCAGGAAGAGTAGTAAATAAATTAGTATATGTTCTTTTAGCGCTATTTCTTGGTGGGCTGGGTGCTCATAAGTTTTATAGTGGAAAAACATTCATGGGAATTTTATATCTTGTATTTTCTTGGACTTTCATACCATCTGTTTTAGGACTTATTGAAGCTATTATCGGTGCTTTAAAACCTTCTGACTCAAACGGAAATATTGTATTTTAAAAAAAACACGCCCCACCGACCAAAGCGAGCGTGTTCTAAGAAAAACACTAAAGGATTTTAATATTTTTTTGCAATTCAGTTGATTTATTAAATAAAACCCTATAGAATGAAATTAAGAGATAAGTGTTGGAATCTCTACGGGGACCAACGCGAAAACCTTCATTCTATATGGATGGAGGTTTTTTTGTTGAAAAATTTCGAAAATTTGCATAAGCAATTAACAATACTGAACAACCGTGGAGTTATTATTCCAAATTACCAAAGAGCTAAACAATATCTACTTACAAACAATTATTACAACATAATTAATGGATATAGTAAATATTTTATGAGCAATCAAAATAATTATTTGCCAGGTACTACTTTTGACGAAATAACTCATTTATATTATTTTGACAAAGAGATTAAGCACGCTCTTTTCCGCGCAATTACTGAGGCAGAAAACCATATCAAAAGCATTTTGTCATATCGTTTTGCAGAGGTTTATAATAATAAGCCATATGCATACCTTGATATTAATTGTTATGATAATTCAAAAACTTTAGAGTTAGGATGGTTAATTTCAAGGTTAACGAAAATCATTAATTCCAATAAGAGGAGTAAAGAAAATAATTCTATAAAGCATTATGTAAAAAAATATAATGACGTACCTATATGGGTTCTTATAGATTACCTTGATTTTGGAGAAATGAATACCTTAATTAAAAATTTACCAGTTTTTTTACAAAACAACATAGCAAAAAATATCTGCAGTTTCGTATCAGAAAATATTCATATGACAGCCCCTTTTACGCCGGAAATAATGATATCTTTTACAGAAAATACCAGACAAATACGTAATATTTGTGCCCATAATAACAGATTATTAGATTCTAAATGTAAATCCGATATTAAATATTATCGAGATTTACATTCTATATATGGAATTTCCAAAAATTCCCAAAGAAACAATACTTACAACGTCTTTCTTTGTCTGCAGTGCTTTCTCAGTAAAATTCAATACGCTCAATTGCACAATACTATCAGAAAAAGAATTTCGACTTTGGATAACAGGCTAAATACTATCGATATTAATACTATTTTAAAAAGTTTAGGTTTCCCAAACGATTGGCATATAAATACACCAACTCTAAAACAAAACTAAAAAAACACGCCCCACCGACCAAAGCGAGCGTGTTCTAAGAAAAAACAAACCTACACAATAGGCTTATTCACGTGTCTATTGTATCAGAGAAAGAGAGCTGATTCAATTATGGCAAGTTTTAAAAAATTAGCCAGTGGATGGCAATATCGTGTCTCTTATAAAGATAAAGATGGAAAATACAGAACAAAAAGCGCTAATGGTTTCGATACAAAAAAAGAAGCACAATTAGCTGCTGCTGAAATAGAGTCTAGATATTCAAAAGGGTATTCTATTAAAGATGGAGATAAATTATTCAAAGATTATTTTAGAAATTGGTTCGAGGTGTATAGAAAAGGAAAACTATCCAAAGATAATGACGGCGATATTAGACGTGCGGTTGAATTCAGTGAAAGATACTTTCCTGATACTAAATTGAAAGAATTGACTAGAGAGGAATATCAAAAAGCTCTAAATGACTATGGTCAAGATCATGCGACTGCGTCTGTAAAAAAACACCACACTTACATGCGTGCCGCAATTAAAGATGCAATTGAAGAAGGAATTATTTTTCGAGATCCTACCTACCGTGTAACTGCAGTTGGTAAAAAAGCTCCAAAACATGAGGAACTAAAATACCTAAATTATGCGGATTCGATAAAACTTATTCATGCATTATTAGAAAATTTAAAACCAGAATATACATCTCGTTTTATCATTTTATTTGGTTTAGCTACTGGTTGTCGTTTTTCTGAAATTATAGGAATGACATGGAAAAATGTAGACTTTAAAGATAAAACAGTCAACATCAAACAAACTTGGGATTATAAGTATACTGACGGATTTTCTAATACAAAAAACTATCAATCTAAACGTACAATTACTATTGATGATGATACTCTATCTTTATTGAAAAAATTACAATTACATCAAAAACAATACTATTTAAAATCTGGATTAAAAAACGAAAATGATTTGGTCTTTTTAAATGACAGTATGGAATTAGTTACAAATACCGCTGTAAATAAAGTTTTAAGAAAGTTTTGTAAGAAGGTTGGAGTAACAGAAATTACTTGTCACGGACTTAGACATACTCATGCTTCTATCTTGCTTTACCAAGGCATCAACATTAAATATGTTTCTCGTCGTTTAGGTCACAAAGATATTGTTACCACTTTACAAACTTACCAACACATATTGGATGAGATGGAGCAAAAGGAAAGTAATGTGGTAAATAATCTAATGAAACAAATGTATTCATAAAAAAATTTTGCATTTTTTTTGCATTGGATAGTAAAAATCCCTTATAAATACAGTATTATCAATACGAGTATCATTGACGCCGTCTCCATTGTGAGATTTCGGTAGATTTCACTAAATGCTTAAATCCTTATTTTAAAAGGATTTAGGCATTTTTTATTTTCGGTAGTTTTCGTTAAATGAAATTTATTCAAGCTCATTTTCAAGTCCGAAAGATTCATCTCTCACGCTGATTTTTCATTGGGTCCCACTCAACTATTTTTTGATTCATACTAAAATTATATGGAAACAAAAAGACACGACCTAAATCGTGTCCGAACATTCATATATGAAAAGAAAATACTTAAATCTACTATTCTGTTTTTTCTTCTAGTCGAATACTGTTTACTCCCCAATATGCAGCAACGCTTCTATTTCTCTCGTTATTCTTATCCATAGTAATATCACCATCATTGTGAACTGGATAAATTGTTTGTGTCTTATAATTTAATGGTGGAACAACTATATCCATTTCACCACTCTTCATTTGCTTTTTAATGGATTCAGTTTGGCGACTATAACTTACATAATTTTTATAGATGTCTGCAGTTCCATTGAAAAACAATAATAAAAAACTAACTAGTAAATAACTGAAAATCATAGAAAAAACAACTTTATTGCTTCTATCGAAATTTGTTAATAATTCAAAAAGACTAATTACTATAGATATGAAAAGAAAAATAACTCCTCCAAAATAAGATCTAGACCAAGATAATGCAGTTGGAGAAATTGCAAGCACTCCTATTGTCAATATACCTCCCACGAAAAATAACGAACTTAGAATATTACTAAGTGTAAAACTACTATTTAAGTATGATAAAACAAGCAAAGCTAATCCTATCGTTAGAGGGAACATGGCATTATCCTGTAACGCATGACTGATTGCAGGGATTGCATCAAGAATTTTCCAAGCAGTTGAAAGCGTACTTCTATGAAAATAAGTCGCTCTGATATCGTTCCCAGGTGCCATAACCATAAAAAGAAAACCTACAATATTTCCAACAATACCTGCGATCATCCATTTTTCAATTTTTTTCTTCTTATAAAAATAGGAAAGAACAGTATATGCTATAACAATGAACAACGTTCCTCCGGAGGTATTTTCGTTACACCAACCAGCTACTATACCTAAAAGAAGCATGCCTATTGTTTTAAAAAGACTATTATTTTGTTCTTCAGATTCTGCTATATATCGATGATAAACCAGAATAAAAGATAACATAATCACCATTGCAGTGAGATAATTTACAGAACCAGCCAACCATAAGTAAACATTATTGAAAGCTGGGGTAAATGTCCACATTAATGCAAAGATGATAAACGCTTTTAGATAAACATTATTAGTAGTTCGCTCTTTTACTATGGAAGAAAACATAATAATTTGATAAACCAATAGGGAAAACATGCAAGAATTATACACATTAAAATATATTTTTGGAAGTTTAGTAAAAAAACGAAAAATAATATGGACTACCGATCTCCCAGTCCAAGTCATATATTGTTGATACTCATCAAACAAAATTGTTTTTATGCTTGAGGTCTTTACAAAATAGTAATAATCGTCGTGTACCAAAGGAGACATACTATTTAAAAGAAGCATAAAACCAAAAATACAAAATAAAACAATAAATAAATGTCTGTTGCTCTTAATTTTTTTAATCATACCACCCAATTAACTCCTCTTTATCTCGAAATATAACTTAGTATAACACAGATTTAATAGTGGTTGTGCCAAATTAAGAGATACAGAATTAATATCCTAACCAATCATTTATCCTACTGCTCAAATCAAGTAGCGCTATCCTTCAAATGACTTTCAACAGCTAAATGTTCTGTTTCCCCGACTCTCTTCTCATTTTTACTACAGTGCATTTAATTGTCTCTACGTCGCTCATAACATTTATTGATTTGTCGATCATACCTTGATGCTTCTCCTGTACATTGTTCTGACTCATTACAAATCATCAGTCCGATGAACAAAACTACAAAATGCTTTGTTTAGAATTTGCAAATACAACATCCAATATATTTTCATTGCATACAATCCTTCATCGTTTTAAATAACACAATTCCTTAAATGGATATAGTAAAAACTATATCTGCTACAAAAATTTTACTAGTCGTTTGATAAAGTAATAAACGACATGCTGCGAATGTCAATGCACTATCTCTTGTACCCTCTCAATAAAAAAACTTACTTCATCGATTAATGATTTAGCAAGTTTTTTTATTGTTCTAGAAAGTTGACCAGAATTCGAACTGTTGATAAAAGTTGACTCTATACTTTTGATGTTAGTAAGATTCACCGCTATCAAAACATATACACAACAATTTTTTATTCAATTACTTGGAAAATCTAGTTCTATTTTTTCCATAGCACAGAAAAAGATTACGTTACTGCTAGTCGTATAAAAATTGCTCTGGTGATTCACCTACACTTTTGAGGAATAGCTACTAATAGTATATCGTTGGTAATGCTAAAAATTTCACTGCATTTTATGATTATCTCATCAATCGTCAATTTCAAAAATATCATCATCTAATTGATTGAAAGACGTTTTGCTTCCCAAATCCAGTTCGTCTAGTACATCTTTAGCCACATTGAAGAAACAATAAGTTCCCAAAAAAAGTAGCAGAAAAAATGGAACAGTGACTTTGCGACTTTTAATTACGCCATACATCAAGAGTAAGAATGCTGAAATAAAAAAGATAAACATAAATATTAGAAACATACATACCCCTCCTCATTTGATAATTGATTATAAAAGATAGGAACTGGCCTACTACCAAAGAAAATCAGCGATATTAAAAATCAACTCCTCAATGCTAACCTACGACTTTCTAACTAAAAGATATTTTAAAACTTGTTTACGTCATTTCAATGCTCAGTACATCATTCAATACCTTTTTATTTTCCAATAGTTTACCCAAAAACATACAGATTTTTTTCCTTTTTTTATAATTATTTCTTTGAATAAATCATTTTTTTGTTTTCAGAAATTGAAATACGCTTTGCATTATCTTCTCAAGTTTGGTTTGGATTGGTCACTGAACAAGATCAATTCTCTTTCTTCAATTTCTGATTGTCATGAAATCAGATAAGCTTTAAACTTAACTTAGAGATATTCACAACGAGAAACATGTTTCATCTTTGAATAGTTGCGTTATTTCTGATAAGAGAAGAATAATTTGATCCTGAACGAAAGGAGCCCACGTTTTCAATTTTTATAAATTATCTAAAAAGCGGGAGATTATTTATCTAATTTAAGCACTCGCAACTCTTTATTTGCTTAGAGGGCAAGTCTTCTTCTCTTGAACACTAAAGAAAATAGAAAGGAGGAAAGCAAGTGAAAAAAAAGAGCGTTCGTTTATTGGTTTTATTCACATTGTTGTTACTTAGCGCATGTGGATGTCAAAGGAAAAAAGACGAGCAAGCAAATCGTTTAGTTAAGGATCTAAAAGCAAATGCATGGGTAATTGAAGGGACGGACTCTACTGATGATCCCAAAATGACCCTTACCTTTTCTAACCGTAAAGCTAGTTTTAACTTAGATTTTTCAAGTATCGATTACTCTGTAGACGATGAATCCAATAGTGTACATATGAAGAAATTTATCAAACAATTCAGTAAGCATATAAAAGAAGAGTTTCGTTATACGATTAAAGGAGATATAATGACTTGGAAGGAACTTTGGTCTAAAAGTGACATCATGTCTTACAAAGTCAGTAAGAAGAATGAAACGATTATTCTCACTCCTTTAAGCGAGGAAGAAACTACGGAGACAAAAAATCTCGTGCTTATCCCTTACAAAAAAAATACCAAGTAATGAAAGATAAAATTTTATTATCTAGTCTCATTATAAAATTGAATGATTCTGAACATTTTCCTATACTAACGATTGAATCTAAGCATTCCCTGCTGACTGATACATATAAAGTGCATAATTTGAACAATAAGCAACCTTGAACTAGTTAGATTTTGGTTATTTCTCAGTCATTATGACAAAGTTTACTCACATAGATCAATAAATAATTGACGGTTTTATCCGATCCCAAAAAAATAAGTATCCTGTCCGCTATCACTGCCAGTAAATAGGAAGCCAGAACAAAAACACAGGCCCCCGGAAGTATCTAGATACTTCTGGAGGTCTGTGTTTTTTTAGTTATTTTTCATTGAATGATTTTTAATCTTGTTTTATTCTATTTTTTCTCTTTAATATGTAACTGATCCCCATTACCGTTACTAAAAGTGCCATTCCTAAACTGCGCAATAAGCGATTTTGTTGCTCTCCTGTTTTTGGTAAAGTAGCTTTTCCAGATACGGTGGTTTTGGTCGTACCTGTAGAATTATTTTTTGTGGTGCTACCATTTTTTGAAGTTGACGTTTGATTTGATTCTTTCTTTTCGGTACTTTCTTTATTTTTATTCGTTTCAGTTGTGGTATCCACTTTACTTTGATCTTGTTTGTTGTCGTCATTCTCAGTTGGTTTATTTGTTTGATCCGTCTTTTCTTGGCGTGTAATTTCTGAGATGACTGATTTTTCTCCGGCTTCATTTTCTGTATAGTATTGAACTGTTTCCCCATTTGCTACAGCTTTAGATAAATAAATCGTCGTCGGTTCTTCTACTTTTACATCTACTAAACGAGAAGAATTGACCTTTTCTTGTTTGGCTTTTCCGATGATTTCCCCGTTCAAAACAACGTACATCGTTGTTCCTCCTGGAATAACCGCCGTCATTTGTTTTCCTTCTGTACCATAAATGAAAGCAACGTTTTCTGCTAACGCTACTGTTGTTTTGATTTTCTTATAGATAAACGTGATCGTGTTTGTTCCCATTTCAATCATGACTTCTTGTATCGCTAACTTCGGATTAACTAGTTCATATCCTTTGATTAGCAACGCTTCTTCTTTGTGAAGCTTCCCAATCTCTAAATCAGTTATTACTTTTTTCTCCGCAATTGATTGACCTTGCTCATCGATATATCGGACAGTCAGATCGGCTTTTTCATTTTCTGACGGTGATGTTTCTTTGGTTTTATATATAAATGTAATGGTGTTGCCTTCACTTTGTACTTCTATCGTTTGGACTTTGGCACTCAGCAATTCGTATCCTTCGATAAGTAACGCTTCTTCCGTATATGTAGAGCCGACTTCTAAGTCTTGGATTATTTTATCATTAGCAATCGTTTGACCTTGCTCATCAATATATTTCACAGTCAAATCGGCTTTTTCATTTTCTGGCGGCGTTGTTTCCTTAGTTTCATATATAAATGTAATGATATTGCCTTCGCTTTGTATTTCTATCGTTTGGACTTTGGTACTCAGCAATTCGTATCCTTCGATAAGTAACGCTTCTTCTGTATGTGTAGAGCCGACTTCCAGGTCACTTATTATTTTATCTTCAGCAATCGATTCCCCCTTCTCATTAATATACTTAACAGTTACAGCTGCTTTTTCTTTAGTCACTGGATTTTCATCATAACGGAAAGTAATGATATTGCTATTTGGATCCTCGGAAACATTGATTGTATAAGTTTCAGGCCCTACGATCGTGTAGCCATCAATCACCAGTGCATTTCCTATGTATTCTGTTCCAATCTCTAAATCATTAATTACCGTAGGTTCGGCAATCGGTTGACCAGTTTCATTATGTAAATACTGCACAGTGACTGATGAGAAGCTTTCTTCAGGACTATCTTCAATTTTTTTATAATAAAAATTGTGATACATCTCTGGCGTTTCCATATAAATAATCACTCTATCTGGCGAGATCAATTCATACCCTTCTACAATTTCAGCGAATAAGGTTACATTGTTTCCGATAAAACCGAATTCCTCTGAAAACCAAAGTGCTTTTTGTGTATCTACATCTACCCCAATGACAGATACCCGTCCTATTTCCGGTTCAGGCATGGATAGGTCCAATGTTCCTGAATCATGTGGTGGTTGCACCTCATCAATTATTTCGATTTCACTTACTGCGTTGGATGCTGCCAATACGTTAGGTGCTAGCAACCCCACTACAGTGGTCATCAGCAATGCTGAGTTCATAATTGTTTTCATTTTTTTTATTTTTTTATTTTGCTTTCTTTTCGTCATTTAATTTATCTGCTCCCCCAGTTATATTTGAAATTTCGCTAACCTAGCTTTTTCTTACTTTATTCTAAGGTTGGTTACTTTTATTTATGTACTTGAATCCGATTATCCTCCTCCTTAAAAAACGTTATTTAAAATAAACAATAGTAGTTTAACCTACATATTAATGTTACCTGTAACATATAAGATTCTCAAGATTATTTTATTATTAAAACAAGGTTTTCTGTGTGTTAAAATAAAAAAATATCTAGTTAAGAAATTAAAATTATGATTTTTACATTCTTAAAAAAATTCACAAACGTTATTTAAAATCCGATTCTGTTTATTTAGTAAAAATGATTGATTAACAAAAAAAGCCCGTCACGGTAAATGATTAATCATTTTACCATGACGAACTGGAAATTATTTAGTTACATTTTATAAGATAGATTTAACACATAACTTCTTTAATCAAAAAATTAGTTTACTGTTTGAGAAACATTTATTTCTGTCTTCTTACTACTATACTGACTCATATTTTTAAATAATTGTTGAAGTAACGGACTTTGATTGTGTCCTTCAATCGCTGCTTGATCACGCCAATTTTCAACCATGACAAATTCATTTTCAATATCGATTGATTCGTACAATTGATAGCTTAAGCACCCGTCTTCTTTTCTTGTACTTGCAACAAGTTCATTGACTTCCGCAAGAAATTCATTTCTTTTTTCTGGTTTGATTGAAAATTTTGCATTGATAACGATCATTTTTCCACACTCGCTTTATTTAAAAGTTGTAATTTTTTCTGGAGCCAATCGAACAGATTCATACCCTTCTTCTACTGCTTTCCCAACAGATAAGATCATCACTGGAACATAACGTTCTTTGTCGAGATCAAAAGCTTCAGCCAATTGGTCTGCTTCAAATCCCCCGATTGGATTTGTTTCATAGCCGTGACTACGAGCAACTAGCATGAATTGCATTGCAGCTAAACTAGCATCAATTTTCACAACGTCATTCATTTGTTCACGTGTAAAGTTTTGGTAATAAGGAAGGATCGCAGCAAGTTGTTGGTCTCGGACTTCTGCCGGCATCTTACCTTCTGCTACTGCTTGATCATAGATTTCTTCCCCATATTCGTAGCAGTTCATGTCCCCAAAGATCATAACCATTGCAGATGAAGTATCATTTTGTCTCGTATTAAAACGGATCAATGGTTTCAATTTTGCTTTTGCTTCTTCACTTTCTGCCACCACAAAACGCCATGGTTGCATATTAACTGAAGATGGTGCTGTTGTTGTTTCTTGTATCATTTCTAACATTTCTTCATGAGAAATCTTAACCGTTTCATCATATACACGAACGGATTTTCTTCCAAATACAACACTTGAAAAATCATTGTTTACTAATTCTTTGCTCATTTCTCTCTCTTCTTTCTCCTAATGTAGTTAATAAAGTTTATTCAATAATTTTGTTAGTTCGGTGATTTCTTCATCGGTCAACGAAATGCACAAAGAGTCAGCGGACTGTTGATGATTATTTTCACACTTAGCCAGTTCTCGTTTGGCTGTATCCGTCAGTAGAACAAATACTTCACGATTATTCTCTGGATTGCGTTTTCGTGAAACATAGCCTTTTTCTTCCAATATCTTCAAATGTCTAGAGATAGCTGCATTGTCTATTTTCAGATCTGTTTGAATTTGATTTTGTAAGCATTTGCCTTTTTCCCATAAAAACATCAGCATTTCATATCTCGTCAAACTGAATCCAGTTTCTTTCTCGAACAAAGCTGATCCTTCTTGACTGATAATTTTGATTTTATAGAGTAACTGACTGAGTTTTCTTAAATCCATCTCCATCCTCCTTCCGTTGACTTGTCAATTATTGACTTATCAATAATATAAATGTTTTAGTGAGACTTGTAAAGCATAAAAGTTTGAATAACAAAAAAAAGAGAAAGCTATTCCTCTTTCTCTTTTAAACTATTTTTTATTTATGAGACAAGCGCTGGTTCATAAATTTTTGAAGAAGTTTCAAAAATGGCTTCTATAGTAGTTAAATCATATACATCCGCATATTTCGCAACCACTTTCCCACATTTTTCTAATATTTCTTCATGATCACTTTCTTGGTATTTTTCCACACATAACACGATACAATTTTCTAATTTATTAATGACTTCACCTACTACTACATGCTTTAAACCGATTGGCTTACACGCATATTTTTGTCCCAAAATGATTTCTTCGTTATTCATATCTCATCCACCTTTAATCGTTCTAACATTTTATAAAATGATAATAACATTAAAATTAGATTATGAAAACCAAAAACCATTATAATTTTAGAAAAAAATCAAAAGAACGACTATTTCGAGTGTTCTTTTGATTTCACTTGTTAAAGTTATTGAATTTTTTAAGAAATAACATCTAAAGGCACGATATCAATAAGCATTTCTACGTATTTCTCAAGATATTCTTGATCAATATGATCATACCCGCCTGTTACACCACAATCAATATCTAGAACGCCAATCAGATGTCCTTCTTTGATCATGGGCACAACGATTTCAGATTGAGCTGCAGAATCACAAGAAATATAGTTTTCATGTTTCTTAACGTCATCAACGATCAATGTAGTTTTTGTTTGTGCTGACTCACCACAAACCCCTTTTCCCATTGTGATCCTAGTACAAGAAACACGACCTTGAAATGGACCCAAAATCAATTCTTCGCCATTATATAGGTAATAACCTGCAAAAACTGTTTCTGGTAATGTCTCGTTCAACAGAGCAGAAGAATTCGCTAAATTTGCTAGCCAATGATCTTCTGCCTCTAATAATCCTTTTTGCTGTAATAATAAAATTTGATAGGCATCTTCTTTTTGCTTTTCTGTCCACAACATCTCAACCACTCCTTCTATGAAAAAATTATAGCTTAGAAATGATTTGCTGACTAGTCATTGAGAAAAAACTGACCTTACTAGACAGAAAGACGGGAAAAGAACATCCTTCAAATATAAAATACTTTCATTATTAATTTTTAGCACGGACTCATTAGAAAATTATTCTGCTTGCTGGATCTCTTGTTCCAAGTTTGCATAATCTATTGTCGTTCCAATAAACGTTGGATCATCGCTGGGAAAATGTTGAACAAGTGTTTCGATTTTACTGATTTCGACAGTGCCTTTTGTCAGCTCAAAATCAATGACATGCCCTCCGAATTGTTTAGCTTCATCGATATAGTGCAAATGAAATCCAGCAGCTGCTACTCCTTGAAACAGTTCTGGCGTATAAAATCCAACTAACGTTCCTTGACTATTTGTTTCATGAAATTCAGGTTGAGACTCTGATATTTTTGCTAATCTTCGGTAAGGCTTTTCTTGTTTTGGCATAATACGTGTGTGGACTGTTTTAAACAGCCCAGTAATTTTTATCGCTAAGAATAAGTTGTTTCCTGCTTGACTGGCTAAAATTGATTGTTTTAATTCTTCGCCTTTTGTTTGATTTTTGACTTCAAAGCGTTCATCTGTAATGAATGGGGTGATTGCTGCATAAGGAGTGGTTTCTTTTCCTGTCAGCTTAACAACTACTCCATCGGAACGTCCTTGATAAGCTTCACCATCTAGGAAGATGACTTCCCCATCTAATCCATGTAGCGTTCCCAAACCTAAAGTCCCGTGTTTGAGTATCTGTTCAATCGTCTCAGTACCATCCATTAGTCCTGCCATCAATGCTCCTAGTGTTCCATGTTGAAAAAGTATTCTTTCACTCATCTTAGCATCTCCTTAATAGAATTGATCTGGTAAAATCGTTTCACCAAGTTTTTCATTGTCACGGTAATCGATTGGAATATCGATGATAACTGGACCTTGCGTTTTAAATCCTTCTTCTATTGCTTGTTCCAACTCAGCGACAGAGGTCACACGAAGCCCCTTAGCACCAAAAGCTTCTGCATATTTTACAAAATCAACCGGGCCAAAATCCACACCGGAAGCTCGTTGGTATTTCATGATCTCTTGAAATTCCACCATATTGTAACGGCCATCGTTCCAAATCAAATGAATGATCTTCAAATTTTTACGAACAGCTGTTTCTAGATCTTGAGCAGAAAATAAGAAACCACCATCACCAGATACCGAAATGATTTGTGTCTTAGGACGTACTAATGCAGCGGAGATTGCCCATGGCAAAGCAACGCCTAGTGTCTGCATCCCATTGCTAAATAATAGATGTCTTGCTTCATAACTTCTAAAATGACGTGCCATCCAAATGTAGTGACTACCTACATCTACAGTAACAGTCATCTCATCTGTCACTTTATTTTGGAGTGTATTAATGACTTCTAGAGGATGTAAAATTCCTTCGCGGTCTTTTGTTGGCACAATATCACGCTCAGTTAATTTATTTTGCAAAAAGGCTAAGTATTCTTTCGCATCACGTGACACTTGATGCGGTGTTAAAGAATCCGTCAACAGATCCAATGTTTCAGAGATATCCCCGATTAATTCTCTTTCTGGCTGCATGTAAGAATCAATCTCAGCTGGTGTTTCATCAATAACGATTACTCGAGCATCTTTTTCAGCATTCCAGTTTCTTGCTTCATATTCGATTGGATCATAACCAATCGCAATCACTAGATCACTTCGTTTCAATAACATATCTCCTGGTTGATTTCTAAACAAACCGACTCTGCCAAAGAAATAGTTTTCTAATTTTCTAGAGATCACACCAGCGGCTTGGAAAGTTTCTACCACCGGCAAGCCTGTTTTTGCTACTAATCTACGGATCGCTGCTGTTTCTTTTTTACTTGAACCTCGCATCCCAATTAATAAAACAGGTAATTTCGCTTCTTGAATACGTTCCGCTAAATAATCGATATCGCCAGCAGAAGCAGAACCTAATTGTGGATCTTTTAGAGGTTTGATGACTTCATTTTTTACAGTCGCATCTACCACATCTTGTGGGATACTAATAAAGCTTGCTCCTTTTTTCGAACTTTTAGCCATTCGATAAGCATTGGCAATCACTTCTGAAATTGTTTCTGGATCTTGAATTTCTGCACTATATTTAGTGATTGGCTGAAATAAAGCAGCATTGTCCATGCTTTGATGAGTTAATTTAAGTAGATCGCTTCGTTTGACTTGTCCTGCAATTGCAAGAACCGGATCACCTTCAGCCGTAGCGGTCACTAGCCCAGTTGCTAAATTACTAGCTCCAGGACCACTAGTAGCAATGACGACGCCTGGCTCGCCTGTGATTCGTCCAATTGCTTGAGCCATAAAAGCGGCATTTTGTTCATGTCTCGTAACGATTAATTCTGGTCCTTGATCTTCTAACTCATTAAACACCCCATCGATTTTTGCTCCTGGAATCCCAAAAACATATTCGACTTGGTGATTTGTTAAACTTTCTACTACAGCTCTAGAACCTTGTTTCATTTCATCATCCATTACAATATTACTCCCTTTTCATTAAATATTCTCTCGAAAAACGCTTTTTTATTAGTACAGTTTTACAAACTGTTTCACAAAAAGAGTGTAACACAAATTTTTTCATTTGTGTAGTAATATGAAAAATAAGCTGCAGTTTCAGAAAAATTCATGAAACTACAGCTCATTTGATTAGCGATACGATTTTCCCCAAATAGCTAACCCAAGCAATCTCTCATCGATTTGCGCAACTTCAGGCAGTAGCCCCCATAAACAATAACCATTTTTTTCAAATAAACGTTGACTCGCTTGATTACTATCGAAGATAAAGGCTAGCACGGTCTCAATACCTAAGCCAGGGAGCTGTTTTTCTACAAAGTCCATAGCATACTGCCCAATGCCTCTATGTTGATAGGTCTCATCAATATAAATACTGATTTCTACCGTTTGATCATATGCTGGTCGTCCATAAAAATCACTCAAACTGATCCAGCCAATGATTTCCCCTGCTTCTTGCATGATCCATAGCGGACGTTTCTTAGGATCATGGGCTTCAAACCATGCCAATTTATCCTCGATAGTTACGGGCGTTACATCGGCAGTTGATTGTTTCGTTAAAATCGATTGATTGTAAATCTCCACGATGCGAGGTAAATCTTCTTTAGCTGCTATAGAATAACGGATCATATAGTACACACCTTTTTTTGTTTAAAAACTATTATACCAGTTCAAATTTTTAAGACAAGAATCTACTGATAAGATCACTAATCAAAACAAACACGTTTTTTAGCAAATGATAGTTTTTACTTATTTTTATTACGCTTGTATTGATGGATGATTTTCAGTGCTCTTTTTTTCGTTTTGATATTGGGGCTCTTTAGCCGACGATAAGCACTCGCTAAGTCTTGTTTTTCCATTGCTTTCTCCCTTTTTCAAGTCTATTTTTATCAAATAAACCGTTCACGAACTCAAATAGTAATGATTACGATTTATACAAACAATATAACTTCACCCAAAAAATTTGTCAATAAAAAATAAAATGAAATAACGATTATTTTATAATGTAAACAGCAAACAAAGATGGTATTATAAAGTAACAAAAAATTATCAAGGTGAGAAAATGAATAACACTCAATTAACGCTATATATATCCCTGGTCAAATTCCTCGGACAAGCTTTAGGGGAAAACTATGAAGTGGTTCTTCATCATCTGGAAGAAGGTCATTTTCATATCGCTGCCATTGAAAACAATCATATAAGTGGACGAGATATCCATTCTCCTGTTACTGGTTTCGCTTTAGAAATGGTGCGCTCAAAGAAATATCTTAAACAAGATTATTTAGTCAACTATGATGCACAAACAATCAATGGGAAAAAATTAAGAGGTGCCACTTTTTTTATACGCAATGATCAGCAGAAGATAGTCGGATTACTTTGCATTAATCAAGATATCAGCAAATATCAGTCACTCTCAAAGGAGATACTCGCATTAGCTGGCTTATCAACAGAAAAACAACCACTTGCAGTGTTTGATACAAATCACCTCCCCGAATCCGTTGAGATCTTGGAAGAAACCATTGAAGGGATTATCTACTCTATCGTCCCCTCCGATCTCTTGGACAAACAAACTCCTTTAAATAAAGAGTTGAAAATTAAAATCATTCGCCAATTAAATGAAAAAGGAATCTTCCAAATCAAAGGCGCTGTTTCACAAGTGGCTAAGATTCTCAACATATCAGATCCCAGCGTTTATCGTTACCTGAAGATTGCTGAAGGAGAAAAGTAAAGAGATTGCGAAAGCATCGGTTACCTCCAATGACAATAAGCAAGCATTTTTTTAACAGCTTCTCAGACATGATGGGCTTTGAAACTAAAGACGGCACTCCTCTTCACTAAGGCGTGCCGTCTTATTTCTTGGTTGTTTCACTTTTGAAACAGATGAAGGCTATTGTAAAAACGATCCAATCAGCGAGTTGGTATCAACTCATTACCTAGATATCATTTGATCACTAATTGAACACATAACTTTTCCCATTGTCTATTACTCTTCTTCATTTTTTTATTCAATGGTGCCAAAAACGCTTGTTTATCAAATGTTCCTTCCCACTTATCTACCATAATCGCAGAAACCATTGAGCCTGCGACGTTCAACATGGTACGTCCCATATCAACAATCGGATCGATACCAAATATCGCTCCAATACTTGTGATCGTGTGTCCAAACCCTAAGCCATTAAGAGTAACTGTCGCCGCAACAGTCGCCGTACCAGGCACACCAGCAATTCCGATGGATCCTACCGTAACGACAACGACCACCAAGAAATAAAAGGATAGATCCATTTCCGCGCCAACAGCTGATCCCATTAAAACACCAAGCATAGCAGGGAATACACCAGCACATCCATTCATACCAATCGAAGTTCCTAAAGTAGCAACAAAATTTGCCGTTTCTTGAGACACACCTAGATCTTCTTCCAGATTTTTCAAAGTATAAGGTAAAGTTCCTACACTTGAACGGGAAGAAAAAGCAAACAATAGTGTCGTAAATGCTTTTTTGTAAAAAACAATTGGATTCACACCCATGAATAGTAATAAAATGACATAAACGATCAACATCAAAAGAACACCAGTATATAGAGCTGCAATAAATCCGATCATTCCCATAATTGCTTGAATCCCTCTAGAAATAATTGTATTACTTACTAAGGCAACAACCCCATACGGCATCAACTTGATCACGTTAGTTAAAACGGAAATTACGGTTACTTTTAATGAGTCCAACAACGTAACAAAAGGCGCCACTTGATCCGGTTTTTTGACTTGTAAGAAGCGAATAGCTCCAGCAAACATAGCCGCTATGATCACAACCGATACAATACTCCCATTATCCCCCATCACACTAACTATATTGTTAGGTATCAGTTTCAAGAAAAATTCCGGGAAACTTTGCGAAGCAATATTACTAATACTTTCTGCTTTGTCTGCTGCCAAGTCTCCAGCAAACTCTGCACCGTTAAGCCGATAGAGTTTGACAACCGCAATCCCCAATGCTGCAGAGATAGCCGTAGTCCCTAGTAATGTTGCAAAAGTTTTTCCCGTCAAATATTTTAACCGTTCTCCTTTGACATCAATCACTACTTTGATAATCGATAAGAACACGACAGGAATAGCTAGCAACTGGATCATCTTCAAGAATCCTGAACCAACTAGGGCATACCAGGCATTGATTTCCGTTCGAGCAAATTCGGTATAAATTTCGCTATCGGAACCAATCAAATCAATGACAACCCCTAAAAGCAAACCAAGAATAAGAGCATAAATCATTCGTTTTGAGAAATTAATCCGTTTGTCTTTGAGGTACTTCATTACCCCAAGGGAGAGAATCAGCAAAGCGATTCCTCCCGCAGTATAATAATTACTTACTTTCAGAAATTGAGTAAAAAAAGGTGCATCGATCAATTTATTCATCCCCTTTATTTTGCAGTATTTGCTACAACATTTAGTGCTTCCCACGTAGAAGAAAAAGGTGGTGCATAAGCAAAATCAACAAATCCTAATTCTTCAGTCGTCATTTGAGCGTGTATCGCAACAGCTAAGCCAGTCGCACGAAGAACTGTTTCATTTTTCCCGAATAGTTGGGCACCATACAACACTTTTGTTTGTCGGTCATAAACCAGTTTGATCATGATTTTTTCTTGAGTTCCATAATAATTTGAGTGATTCATCGTCTCAATACAAGTCGTTTTGATATCTAATCCTTTTTCTCTTGCCATTTTTTCAGTGATACCAGTCGCTGCTGCCTCATACTCTCCTACTTTGATCGCACTGCTGCCTAATGTCCCTGAATATTCCTGCATCTGTACACCGCTAAGATTGATCCCAACGATCCGTCCCATTTTATTCGCTGTAGTCACTAAAGGAAGGTAAATATCCCCTAAGATTCGATGGGGAATCGAAGCACAGTCACCTGCCGCAAATACATCTTTTTGAGACGTTCTCCCATATGTATCGATTTTAATTGCACCATTTCCTAACAATTCCAATTGATCATTCAAAAAGCTGGTATTAGGAACAAATCCAGCAGCAACGATCACCGCATCCGCCTGATAACTTCCTCTATTCGTTTTGACAGCTACCACTTGTTCATGATTTTTTTCGATCTCTAGAACAGACTCCTCCAAGGAAACCCTTACATTTTCTTCTTCAATAGCTTCTTTAATTTTAGTAGAAAATTCCGGATCAAATGAACGATTCATCAAGTGAGGAGCCATCTCGATCAAATGAATATTTTTTCCTGCTTTCGTTAACTGATCAGCTACTTCAATGCCAATAAATCCACCACCCAGGATGACAATATTTTGATAATTTGATAATTCTTGCTGTAGTCGTTTGACTTCATTAAGTTTTGTAATCGTATATACATCACTGGAATCAATACCAGCAATGTTAGGAACAAACGGCTTTGCACCGACAGCCAGCATCAGACGATCATAAGTTTCATGACTTACTTCATTTGTACTTAAATTTTTTACAGCTAACGTTTTAGTGGCAAATTCGATTGATTCTACTCGATGGCGCAACAATAATTTAATTCCTAAACGTTCGATTTGTTCAGGCGTTCGAGCAAACATCTCTTGTTCATCATTAAATTCTTCACCTAAATAATAAGGAAGTCCACAAGCGCCGAAAGAGATATAATCCTCTTGTTCAATCACAATGATTTCTGCATCTGGATTGACTCTCTTTGCTTTGGCCGCCGCGCTCATTCCTGCAGCAATTCCACCAATGATTATTATTTTCATTCTTTCTTCCTCTTTTCTTATGCTTTAGATAAAACCCATTCGATTTCTATTAAAGCATCTTTTGGTAAGGCAACGACTTGAAAAGCTGATCGTGCTGGGAAACGTTCACCAAAGTGTTCTGCGTACACTTGATTAAATGCTTCAAAATGATTCATATCAGTTAGAAAACAAGTCGTTTTAACCACTTGATTCATGGTCAAGTCTAGCTCCTCCAACACTTGTGATATATTGATCATGATTTGGTTCGTTTGTGCTTTAATCTCTTCAGAAACGATTTCACCAGTGGTTGGATCGATTGGTAACTGTCCAGAAACAAAGATCAAGTCTCCCGCCACGCGGTATTTTTCATACGGTAATTTGTTGCTACTCATTCTTTTCCTCCTTTAATAATTTTTTATCATAGAATACAATTACACTAAAAAATTATCATATATTTTCAAGGCAGTCAACCACTTTCAGAGTTTTTAAAAACCGCAAAAATTCTTTTATTTAAAATAAAATTATAAAAACTAATGTTATTTAAAATCTAACGCAAGCAATTAATTTCATTGATAATTTTTTATCAAGAAAGCGTTGACATAACGGAAATGAATGTGTTATTTTTGAGATACATGAAGTAGGTTTGGAGGAAACCCATATGAATATCAACACAAAAATTCTACACGATTACCCAGTCATCGACCCAGTTACAGGCGCATCGTCGATACCTAAATATCAAACTTCCACGTTTCATCAAAAAAATGTCTTCACTCACACAGGTTTTAGTTACACTCGTTTTGGTAACCCTACTGTCGAAGCGGCGGAAAAATGTATTGCTTCATTAGAAAACGCGCAGTTCGGTTTAGCCTTTTCATCAGGAATGGCTGCTATTAACGCTGTCCTGTTCCTTTTATCCAAAGGAGATCATTTAGTACTAGGTAAAAATATTTATGGTGGAACCTTCCAAAGCATCCATCTTTTCTTAGCTCGTTTCGGGATCGATTGCACTTTTGTTGATGAAACGGATATTGATTCTTGGCAAAAAGCGATTAAAAAAGAAACAAAAATGTTTTACATTGAAACTCCTTCCAATCCATTATTAACAATCACTGATATAAAGAAAGTGACTGAATTGGCTAACGAGTATCAGATCTTAACAGTTGCAGATAATACATTTATGACACCCATTTCACAACATCCTTTAGATTTAGGTGTTGATATCGTGATACATAGTGCAACAAAGTTTATCAATGGACATAGTGACGTTGTTGCAGGTTTGGTCGCTACAAATAACGAGGAGCTGTATCAGCAATTAAAGGAACATCAAAAAGCACTGGGCGGGATTTTAGGTCCTGAAGATGCTTGGCTACTATTGCGCGGCGTTAAAACGCTGGGGTTAAGAATGGAAAAATCAGTTCGAAACGCTAGTGAATTAGCTAACTTTCTCGTCAATCATCCGAAAGTAACAAACGTTTATTATCCTGGTCTTGAACAGCATGCTGGACATTCGATCCATCAAAAACAATGCGAAGACTGTGGTGCTATTTTGTCATTTGAAGTAGATTCAGTTAAGCAAATTGAAACCTTATTCACACACTGTCGTGTACCAATCGTCGCTGTCAGTCTCGGCGGTGTGGAATCCATCCTTTCTTATCCTTGGGCGATGTCTCATGCCAGTATGCCTGAAAAGGATCGATTAGCGATGGGTGTCACTGAAACTTTAGTTCGGCTTTCATGCGGGATCGAAGATGTAGAAGATTTGATCGCTGATCTTGATGATGCGTTAAATGCTATGTAGTTTCACTCACTATCTGATATTCATGGTGAGTTCTATCATCGAAAATAAGCCGGATAATCCCCAAATAGTTCCTCCTATTTGGGATTATCCGGCTTATTTCTTAGAGTTAGACACTTCCGACATGCCTTCTTTTTCATCAAATTTTTTTATTCCATCATTGGTAAAAATTTCAGAACTGTTTTATTTAGGCTGTAAAAGTTCTCTTAACCAACTGTTGGCTAACATGGACTAATATCTTATTGTTCTAATAAATACCGATCGTAATTCTCGATTTTCTTATGTAATCGTGTTAAACACTCTTGCATCTCATCGATCTTTTGAATCAAATGCTGTCTTTCTGTCATCAATAATTGCTTCCTAGCAGCAATTGTCTGGTCTCCTTGCTTACACAATTTATTGTATTCGATCAACGACTCAATGGATAAGCCAGCATTTCTCATACAAATTGTAAAATCTACCCAGTTGAGGTCTTCTTCTGTATAATCACGGATTCCGCCTTTCGTGCGATGTACAGGTGGAATGAGACCAATTTTCTCATAATAACGTAATGTATCGGGCGAGATCCCTTTCGTTTCACTCACTTGTTTGATGTTCATAGTCGATATCCCCTTTTTTCTGTTCCATCTCGTTCATAATTGACTATCCTAACATTTATCTGCTTGGACAAACCCAATAAACGAATGGAGATTTATGCATGATCATCGTCGCATTTGAAACAACGTACAAAAAATGATCTAGTCTTTCGGCTCTCACTATAAGGGATTTTTCTCAAAAAAGCTAGCAGACCTAAAAAATTCGAGAAGTAACGAACCATACAGCTCCTGTTACTCCTACGAATTTTCTCTTATCATTCACTCGTACATCAAGATGTGGATTTTATTCTTTGTACACGAAATGCTTGATTCTTTGCTAAATAAAAAGGGCGTAAGTATGCAACCGTGTTGGAAAGCGGTAAAATATCTTTACTTAAATCAATGTTTAGCACTTCTTTCAAATACGTTTGACGAATCATAATGCGTTGCCATAATTCTGGATACTTTTCTTTGATTTTTCCTTGCAGTGCCTCATCAGCTAATACCACACATTCTTCCGCACTAACACCTGTATAACCCGGAACTGAAGGAATGATATCTAGTTGAAAAATCATCCCACTTTCAAGTATTTCTTGCGACTCTTGATAAATAGGTGAAGCTAACCACTCTTCATCTGCTGTCAAGTGACCAGGATTTAAATGCCAATGGAACTGTTTTTTTGGTAAAATAGTCTCAACTAGTTGATAAACTTCTTCGCCTCTCATCCCCACTTTGATTGTTTCTAACCAATGAACAATTGCTTGAAAATAAGGTTTAGCCACTTTTTCTAAATAATCCGCTTGCTCTGACGGAAGTTGTTTTTCATGTTCGATGACAAACCCTGTTCTGCTAGATAGACCACCTTTAAACCCAGTAGTTAAAGACAACGCATCCCCAAGTTTAATTGTTTTATCGGTTGGGTAAAGATTAGCATATTCGAAACGTTGCCCTGTCGCAGCAATTGTCACTACCGTGTTCGGTTGTCCTTTTCCATTTAACAATGCTCCAATTTCAGACTCTTTTACACCTACTTCAATCTTGTTTAGTGCTTGTAACATGCAACTAGAAGCTAGATTGGCACCAAATTCATAATGAGCGATCTCATTGGCGTTATTTGTTCTCCGTATTCCTTTTTCCCCGATCAACAGCGAACTAGCATTTAGTAGTTCAGTCGTTTCACCTTTTGCTTTTTCGATTGCTTCAATAATAAAGTGAGGAACATCGAATAGCTTGGTCGCTTCTTTCTTCCGTGTAGTAAACATTTTCCAACCAACTACCCCGATTTTTTTCTTTTCAACGAACCCTAACGAGGTAAATAATTGTTCTAAAGGTTGTTCGTGATCCATTGGTTGATTCGGCAATGAAAAAGGTGGATAATGAACCAATTCTGATTGGATTCGTGCATGTTTACATAGTTTCAGATTTTCATTTCCCAAAATCAAGGTACTTTTTCCACTATCTTCCATAACAAATAATCCTTCTTCAAACCGTGGAATAAATCCCGTAAAATATTCAAAATTGCTACCATGCTCACGATCTGCATAAATGATTAGTGTGTCAATCGCTTCTTCTCTCATCCTTTGTATCATTCGTTTTTTTCTCATCTCAATCGTTTCATCTGTTAAGAAAACCGGTGAGACATCTGCAAATGTTTTCGGCTCAGTCAACACATCTAAAATTATATTTTTCTTTTCCATACTTACTCCTTTATTGATCTAATATAAGACATTCCACCTGATTATTTATCAAAGCTTGTTGCAACTGCTTGCTGGGAGGTTGATCTGTTACTAGAAAATCAATCTCTTTTAAATCACAAACCTTAAAAAAGCCGGTTTTATCCATTTTTGTATGATCTGCTAAAGCAACCACCGTTTTTGCCTGTTTGACCATTTGGCGTTTGACAAGTCCTTCTTCTTCCGTATGGATGAATATCCCTTCAGACGATAAAGCAAAAACACCTAAAAATGTATAGTCTACACTGTATTGTTTTAATTTCTCAATAGTATCTGCGCCATGTAAAAAAAGTTGTGTTTTGTGCAATTTTCCCGGCAATAGCGTAATCATAGTTGCTGACCTTTTTGCCAACAGCATCGCATGAGTCAAAGAATTAGTGATAGCTGTCAAAGGTTTCATCCCTATTTGATTGATCACACTTTCTACAGTAGTGGAGGAATCGAAAATAACCGATGAATTGTCTTTAATGATAGCTGCAGCGGTTTTTCCTAACTGAAGTTTCACTCCATTTAATTTAGTTGAACGTTGCTCATAATCAAAAATAGTTGCTTCTCTTTCTAATAAAATCGCTCCGCCGTGTGTTCTGCGAACTATATTTTTTTCTTCTAACTTCATTAAATCACGTCTGATCGTGTCTTTAGATACTTCCAGCTGTTCTGCTAAGTCATCAATCGCAGCATTTTGTTTTTCTTTCATGATTTTGATTATTTTTTTCAAACGAATTTCCCTCAGCATGAAACCGCCTCCCTTAAGTCACTTTACTACAGTTTGCAACTCTTTGCAATATTTTGCAATATATCGCATTTTGTCGCAAAAAAATTGCCAAATGTAATCAAATGATTTGTGCTATAATAAGCAGACAGCGATGATTCCGTTACTGATATGGAAAAATCTTATATAGGAAAGTAGATGAATCTATGAAAATCGTTCCTCCAAAAATTTCTCCCACATTACCACTTAAGCCCTTTTCTACAATCTATTCCGAAGAGGAACCAATGCTTGAAATGTGCAAAGTAGCCAATGACGAAGCAATCGAAGCATTTTTCGATCGTCCCCGTTTTTACAATATGGAATTTGATCACTGTCAATTTACAAATAGCGATTTTAGTCAGGTCGAGTTCGTAGATGTTCGCTTTAAAAATTGTGATCTTTCCAACGTCAATATGACAAAAGCCTCTATCCACCGAGTAGAATTTATCAATTGCAAACTACTTGGGACAACCTTTCAAGAATCAACGATTAAAAACGTTACTTTTAAAGATTGTCTAATCAATCTAGCTGCTTTTGGCTATGCTAAAATGGAGAATAATCAATTTTGCCATTGTTCACTGGAAAACGCCGATCTTTATCATTGTCACTTCAAAGGAATCGTTTTTGACAATTGTGAATTGAACGAAGCGAATTTTCAGCAAACCTCTTTAAAAGGCGTTGATTTAAGCTCCTCTAATTTTGAAACATTAGGCATTACGATCAATGAATTAAAAGGTTGCCAGGTCTCAACCTACCAGGCCTTAAAATTCTCAACATTGTTAGGACTAATTATAAAAGAGTAAGTGAACAGTCTAAGCTTAATTCCCTAGAAGAAATACGATGAACACCATAAAAAGGTCATGAAAGATACAGTAAGCTCTGGTTTGTTCGGAGCTATTTGTTTCTTTCATGACCTTTTTGAACTATCTTTCTTGGATTTAATACTTATTAAACAGACTTCACTGTTTCATCTTTATGTTTACGAGCGGTAATCACGTAAACGATAACCAACACCAATTTCAGTAATGATATATTCAGGCTTCAACGTATTTGTTTCAATTTTTTTGCGGATATTTGACATATTGACTCGCAAAATTTGGGAATCTTCGCTGTATGGCCCCCATACTTGGGTCATTAATGTTTGGTAAGTGACTACTTTACCAATCTGCTCAAATAAACATTTAAGTAATCGATATTCATTTTTTGTTAAATGGATTTCTTGGTCATTTTTATAAACCAACTGCTTATCAAAATCGATTTTCAATGCATTATTTACTACGATCAACGTCTGTTCTTCTTTGGTTTTCTTATGGCGTAAAGCTGTTCTTATACGAGCTAGAAGTTCGTTAGTCCCGAAAGGTTTGGTGACGTAATCATCTGCTCCTAAATCAAGGGCGGCTACTTTTTCATTTTCGTCCTTTCGTGCAGAGATCACCACGATCGGAAGATCCATCCGTTTCCTCAATATTTTCAAGAGATCCATTCCATCAATATCCGGTAAACCTAGATCAAGTAAAATGACATCAAATGTTTCTGCCTGTAAAGCAGTTAAAGCTTCCATCCCATTTGCTGCTACCGTTAATCTATATTGTTCTCGCTCAAAAACCACTTCCATGAAGTCGGTAATATTGGGATCATCTTCAATCAATAAGATCATCTTATTCATAAAAAACTCCTTACTTTAAATAGATTCGGACAATCGTTTCCCCATTATCGGCAATCATCTCCATTTGTCCGTTATGAGCACGAATGATCGTGTTGACAATACTTAACCCAATTCCCAATCCGTTTTTAGAATCAACAGGCACCTCATTTGGTTGAGTCAGATTATTTTGGATTTTTTGAAATTGTTCGATAGGAATCTCACCCTTATTTCTAATCTCAATCCTCGTTTCTTCTCCATTTTGGCTCACAGTCAATCGTACAGGTTGCTGTTTTTCACCGTGTCTCAAAGCATTCTCAATCAAATTGAACAAAGCTTGTTCAATTAAAATAGGATCTGCTTGGATGAATAGCATGTTTTCTGGTAATACGACATCTAATTGGCTATCTGGATACACTTTTTTCAAATGACTATACACAGCTTCGATAATTTCTTCAATCGGTTCCGCTGATTTATTCACTTTCATTGTATTCATATTGATCCGTGTAATCGATAATAAATTTTCCACCATCCGAATCAACCATTGGGACTCATCTTGAATATCTTGCAATAATTTTTGTTGGGTTTCATTCGACACACTTTTTTCATTGTTTAACGTCTCCGCAATCCCTGAAATTGCCGTTAATGGTGTCCGCAAATCATGCGAGACCGCTCGGAGCAAATTGCTGCGGACTCTTTCTCGTTCATTCTCAAGTTCGATTTGCTCTTTCTCATTTTTCAATTGATTTTGTTCCAGAATCGTTGCCAGTTGTGTAATGAGCAACTTTAAATAGTTTAGTTGATCGTTTTGTAGGTCGTGGGAATGACTTCGTTCCATTCCTAAAACAGCTACGACTTTTCCATTAGTAAGGATCGGTAAATAGAATCCTTTTGCTCCTCCGAGGGTATCGGTTCCATTTCCTGCTTCCTGTTGATTTTTTGCTGTCCAAACAGCTACTGCAATTTCTTCACTGATATTAAGTCTTGATTTTTTCCGATCGACACGATGCACACTTTTCACTTGTCCTTCAGAATCAAAGAGAACCACTTCCCGATCTAACAAACGTGAAAGATACGTCGCAGTAATATCAAAAATTTGTTGTTGATCTTGTGCCAACACATATTGTTTATTCAATTCATAAAGAATTTCCATTTGATGCTCTTTTTCCATAGAATAAACTGCTTGTTTTTTTAACCGCACCATTAAGTTACTAATCATCAGAGCAACTAAAAACATGATCAAAAGAGTGAACGGATAGCCTTGTTTATAGACTGTCAATGAATAAAGCGGCTCAACAAAAAACCAATTGAACGATAGTACACTAAGGATTGATGCTAAAGCACTCCAAAAATAACCGGAAGTCATCCGAGCGACTAATAAGACGAAAAAGAGATAGATCAACATCAGATTTTGATCACCGACGTTCAAATACTGCATCAACTCAGTAATTAAAGTGGCACAAAAAACAGCACCTAATGCATACCCTAGATCTTTCCCGCCGCCTTCAATGATTTTTCTTGTATGAAATAAAAAAGACGGTCTAGTTTCTTGAAATGGGATCAAATGGATCTCTGTATCATTCAATCGCTTCAGCAATCGGTTTTCAAACGATTCTAAAAATAATCGTTCATACCATGGTTGTCGTAGATTCTTTCCCATGATGATATCTGTGATACCAGTCATTTTAGCGTATTCAACGATCGTTTCAAAGCTTCCTTCTTCTTCCATACTGATCACTTCTCCACCAAGTTTGTCAGCAAGTGGTAAGTTTGTCGGCGTGTCTTCATGTGAACGAATCTGAATAACGACCCATTGCGCACCTAAGCCCTGCGCTAATCTTGCAGTCCAACGAATACACTTTTCTGCCATTTTAGGAAAATCGTCATTAACAATAGTCAACAACTTGCTTTGGATTCGATTGGTTTGACTACTAACTTGATTGATATGGTCGGAAGCTCTTTGGATCGCTAAACCTCTCAGATGATTCAACTTTTGTGGGGTAAAAAAATTTTTTAAGGCTCGTTTTGCATTTTCGTTGGTATAGATCTTTCCTTCTTCTAACCGTAAGATCAATTCTTCCGGCTCAACATCGATCACTTTCAAAGATGCTTGTTGAAAGAAAGTATCTGGCACGGTTTCTTTTACTTCCACACCTGTTACATTAACAACAACATCATTCAAACTTTCGATATGTTGCACATTAATCGTTGTAAAAACGTTGATTCCAGCATTCAGTAACTCTGCCACGTCTTGGTAACGTTTCTTATTTCTTGAACCATGCGCATTGGTGTGTGCTAATTCATCGATCAAAACTACTTCGGGCTTTCGCTTGATCAAGCGATCAATATCAGGTTCAAATAAAGTGATTGATTTGTAATTGATTTCTTTGGGTGGGATCTGAGGCATACCTTCGAGTAGTTGATTCGTTTCTGGTCGATCATGAGGCTCAATATAGCCAATCACGACATCTTTACCTAAGGCAAATAATTCTCTAGCTTCTAAGAGCATCGCATACGTTTTACCGACACCAGCCGCAAAACCAAAGAATACTCTTAGTTTGCCCTTCTTCCCTTGCTGTCTTTGCATAAAATCTTCTGATACACTCGATAACGACATCCTTTCCCCCTCCAACTTATCCTTTATGTAAGTCTGAGCCATTTTCCGATTGGCTAAAACCAATCAAGGAAATGGCTAGAACCGATTATGAATCAGACATCTGATCTAACGAAAGATTCAATTGTAATACATTAACGTATTTGCGATCTGAAAACCAATCCTTATGGCTGTTTTTTTCTATTATAGCATAGATATCCGCTTCTTTAAGACCTCGCTCTTGAGCGATTTTTGACACTTGAAAATTGGCTGCTTCCACACTGATATCCGGGTCTACACCACTTGCCGAAGCAGTCACTAGATCCACCGGAACTTCTTTTTGCGCTGGGTTTTCTTGAAGTTGTTTTTTCGTTCTCTGTTCCACACGTGAAGCTTGTTCTTTGGATACCGGCGACAGTTGGCTAACTTTTTCATTCCGTCCAGAAAAATAGCGAGTTGATTCAAAAGGTTGCCCAATCAACTTCGAACCTATGACTTTCCCATCATTGGTAACTTGACTGCCATTAGCTTGTTCATTGAAAAATAGTTGACCGACCCCGGTAACTAGTAATGTATACCCCCCTCCGAAAACAAGTAAACTTAACAATAAAAAACGAATACTTCCCATAACTGTTTTTCGCATCACTTTTCTCCTTTACAAAATCACGAATGATAAAATGACATCAATCAGTTTGATAAAAATAAATGGTGCAATGACACCTCCTAATCCATAGACAAGTAGATTATGTCGCAGGATTTGACTTGCTGGTTTTTCCTGGTAAGCAACACCTTTCAACGCTAACGGGATCAATGCCACAATCACCACCGCGTTATAAATGACCGCAGATAAAATAGCTGTTAAAGGCGTACTAAGTCCCATGATGTTCAATTGATCTAATTGTGGATAGATGCTATAGAACAAGACTGGGATCACCGCAAAATATTTAGCAACATCATTGGCAATACTAAAGGTCGTTAACGCTCCACGAGTCATCAATAGTTGTTTGCCGATTTGAACTACTTGCAGGAGTTTCGTAGGACTTGAATCTAAGTCGATCATGTTCCCTGCTTCTTTAGCAGCCTGGGTTCCTGTATTCATTGCCATCGCTACATCAGCTTGTGCTAATGCCGGAGCATCATTCGTTCCATCACCCGTCATTGCTACAAGGTGTCCTTTTTCTTGGTACTCACGGATTAATTCCATTTTGTTTTCTGGTGTTGCTTCTGCCAAAAAATCATCAACGCCAGCTTCTGCTGCAATCGCTGCAGCCGTCAAAGGATTATCCCCTGTGATCATGATCGTTTTGATCCCCATTTTCCGCATATCTGCAAATTTTTCTTTCACACCATTTTTTACAATATCTTTGAGATAAACGACACCTAGAACTTGGTAATTTTTGACAACTACTAATGGGGTTCCCCCTGCACGTGCGATTTGAGCCACTAATTGATCGCATTCTTCAGGATAGGTATGTCCATTTGCTTCCACGTATTTTTTCATAGTGTCAGCCGCACCTTTACGAATTTCGTCCCCGCGATAATCGATCCCGCTCATTCTTGTTTTGGCACTAAAATCAATAAATTTCACCTCAGATTGCTGAAATTCACGTTCCCGTAGATTGAATCGTTCTTTGGCTAAAATCACAATGCTTCTGCCTTCCGCTGTTTCATCTGCCAAAGAGGAAAGTTGGGCAGCATCCGCCAGTTCTCGTTCACTCACTTGATGAACTGGTAAAAATTCACTTGCACGTCGATTGCCCAGCGTAATCGTTCCTGTTTTATCCAATAATAAGACATCGACGTCTCCTGCCGCTTCGATTGCCCGACCACTCATGGCAATGACATTTTCTTTTGTCAATCGACTCATACCAGCAATACCGATCGAAGAGATCAACGCACCAATTGTCGTGGGTGCTAAACAAATCAATAACGCAATCACAATGATTAAAGAAAGCGGGCCACCTTTTCCTGCCAGCAGACTACTAAAGTGAGTAAACGGGATCAGCGTAATCGAAACTGTTAAGAAAATGATCGTCAAAGTGATCAAAAAGATTTGCAGTCCGATTTCATTCGGTGTTTTTTTTCGTTGGGTGCCTTCCACCATCGCAATCATTTTATCTAAAAATGATTGCCCGTTTTCGGAAGTGACCCTTATCACTAAATAATCAGAGACGACTGTCGTTCCTCCTGTCACAGCGCTTCGATCCCCTCCGGATTCCCGAATGACTGGTGCTGATTCTCCAGTAATGGCACTTTCATCGACGGAGGCAGCCCCTTCAATAACGTCCCCGTCTGCTGGGATTTGTTCACCTGCCTGGACATAAACCAGATCGCCTTTTTTCAAATCAGAAGAACGGATCTCAATAAAATTTTTTTCTTGCACATCTTCTAAACGGGTGATCTTATAGGTCATTACTTCTTTCTTCGCTTGCTTCAAACTATCCGCTTGTGCCTTCCCACGACCTTCAGCAACGGCTTCAGCAAAATTGGCAAATAATAGAGTCAACCATAAGAAAACCGTAATCGCAAGACTAAACCATAACGGTACATCCATCGGGTAAAAACACAAAATGGTTGTCAAAATCGCGCCTAAATAGACAACAAACATGACTGGATTTCTTAATTGCTGTCGTGGGTCCAACTTCTTGAACGATTGACCCACAGCCCATAAATAGATTTTTTTCATTTTTCTCACTCACTTTACTGTAAAATACTCAGCAATTGGTCCTAAGGCTAATGCTGGTAAGAAACTCAAGGCGCCGATCACTAAAATGACAATAATCAACATCGTAACAAACGTTGGACTGACGGTTGATAATGTCCCTGGACTCAACGCTGCTTTTTTCTTATTCCCCATGTTTTCTGCTAGGAATAAAATCGCAACGATCGGTAGATATCTGGAAAGCAGCATCAAGAAACTGCCTAAATAGTTAATAAACGGCGTATCTGCTAATAGACCTCCAAATGAACTCCCATTATTATTTGCTAAGGAAGTTGCACCATATAATAATTCACTAAATCCATGAGGTCCTTCATTAGTTAACCAAGTGAAGACTTCACTGTGGCTGATCAAGGCCATAGCTCCAAAGAGGGTCAACATTAAAGGAGTCAAAATAACTAAACTAGCCATCTTGATGTCAAACGCTTCAATTTTTTTCCCTAAATATTCGGGCGTACGACCAACTAATAAACCAGCAATAAAAACGGCTAACAAAAGAAAAGCAAGCATGCCGTATAGTCCACTACCAATCCCACCAAAAATAATCTCTCCTAATTGCATCAAAAAGAGTGGGATCGCTCCACCTAAGGGCGTAAAACTATCTAACATCGCATTGACCGAACCATTAGAAGCAGCAGTCGTGCTGACAGCCCATAAACTTGACCATCCCACACCGAAACGAACTTCTTTTCCTTCCATGTTGGCCGAACCTAACACTTGAGTAAAGTTTGGTCCATAATATTCACTAACTGCTACCCCGATAAACGCTAATAGAACAAAAGTGGTTGCAACGATTAATATCGTCCGCCCTTGTTTCCATTCTTTTACCCAAAAACCTAGTGTAAAAATCAATGCAGCAGGAATGAGCAAAATGGCAATATTTTCCAAGAAATTCGCTAAAATCGTTGGATTCTCAAAAGGATAAGCTGAATTTGCTCCAAAGAAACCACCACCATTCGTTCCTAACTGTTTGATAGCTACTTGGCTTGCTACCGGACCTAGATATAACCACAAATCTTTTCCTTCTAATCCTTGATAAGCTAGTCCTGATTGAAACGTTTGGATCGTTCCTTGAGAGATCAATAAGATGGCTAAAACGATGGAAAGCGGCAATAAGATATAGACTAGACCTCTGGTTAAATCTTGCCAAAAATTCCCTAATCGTTTATTTTTCACTTGAGTCAAACCTCTTAATAAGGCAACCAAAACTGCTAAGCCAACACCTGCAGATACAAAATTTTGAACTGTTAAGCCAAACATTTGCGAAAAATTCGATAAGGTAGTTTCCCCAGCATAGGCTTGCCAATTAGTATTCGTTACAAAGCTAACTGCCGTATTGAGGGCTAATGGGAAAGAAAGATTTTTAACTGTATTTCCTCCCGGCAACCATTCTTGTGTCATTAACAGACCAATCAGTAAAATGAGCGAAAAAAGGCTTAATGACAATACACTAAAAATGTAGCGTTTCGCCGTCATTTCTTTCTGACTTACTGGTCCGATTATTTTATAAAATAGTTTTTCAACGGGTTGCAAAAATCGTACGCCTTTAGGTATGTTATTTTGCATGATTTGTTTAATATACCACCCAAGAGGTAACGCTAGAATTAGTAACACAAATAAAAAAAACAATCCTTGATAAATGATACTACTCATAACTCTTCCCCCTTAAATAAAAACCAGAAAAGATAAATCATTAATAAAGCACTAATCAAACCAAATATAATCATCATTTTTCCTCTCTCCTTTATGATTTGATCATACAAAAAAAGATATAAAGATAGTGTGAAACTTTAAATCGTTTCTTTACACTATCTTTATATCTCTTGATTATTTATTCTTGTCTATTTTTCTCCATTATAAAAATAGAAGAAGCGTTTCAAAAAAATGTTCATCCTATTATAAAGCTTACCGCTACGTTTATACCCGTTGTTACCCTCTGAACAAATGGTATTCATAGCCTTTTTTATAACGCTACTGGTGTTGCAGTTTCTTGCAGCACTTGGTTGAGTTGTTGGATTTTTTTACTTCCTTCTTCGTTCATCCACGTCATTGCCGCTTCTTTTCCGTGTTTGACAAAAGTTTCTACCCCAGCACTCCACGTTGCCCGACCACAAAGAACCCCATTGAAGGTCGATCCTGCTGCCTTGGCAAAACGTAGTGTTTCATAAAATAATTCTGCTTCGACACCGGCACTTAAAAAGATATAAGGCAAATGGGTAGCAGCAGCTTGTTCTTGGAAAAATTTCGCTGCTTCTTCTTTCGTATGTACGAAATCTGTTTGACTATATCCTTCTACATATTGCATGTTGACAGGAACTTCCACTTTCAAGACATCGACATTGAATCGCTCTTCAGAAAACTTCTCCATCATTTTTATGACTTTGCCAGGTTTTTTCATCGCATATTCTTTTGATTGACTATCAGAAATGTTTTGATCATATGAAACTAATTCTAAAAAGAATGGTAAATTTTCTGCCTGACATTCTGAGCCGATTCGTTCGATAAATACCTGTTTTCGCTCATTGATTTCGTCACTTTCATCAACATCATAATAAAGTAAGAATTTACAAGCATCGGCACCTGCTTCTTTTAGATTCTTAACTGAACAAGTAGGTAAAAGATCAGGAAGTCTTCCAGGCACGGTACTATCATATCCCGTTTTTTCATAGGCAAGAAGTAAACCAGCTTCTTGCGCTTTCGCTTTCGCTGCAGGCAAGCCATACTCTGGGTCTAACAAAATCGCTGACGCATCTTTTGTTAGTTGCGAAGACACGATCATCTTAAATTCTTCCAGCTCTTTCGCACTTGCTTCTTCTCCTTTTGCTTTGGTAAGCATTTTACGTAATGCACCTCGTTGATCAATTGCTAAAGCGGCAAAGATTTGTTCTTTATTCCAGAGTTTTTTTAAATGTTTCATTTTTCCATCCATTGCTTCTATGTCACGCTCCTTTTAGTCTTCGTATTCGCCCATTTCCCATTTTTTAAGAAATTTTGCAAAAAATTCCGGCTTCTCTTGCGAAGCATTTGTGCTTTCACACTGGTTGATTTTTTCGATCAACTGTTTGTTTTTATCTGTTTCTTGATATTCTGCCTGAATAAAGGCTTCGATGACATCACAAATCAAAAATTCTCCTGTGATTCTGGCACCAAAACCAATGACGTTCGCATTTAGTTGCTCTTTTGCATAGATGGCACTGGTCATGTCACGTACCAACGCACCTCTTACTCCAGGTACTTTATTGACTGCATTGGTAATCCCGACACCTGTTCCACATAAACATACGCCTAAATCAACTTCTTTTTTAACTACTGCTTCTCCAATTTTTTTCCCATATATCGGGTAATGTGTGCGGGTAAAATCATAGGTCCCTACATCCACTACTTCATGCCCTTTTGATTTCAAAAAATCCGCAACTGCTATTTTTGTATCTGTTACGATGTGGTCACATCCAATTGCTATTCTCATTATCTGCTCCTTTCTTAACCCATTTCATTTAACATATCTACACGAATCTGATGACGACCACCACTATAAGATGCGGTCAAAAATCCCTTAACGATATTTAACGCAAGCTCTTTACCAACAATCGCTGCGCCTAAGGTAATCATTCGGGCATCATTATGATCTCTAGTCATATAAGCACTTCTTTCATCCGACACTTCAGCTGCCACGATTCCTTTTATTTTTGTTGCGACCATAAAGCTCCCTGCACCATAACCATCAATAGCGATCCCTAGACTTTCCGGGTGTTCTTTTAAATCTGTTGTGATAGCTAATGTAGATGCAATAAAATCTTCTGCTGGTTGAATACTTTTATCTTCTACTTCAAATCCCTCTTGCACGAGCTTATCTTTTAACCATTCTTTTAATTCCATTCCGTCGCTATCCGCACCAATGACTACTCGCATACTCATTTTTCCTCCTGTTTAGTTTTCTCATTTCTCGCTAGTTTCATTTTTAATCGGTTGATCCAATACTTTTTCTTTGCTGATTTTTTGGTACCAATAAGCACTCTTTTTAGGAAATCGTTGCTGCGTATCAAAATCTACGTAAAATAATCCATAACGTTTATTGTAACCATTTGTCCAAGAAAACATATCCATCAACGACCAAATAAAGTATCCCTCAATTCTCACACCTTGGTCGATCGCCCGTAAAATAGCGGCTAGATGAAGACGAACATAATCGATCCGCTCCTCATCATTGATTTGTCCCGCTTCAAAATGATCCTTACTCCCTAAACCATTTTCTGTTACATAGATTTTTCCATAGTTCGGATAATTCTGTTTGATCAAGAGAAGCATATCTTCCAACCCTTGTGGATAGATCGGCCAATCCCAGTCAGTCGTTGGGATTACAGGATTTGTTACCCTTTCTCCTACACCTTGCAAGGCAAAGATACTACTTCCTTTTTCACCAGTTCCGTTATGTTGGATTTTTGATGTTCCTGTATAGCCTTTTAAAAAATGACTCGCATAATAATTGACTCCTAAAAAATCAATCATTTTTGCTGCTTCTTTTAGATGATCAAAATCTTCTATTTTGAGTTCAAGCTGCGCCCCATTTGCAGATAAGATCTCATTGATCACACGCATCGTTTCTGCTGAGTATTCCCCTTTAAACGTCGCATCCAATAGAAATTGATTCGCCAAGATATGTTCTTTCTTCGCTGACAGGCTATCTTCTCTCTGATCAGTTATCCCGTACTTTGATTCTAAAATATGAACGATCCCGATCTCACCTTGGTAATTAGCTTCCTTGTATTTTTTGACTACGCGAGCGTGGGCAACCATCATGTTGTGCATCGATTGGATCGCTTTACCCAGCTCATATTGATTGTTCGGCGGAAAATGACCGATGATGTATTGACCGGCAACCACTGACCAAGGTTCATTGATCGTGATCCAATGTTTCACTTTGTCCCCGTATTCTTCGAAACAAAATTGCGCAAAGTCAACATAATCATCCACCATATTTGCAGACAACCAATCACCATCTTTAAATTGCTTCTCTGGTGTATCAAAATGGTGCAAAGTCACAAACGGCGTGACTCCATTTTTGATACAAGAATCGATCAAACGATGATAAAATTGGACACCGATCGGATCGACCTTCTCCCTCCCACTAGGAAAGATCCTAGACCAGGCAATCGAAATCCGAATGCCATTGATGCCAAACTGATGACATGCTTGTAAGTCTTCTGCATAACGATTATAGAAATCACTTGCTTGACTAGGGTCAAACGTCCCTGTCTTTTTAAGGTAATCATCCCAATAATTTTTCCCACGGTTTCCTATTGAAAGGGCACCCTCAGCTTGATAAGCGGCCGTTGCCGCTCCAAAAATAAAATGTTCTGGAAATTTATTCATCGCATCCTCCACATCATGTTAGATTTTCAAAAACAAAGTTGACCGCATCAGTAGGTGCTTTTGCAAGTTTGACGTACTCGATTCCCGTAGTAGAAACAGTTTGTGTTTTATGGTCCTTCGCACTTTCTCTCAGTTCCTCAAGCATCGAAGCCATTTGCGGAGCTAAGATAATCAAGTCAAACTCGCCAATCTGATCTTTATGTTGCCCATAAGCCATTGCCGTCGCATCCACACCGATACTCAATTCCTTCGCACCCTTTTTAATTGCATTGGCTAACATCGAACTAGTTGCTCCATTGGCACAAAGTACAAGAACATTAGTCTGATCAGTCTGATCATTCTTTTGTTTAGCAAATGCCGGTGAAACGACTGCTGGTTTGACAGTTGTACTTTCCAACTGATCCCCGTGCCCTATTTCTTTTTCTTTCACTAATAATTCATTGTCATAGGCTTTGAAAAATGGATAGTAAATCGCAAAATCAACGGTTAATAAAACAATCATCAAAACGATCGATAGTCCAGCAAAACCTGTCCCTAAGATCAACCCTACTGGTCCAGGAGTTGTCCATGGCAGATTGTAGATGAATCCATTCATATCTAACACCTCAACAAAAAATTTAAAGATCCAGACATTGAGGATCGGTGCAAGAATAAAAGGAATAAAAAAGATAGGATTCAATACAATTGGTGCACCAAACAGCATGGGTTCATTCACACCAAACAAAACGGGAATCGCTGAGGCACGTCCCATTGTTTTTAACTGCTTTGACTTTGCTAGAAAAGCAAACATCAACGTAATGACCAATGTCGCACCCGTCCCACCTAGTGTGGCAACAAAGTATTGTAAGCCTTGAGATAAAATTTTCGGTGCATGTTCCCCACTTTGATACAGTTGAAAATTCATCTCTACATTTGTTATGTAGATGGCAGCAACAGCTGGCTCAACAATAGAGGGACCGTGGATACCGACAAACCAGAAAAACGCCATTGCCCCAAAAATGAGTGCTAACCCAAAATAGCCATCGGCCGCTGAGAAAATTGGTTGAAACAGCTCAATCAATTTTTCTGAAAACCCACTACCGACAAGGTTACGAAAACCCAAATCAAATCCCCAAAAAAAGACGGTCGACAGTGTAATCGGGATCAAATCCTTAAATGTCTGTGAGATATTACCAGGAACTTCCTCTGGCATTTTCACTGTCAAATTCTTGCTAACACAGAATCGATAGATATTAGGAACAATAAAACCAACAATGAACGCTGTCATCAATCCTTTGGTCCCCATGTAATCAGAAGCAAATCCACCTTCTAACGAATCAACCCCAACAATCAAGAAACCAATAAAAGCAGCGATCATGGTTGAAGTACTATTGATTTGATTCGTTTTTGGCAATTTAGTATTAAAGTTTTCTGTCAAACTCTTGGTCACTGTAGCAGCCATTAAGATCCCTAATATCCCCATGGACCCGTTATACGCTTTCATTAGAATGGACTCTATTTCTTCTCCCCAATGAAAATTGAATGCGTTGGGAACATATGCTACCAATAAAAAAAAGCTTGAAAAAAGAATGACAGGGATAAGACTGATAAAACCATCCCTAATTGCTCTTAAATAAGAATTATTAGAAATTTTCTCAAAAAACGGTTTCATTTTTTCGATACGTTTGATCATTGCATTCATACCCAGGCTCCTCTATGATTTTTTATAAATATTAAAGAGATGTTGAATGACATCTTTCAATAGCAACGTGGTCATTAGATGATCTTGGGCGTGAACCATAATAAACCCTACTTCAATTGTTTCACCACTCGCTTCAGCAGCTAACATTTTAGTTTGAGAATTGTGCGCTTCAACCAAACTCTGATTTGCTTCTTCAACTAATCCATTGGCTTCTTCAAATTCCCCCTTCTCTGCTTTAGCTAACGCTTCGATCAATTTCGATCTTGCTTCACCAGCAAAAGCTACCACTTCAAATCCAATCATTGCTACTGTTTCTTTATCCATTTTTCTTCCTCCATTCTCTTACAAGAACATTATATTTGTTCCAGTTTATGTTTGTTTGTGTTCGTTTTTGTCCTTTGCAAACAAATAGTAACCGAATGTTTTTAACATGTCAATCTATTTTCTTATACAAACCTTTAATATTTGACAACCTCCTTTGAATGTTTTATGTTTATTTCAAACAAAAAAATAAGAACCACGAAATATCAGGGAGTTTATATCATGTTAAAAGAAGAACGACAAAAATACTTATTAGCACAACTAGAGAAGAACGGCATCGTGAAAGTGGCCGATATTGTTCAAGAATTGAAAGTAGCTGATATGACTGTTCGTAGAGATTTGCAGGAATTGGAGGATAAGGGGTTAATCATTCGCATTCATGGTGGTGCCAAACTATTAAATCCTAAAACTTCCGTGATCGAACTAAGTCATCGGGAAAAAAAGGATCTTCATTTGTCAGAAAAAATAGAAATTGCCACAATCATTGCGAATCATATCCACGAAGGCGATACTGTCTTTTTAGGACCTGGAACAACGATTGAATTAGCTTATGATTTTTTGACGATTAACCATGCTAAAATCATCACCAATTCGATCCATGTGTTTAACAAATTCAAAAGTGATCCTCGATTTGAGATCATCCTGATCGGCGGCTCCTATCGAAATAAGACCGGCGCTTTCGTTGGGACGATCGCCAATGATTTTATTGCAAATATCCATGTAAAAAAAAGTTTCATCGGGGTAAATGGATTAGATAAAACATCCGTTTTCACTTCAAATGAAGACGAAGGATTGACTCAACGTTACGCATTGAACAGCGCTGAAACACGATATATCGTAGCAGATCATCATAAACTTGATAAAAAAGATTTCTATGGCTTTTATCCACTCCAAGAAGTCGACTATTTGATTACCGATTCTGCTATATCCGATAGTCAAAAAGAAACTTTTGGCAAACATGTTCAATTATTAATTGATTAAAACTCTTTTAAGTAGTTAAAGAAACGAAAAATTAAAGGAAGACAGCGCCCAAATGGCCCTTTCATCGGGCCAATCCAAACGCTGCCTTTTTCGTTTTCTTCATTCCCTTGATCAATCAAGGCTCTTTATATATTTCGATTAGAATTAATATTTCATATGCTTTCTTTGATACACTAATTTTTTTCAAGAAATTTTATCCTTTATCATGATCCAGCTCAATTTTTCCGTTATCGATCTAGCTCATTCGCTAATATTGTTTCAACAATCAACTGAACCACTAAGTCAAAACCTTCTGTCTGGATTGGCATATCCGTTTGTTGCCTAAGCTTCACAATCTCTATCTTTCTCAACGGAACAGCTGCTTTATTTTCTGTAAGAGCTCTGTTCACCGCACTGCTCAAGCCACCAATAACTGCATAATTTTCGATAGTGACCACTTGTGTTTTCCCTTTCAACTCGTTAAGGATCAACTGTTTATCGATTGGTTTGATCGTAAACATATCAATGACTTCGCAACTAATTTGACAGGACTTTAACCGCTTAGCAACATTGAGAGCTTCGTAAACTAATCTGCCAGCGACAATAATTAAAATATCTGTTCCATGCCATACAATGTTTCCTTTGCCTAATTGAAAAGTCGTTTCTTTTTTATAGATATTAGGTATCCTTTTATTTTCTCCGCGTACATAGTGAATACCGCTCAATTGGCTAAATTCTTTGATGATCCATGCCATTTGCACCTCATCTGTTGCTTCACAAATAATTGAATTTGGGATCATTGTCATCAACGCTAAATCTTCCCCTAGTTCATTGACGCGTTCCTTTCCATTTCGATTAGATACGAAATATTCCCCAAAAATATTGATGGTATTTCCACCGTATCCTTCGGAAATGAATAATTGATCAAAAATTTTTCGAATCGCATGAGAATCAAAAAGATGGATAAAAGGTTGGTAGCCAGCTAAACTTAACCCCGCTGCAATACCTACCATGTTCTCTTCATCCACAGGCATGTTGAGATATCTCTTTGGGTGTTCATTTTTTAAATCAACCCAATTACTAAATGATTCAAACTTATTTTCTAACGCAACGATATTGTGGTTTTTTGTCATTAATTCATTTAATGTATCAACTATGCAAGTACGAAGTTCTTTCCTTACAGATAACGAGTTACTTAACTGAACCATTTAGCTCATCCTTTCAAGCTTTTCTTGTAATTTCAAAATCGTTTTTTCTATCTCTTGATGGAATGTTTTAGGAATTTTTTTACTTGAATCCTTATGATCGTCCATTGTTAAGTCTGATAGCACTCGCTCTGGATAACTTTCTAAAACAATACAGAAGGCTTGTGTCGTCCTCATTTTATACTCTTCAATCGCCTCATTGATTGCTTTGATATTTGTCCCATCAACGAGCAACGTATAAAACCCAGCCTTCTCTGCTTTTCTTTTCAATAGATAAGATTTCTCATACCTTTTGCTTAACTGTTCTCGTTTTCTATAACCACTATCAATAATTACCAAGCAATGATCTAATTTAAAATGAGCAATACACTGAAATACTTGCCAGCAACGTTCATCTTTTAATTCGTCTTCATCCATCACTAAATAAACATCATTTTCCTTATTTGCTATTTTTAATCCCATCGCAAGACCTGCAGCTATTGCAACACCGTTATTTAAGTCCCCGATTGTCACATCGATTCCAGGAGTCTTTGAACGATCTAACTTTTTAGGGAGTCTGTCCCCTTGATGACTCATCGTCCATAGCCACTTCTTATCAAAATACCCTAGATTAGATAAAGTACTATATAATTCCAATACCGCATGACTTTTAGCTAAAACTAATTGATCACGATTTCCCCAATCTGGTTTTTTCGGGTCAATCTTCATCTGTTTACCGTATAAAACAGCTAACAATTTGATCATAGAAAAAGAACAATCCATTGATTCTTCTCCTCTTTGTTTAACACTTATCAAAATATCTAGTTGAATGTTTAATGCTAATTTTTCCAATTGAGTCACTTGTTTATGATCAATAGCCATAACGATTCCTCCTATAAATGAATTAGAGAATAATTCATGATGCCATACAGATTTTTCACATGATATGTATACTTTCTCTTTTATGATCTGATCAAAATAAGATGATACTCCTTAATCTACAACCTCACTGGACACTTCCCTCCTTTTGAACTGAGTGTAAAGCCATTTTATGTCATCTTATGTCCCCTTTTCCTTCCCTACCCCTTCATATATAACATAAGTACACATCTCATAATATATTCAGTATATTCATTTATAAAATAAAAAAATAGAAAATATTTAATAAGATAAATTTGTTATAATAAAAACAAAAAGTCTGTTATCATAAAAAAATATTACAACAAAAAAATTACATTATCAACATTAAGAATAAAGATACATATAATAAACGAGATACACCTTCCTATTAAAAATGTTATTTTAAAATAACGATAAAAAATATTTATCTTATTCCATTACCAAACTACCTCACTGAAACCGGAGTAAATTGTTTTGTTAAAAATGAAAATGACTCACCCTATAAAAACTCTTTCGGTATTTCCCATCTGAATATTCCGATCCCTCTTCAATCTCACTGCTCCTAATTATTTTAGGCTTTTTGATTTCCGGCTGTACTAGGACATACTGGTGCGTTGGTTTACTCATTGAATCTTCTATTTTCAAAATAATTTGCAGTTGTTCGTATAGCTAAATGAAATTTCTTGCTAATGTTCATTCAATCGTTGCTTGAACAATTAGTAAAAACATAGAAAAACAATCAGGTATCTAATTGACATTCCGTCGTTTTCATTTACGTGGAAAACAGGATCCATTAATTAAGCACCTTCGCACTCATGGTACTTAATTGAAGAAAATTCGTGAAAGATCGTGCCTAGAACAGAAAAAATAAGCCTGACTTTGACGTAATGAATCAAAATCAGGCTTACTTTCTTTTTAGGTTAATGATTGTTTCAGACCTTTCATTTTACAAAAGAATACGCTACGCTCTCAACTACTATCCCAGTTACTAATCAATGTGTGATAGTTAAACAATTCGTGCACAATACTGAAAATGGCTTCTGTTTTTTTGAACAAAGCGATGAGCTATTTATAGCCAGTAGATCTATGGGAACAAATAAACGAACACCAAGCGTTTTTTGTGTTTCTCTTGAGGTCGTGAAAAGAGTGTCTTGACCTGAGCACTCACCAAGTAAAAACTGCAACGAGTAATCGCAGGAACATTAAGGATGAAAATCTCGAAACAGCTCCCCATGTTTTGAGATTTTTTGACTTATCGCCGAAGGTCAGCTCTTTGAACACCGTTTATTCGTTTTTAGAGATACTAGAAGATACTGAGAGAACTTTTGTCCCAGTCCCGATGCTTATTTGAACAACCCCATTGAATGAATAACTCTATGATTTCTAGATAAAAGATTTTCAAACAAAAATACAAGTTTTTTCACTCATTTTTTGCTATACCAATCGATCAATATCATACTCAAACCCATTTTGATTGCTTAACTGTTTGTAGAACTCACCACTTTTCTTGATCGTCCGTTTTTGGGTTGGCAGATCAAGAGAAATTAGTCCATAACGGTTCTTATATGCATTGATCCAGGACCAGCAGTCAATAAAGGTCCAAAGATGATACCCTTTGATATTACAGCCGTCATTGATTGCTTTCCAAAGATAGGCGAGGTGATCTTGGATATATTCGATCCGGTAATCATCAATCACTTGCCCACTTTCATCCATAAAGCGTTCCTCATCTGCTACGCCCATCCCATTTTCAGAGATAAAGGATTCGATATTCCCATAGTTTTCTTTGATATCCATGCATAAATCATGGATACCTTTTTCATAAATTTCCCAACCACGATATTCATTCATCCGTCGTCCCGGCATCACATGATTCTCAAAAAACCAATCCGGTAAGAACGGACCCTCTTGATTGATTGCAGTTAAACGAGCCTTCACACGACGTGGTTCATAATAGTTCAATCCTAAGATTTGTGCCGTGTTCTCTTTGATACAACGCAGGTCTTCCTCGGTATAATCCGTTGGCAATTGATCATATTCACGTAAAAGGTTAATTAATTTTTCTGGATAAACACCCTTGACCATTGGATCTAAAAAACTGCGAACATAAAAAAGATCCGCAATTTCAGCTGCCTTCACATCAGCGGGGGTTTGACTCCTTGGAAATGTCGGGCTTAAATTCAAGATAACACCTATTTTACTGTTCAAATTCAACTCTTTGTGTGCTGCAATTGCTTTCGCGTGAGCCAAAATAGTAAAGTGAGCCGCTTGCGCTCCTCGTTTGAAATCAATCAAATTTGGGTAATGGAAGTCTTCCAAATATGACCCTAAGATCGGCCCCAACGGTTCATTGAAAGTGAACCAGTGGTAGACGAGATCGCCAAACTCCTTGAAACAAGTAACTGCAAATTGCACATATGCATCGACAACTTCCCGTGATTCCCAACCGCCTTTATCCTGTTGGGCTGCTGGCATATCAAAATGATAAAGATTGGCGAATACTTTAATACCATTGTTATTCATCTCAGTAAATAAATCCCGATAAAATTCAACCGCTTTTGGATTTACCTCCCCTACTCCATCATTTGGGAACATCCGCGCCCAAGAGATCGAGACCCGAAAGGAATTATGTCCGGTTTGCTTCATCAGTTGAACGTCTTCTTTATAACGATGAATGTGATCTGTCGTAATTTCTGAACTAATCCTTTGATAAAAACGGTATGGTTGTTCTTTGTACCAACGTTCCCAAACCGTTTCGGCTTTTCCAGTTTCACCACGACCTTCTGCTTGCTCAGCTGACCAAGCAGAACCCCACCAAAAGTTTTCTGGAAATGTTAATTGTTGTTTGTTCATTGTATCCTCCTAAAATGACATTCTCTTGAGTACTACTCCATCATAACACCGCTTCCAATAAATTGGAATATTTTTTTATTAAAAAATATATACTTTTTATAAATGTTAATTGTTTTACCCTTTAAAGATTGCTAAAATTAAAGAAAGGTATATAATTATTTATATCTTTACACGGTAACTATAGGAGGGAAAAAATGAAGAAGAATGCGAAATATATGGAAGTTTATTCTGATGTAAAAAAGAAAATTGAAAACGGTACTTACGCGATCGGTGAAAAATTACCAACTGGTTCCGAATTGGCAAAACAATATCATACGAGTAAATTGACAGTAAAAAAAGGATTAGACATGTTAGTTTCTGAAGGAGTTTTACATAGTCGAAGTGGATTTGGAACCGAAGTTTTGCGCAAACCGATCCATAATTCGAAAGTTTTCGGTCCAAGCGAAGGTTTTATGAGCGTAGTTGGCGAAGAACATGTTGACTCTGAAATTCATATGTTTTCAATTGAATTACCGTCAAAAAAAATAGCAGAGCGATTACAGATTAACGACAAGGAATACATTTATAATATTGTTCGCAGTCGTTTTGTCGATCAACAACCCTATTCATTGGAACAAACTTTTATGCCGCTATCAATTATTCCTGGTTTGGAACCTAAACACTTGAAAAAATCGGTTTATTCCTATATTCGCAATGAACTGCAGTTAGAGATCAATGCTTCTCACGTTTGGATGAAGGGCGTACTGGCAACCGAGTTTGATGCAACTATATTAGGAATTGATGCCGGAGACTTTATGATTGAAGTTGAAAAAAGTGTTTCTTTGGCAAACGGGACTCCTTTTGAATACTCCATTACAAGGCATTTGTATCAAGATTTTGTTTTTGAAGCCGTTTTTGTTGAAAAATGATTGAAAGAGCTGAGGAAATCAGCTCTTTTTTTGCCCTTTTTCATTAAAGTATATAATTTTAAAAAAAGTTATTTACTTTTATCAAATTCCGTTCTATTATTGAACTACGGTAAGTGCTTACAAATAAAAAACAAGGAGAATATACCATGAAGAAAACAAATAAGAAGGAACAGGTGTTTGAACGATTTGGTATGATCGCATCTAAGCTAGGAAATCAAATTCATATGCGTACATTACGCGATGCATTTGCAACATTCATGCCATTTATGATGTTAGCTGGATTCGTGACTTTGATTAATTACGTTATCTTAGAACCAACTGGTTTTATGGGTAAAATTGTTAAACCCGAAACATTAATGAAAGTTCAAGAAATTGGCATGTCGATCGCCAATGGAACATTGAGTATTACGACGCTATTAGTTGTAGCTGCAGTTTCTTATCATATGTGTGTTAGCAGAAATTATACAAATCATATCGCAGCGGTTTTAGTTTCGATCTCAACTTTCATCGTTTTAACACCAATGAAAATGATGTTCACTCCGGAAAATGCAAAAAAAGCGATTGAAGTAACCGGAGTTATTCCAGGTTCCCATACAGGTGCATCAGGAATGTTTGTCGGAATCTTTGTTGGATTAGTAGCTACTGAGCTATTCATTAAATTATCTACAAATGAAAAATTGCAAATCAAACTATCTGGAAATATCCCGCCCGCAGTGTTGAAGTCATTCAATGTATTGATCCCGATCATGATTACTGTTACTGGTTTTGCGATTCTATCTTTCGCTGTCAATCAGTTATTCAACATGGACGTAAATGGCGTGATCACTAAAGCGATCACGGGACCTTTAAGTCACATCACAACTGGTTTACCTGGCTTTATCTTAATCACATCAATCGCCAATTTATTCTTTGGTTTTGGAATTCATCAAGCTGTAATTTCAGGTTCTTTACTTGATCCGTTCTTATTACAAAACATGCAAGAAAATATGGCAGCTTATGCAAACCATGAACACATCCCACATATTATCAACATGGCTTTCAAGGATACTTTTGCTGTTATGGGTGGTTCAGGAAATACGATCGCCTTATTGATTGCGATTTTCATCTTTAGTCGTCGAAAAGATTATAAAGACTTTGCTAAACTATCGGTAACACCAGCGATGTTTAATATCAGTGAGCCGATCATCTTTGGATTACCGATCGTATTTAACTTGAGTCTAATTATTCCGTTTGTGTTAGCACCAATCTTCTCATTAGTAACTGCCTACTTTGCGACTGCAGCCGGCTTAATCAATCATGTGGTAGTTCAGATACCGTGGACCACACCACCAGTTATTTCAGGATTCCTTGCGACAGGTGGGGATTGGCGAGCAGCAGTATTGCAAGTTCTAATCATTGCGGTTAGCGTATTTATCTATCTACCATTCCTACGAATTGATGAACACGTAACGGCAAAAATGGCTCAAAAGGAAGCTGAAATCACTAATCAATAATTGACACCTCCACTCCTAAAAAAGTGGCCTTTCTCGTTTAGTAAATATGTAAAAAAACGTCCTCAATTCTCTTAACAACCGACATTTGGGATCATCGTTGCATTTTGAATAAGTTGAAATTATGAGACTGATGAATCAGAACAGATTTTTCAGTCTCATTTTCAGTTAACTTGCCAATGACAAAACGATTGTTAGTAAAAACATTCAAAAAAAGTTCTTATTATTCAAGGACTGTCGCAATTTATATTTTTAGACACTCTCTAGCAGGATTTTTTTCTGATCTCTTTAATACGCATAGCGTTTGCGTGTAGTACATATAAACTTGATAAGCTGATTACGTTCACCTACCAGATCTGTCGCCCCTTTGGTATGAATAGGACTGTCATCGTGTCATCTGATTGACGTATATTTAAGATATACCAAAGTGACTCGACTTTTTGCTCCTTGTTTGCCACTCTTGCAAATCTATAATGTCAAACAATCTAGATTTACTGCTTATAAAAATAATCAAAAAAAGAACCCTTGAAAATCAAGGGTTCTTCCACTATCAGATAACGATAGATTAACGACGGATTTCTTTGATACGAGCAGCTTTTCCGTGTAATGCACGTAAGTAGTACAATTTTGCACGACGTACTTTACCGTAGCGAACGACTTCGATCTTTGCAACACGTGGTGTATGCAATGGGAATGTACGTTCAACGCCTACTCCGTTAGAAACTTTACGTACTGTATAAGTTTCGCTGATTCCAGCTCCGCGGCGTTTGATTACAACACCTTCAAATAACTGGATACGTTCACGTGTACCTTCGACAACTTTCGCATGAACACGTACAGTGTCACCAGGGCGGAAAGCTGGGATGTCAGAACGTAATTGTTCTTTTGTTAATTCTTCGATTAATGGATTCATTGATCTTTTCTCCTTATTCCAAACATTCTTATGAGTTTTCCCTCACAGCGGAACATCGTAATAGTTAAGTGCTTTTGCACTCACCATAAAATATTATCACACTATCAATTTAGTGTAAAGAGTCATATTGATATTTCTTATTCTATTTCGTCTGATTCTTCTTTTTTGACTTCTTCTAACAATTTCAGCATTTGTGAGGTCATTGTTAATTGTTCCAATAAGTCAGGTCGGCGTTGATAGGTTCTTCTTAAGGATTCTTTCAGTTGCCATTCTTCAATCAATTTATGGTTTCCATTTGTTAAAACTTCTGGGACTTTCATCCCGTTAAATTCTGCTGGCCGTGTATATTGAGGATGTTCCAATAATCCCGTTGAATAAGAATCTGTTTGAGCGGATGTTTGATTTCCTAAAACATCCGGTAGTAAGCGGACTGTTGCATCAATCATCACCATTGCGCCAAGTTCGCCACCAGTCAAGACATAATCACCTAAAGAGACTTCATCCGTAACTAGCGAACGGATTCGTTCATCATAGCCTTCGTAATGTCCACAAATAAATACTAAATGTTCTTCATTCGAAAATTCTTCCGCCATCGCTTGATCAAATCGTTTACCAGCTGGATCCAATAAAATCACACGTTTTTTTGTTTCAGGATTTGCTTGTTCAATTGCTTTGATATTGTCATAGATAGGTTGGACTTTTAACAACATCCCTGCCCCGCCACCATATGGATAATCATCGACCGTTTGGTGTTTATTATCGGAATAGTCTCTAAAATTAGAAACATTGATCTCTAACAATCCTTTATTGACCGCTTTACCGATGATCGATTCACCCATTGGTCCTTCAAACATTCGTGGGAAGAGTGTTAAGACATCAATTTTCATCATCGATCAATCCTTCTGGAATCTCGACGTAAATGACCCCATTTTCTAAATCAACTGTTTTAACCACTGAGTCAATATAAGGAAGCAAAACATCCTTTTTCTTTGGTCGTTGGACTACCCAAACATCGTTAGCACCTGGTGAAAGAATTTCTTTGATTTTACCTAATTCATTTCCATTTTCCTCAACGACCTTTGCTCCAATGATCTCATGATAATAAAATTCATTTTCTGGCAACTCGATCGTTTCTTCTTTTGAAACTTTTAAAATACCGTCTCGATATTTTTCAACATCATTGATTGAAGGATGCCCTTCAAAACTTAACAAGTCAAAATTTTTATGTTTACGATGACTTTTGACGGTTAATTCAATTGGCGCTTTCTTCTCTTGAAACAAGGTAAGTACAGCACCTTTTTTATATCGTTCTTCTGGAAAATCTGTGGTAGAAATGACGCGCACTTCTCCTTTGATCCCTTGAGTATTTACGATTTTTCCAACATTTAAATATTCAGTCAACTTGTATCCCCTTTTCCTTTTCACACATGTTTCAACCAAACAATGGTTTTTAAATGGCTGAACGTGTTTTTGACGTATCTGCCTTATTTTAGCATGTGTGCATATGCAATTCTACTTTCTTTTCGCTTTTCTATATCATTTTCCAATCATTTATTGGTTCATAGAAACAGCCATTTTCAATGCGGAAAGAGTATCTTTGTGGGTAACAGTATAAACATTTTTAGGCTCTTGCCAGCTTACTTGTGTAGCTTGTTGGGAAGAATCATTCATTTCAACCGTAATTTTCCCGTACTTCTCAGGAGCAGGCAAACTTGCTTTTTCTAAGTAAGCAACGATTTCTTTGGCTAACGGTACAGGATCTTGTCCTTCAATATTACTTGCCCGGACACGAATACTCCAATTTCCTTCTTGCCATTCTAGAATACTAGATCCCGCTGCTCCTTGTTGATAGCCAGTGATATTATAGCCCAAATCGACTTGTCGGCCGTTTGTATCAACCGTAACTGGTTGCAAGGCATCAATTGCTTCTTGACTAGAAGCAAAGCCATACTGGTAAAGATAAGAAGCCATCGGGGTTTCTTGATTTAACTCTTTGGCATTTAAGACATAGGCTTTGGGTAGGTCATAGTATAAGATCGAAAAGCCCTGTTTGGTTTCGGCAGCAGCGATGTTTAATTTCCCTGTTGTAATCGGTATCTCTTGTGGCATCGGTGTTGTTGGGTATTTTTCTTTCAGTTCTTCAAATGCGGTTTGTGCTTGTTTATTCTGTGTAGATGTTTCTGTTTTTGTAGTCGCCGTTTCCGTTGTATTTCCAGACATCTCAGAGCTTTCACTCTTTTTGGTTGTTGATTGAGTATCTGTTTCTTTGGAAGTACTATGACTCGTTGAATGAGTCTCTGGTGTCGCCGTATCAGTTGTTTCAGTAGAATTATTTGTCCCTTGACAGGCACTTAAAAGTAAAAGAGCTGGTATCAATAATGCAACTTTTTTCATAGGTATATCTACTCCTTTCTATACTTTAAGGATACGCTTTCTATACTCATTTGCCAAGTAGTCCCCTCAAAAAGAAAAAAGCTGTCTCGTCAAGACGAAACAGCTTTTTTTATTCCTTATGATCGATAATATTTAAACGCACTTTTTTCGGTGCATTTGTTCGTACCCCGTAAACGATCGTACGAATTGCTTTCGCAACACGCCCTTGTTTACCGATGATACGACCAATATCTTCAGGAGCCACAGTTAGGTTATATTCATAGAAGTCTTTTGACTCAGTGACTTCTAACTGGACTTGTTCAGGATAAGTGACTAACGGACGAACGATTGTTAAGACTAATTCGCTTAAATCTTTCATATCCGATCACCTTATTTCTTTGAGAATTTAGCTTCGTGGTGTTTTTGCATAACGCCTTCTCTTGAAAGGATGTTACGTACAGTATCAGAAGGTTGCGCACCTTTAGATAACCAGTTAAGAACTAAATCTTCTTTTAAAACTACTTCTGCAGGGTCTTTCAAAGGATTGTAAGTACCTACAGTTTCGATGAAACGTCCATCACGAGGAGAACGTGAATCAGCTACGACGATACGGTAAAAAGGACTCTTTTTAGAACCCATACGTTTTAAACGGATTTTAACTGCCATTATATATTTCCACCTCCATTGTTTTATTCACAAGTTGTAGTGTAACAGTTTTTTTTTACCCTGTAAAGCTTTTTTTCTTTACAGCTAATAAAAAATTTTTTCAACTCTCTTTTTTATTGAAAAAAAGAATTCCTGTCACTAAAAAGGCAGCAATCATCAAACCTGTTACCATTAAAGAAAAAGTATAGTTACTCGAATCAATCCTTTCACCTAATGCGTTCGAAGCTGTCGTTAAATAAAAAGGAGAATACTCAGCAACTTTTGTAAACATAGATAACAGATAACAGCCAGCCACACAAATCCCTCCACAAGCTAGTACAAAATAGCCAGAAGAAATAAAGGAGGACAACCATAGAAATAAAGTATATAACCACACACCCCATAAATAATAATAAAAACTTCTTGTCCCTAATTGAACAACCAGCTCATTATCCCAATAAATAGCAGTATAAAAGTAAGTAATGAAGGAACAACCCCAAAAACCAACTGCCCAAAAAAACTGTCCCATGATCCATTTAGTAAAATAAATTTTCCAGCGAACCATCCCTTTGGTTAAAAGATTAATCAAAGTTCCTTTTTGATATTCATTCGTCAAGGTCGAGCTAAACAATAACAAAAACAATAAAAGAAACATAGGCATGTTTTTATAAAATTGTCCCCAAGAAGTCAGCGCATCTACATTGACTTCCCCGATTTTCATACCAGATGCTGCTAAATTTTCTGACATCGATTGAACGATGTAGGGTGTTAATTTGGCTATCAGTGGATTCATGATCCCAAAAATGATCGTTAATGAAAGCAACAGTAATAATCTACCTGTACGCCAATTTTCCTTCCATTCTTTTTTTGAAAACGCGAGTAATTGCTTCATTTGTCCACCACTTCCATAAAAATTTGTTCTAAGGAAGGTTCTAAACGATGAATCGATTGAATCGGTAATTTGTGATCAACAATTAAAGATAGTGCACGAAGCAAGTCTTCGTTAGTTCTGCCAGGATAAATAAGGGTTTCATTTTTCATGATTGCTCCTGGTAAAAGCGATAAAAATTCTTGAGAATGTTTCACAGTTGAAAATTGGATTTCAAATCCTTCATTTTTAGGATGGGTTTTCAATTCTGCTACCGTGCCCGATAAAACGATTTCTCCTTCATTTAAGAAAGCCACTTCATCACAAATTTGTTCCACGTCTGATAGAATATGTGTGGAAAAAAGGATCGTTGTTTGCTCTTTGACACGTAATAAGATATCCAAAATTTCTTTACGCCCCAATGGATCCAACGCCAAAGTCGGCTCATCACAAATAAACAGTTTTGGTTCATTCAGTAACCCCTGGGCAATCCCCAAACGTTGCTTCATCCCTCTTGAAAAAGTCCTAATCCTTTTTTTCTCGTGAGCCAATCCAACTAACGCTAATAACTCTTGCGTTTTTTGTTGGATTTTATGTTTAGGCATCTCGGTGATTTCCCCGCATAATTGCAAATACTCTTCGGCGGTAAGGTAGTCATAAAACATCGGAATATCTGGCAAATAGCCGATCCAACGATTCGTTTTTGTTTGACCATAGTGAACCGTTTCATCATTAACCTTGATTGTTCCAGCATCTTTTTTTAGCAACCCCAAAATCAATTTCATCGTCGTCGTTTTCCCTGCACCATTTTTTCCAATAAACCCAAAGATCGTCTTTTCCTTGACGGTAAGGGAAAGATGGTTCAACACTTTTTTTTCACCAAAAGATTTTGATACATCGATTAGTTCAAGGATCGCCATTATGCCTCCTCCTTACCGAACACGAAATACAAGATTGGACCAACAAATTGAAATCCTATGAGAATTACGATGATCCAGAGTGTTCGACTGCCAAATCGATAATGCGTATGAGTCAAAATATGATAAAGGGCATAAAAAAATAACCCAAGTTGTATGATCACTAATGGGATCAAAAATGGTAAAAACTCGTTAATATGCATTTGTTCCACCTACCAATTTCATCTTTTTATTTGATGCTGCGTTACCCCAAGTCATGCGATGATGTGTACCGATGTTTCAATGAGAAACATTCTTTATCAAAAGTTCATGTACTACACTCTTTTCTAAAAAAATCACACAAACTCCTTCAGACAAGACTTCTATTCACTAATTATAGAAGATCCATGTCAAGTGAAGCAAATATATATACGCAATAACTACTATAAGTAGTTGAAAAAAGTAGTTAAATTAGTCGCTATGTTCCTCAAGTGTTTTTATTTGCTGAGTTTACTTATTTTTTGTAAGATAAATATAGAAAGTTTGAAGGAGGAATTGTTTTATGACTAAAAAAATTGGATTTTTTGTAGGTAGTTTGCGCAAGGATTCGTACAATAGAAAAGTAGCAGAGGCTTTCGCTAACTTGCTACCTGAAGGATACGAAGGTGTTTTTGTAAAGATCGATGATCTGCCTTTTTATAACGAAGATCTTGAAACTCCAGAGAATGCTCCTGCTGAATGGAGTCGTTTCCGTGATGAGGTCAAGGAATTAGCAGGTGTTGTTTTTGTTTCTCCAGAATACAATCGTTCGGTTCCTGCTGTACTTAAAAATGCACTAGATGTAGGCTCTCGCCCTTACGGTCAAAGCGCATGGGACGGCAAACCTGGGTTAGTTGTCACTGCTTCCCCTGGCGGTATCGGTGGATTTGGCGCGAACCATCACCTACGTCAATCACTTGTATTCTTAAATGTTCCTACCTTACAACAACCTGAAGCTTATATTGGCAATATTGCAAATTTAGTTGATGAAGAAGGTCATATTGTGGAAGGAACACTCAGCTTCTTCCAAACGATTCTAGATGCTTATCTTGATTTTTTAAATAAATTAACTAAGTAAAAATTAGCTTTGATAAGCGATGGGTCGAATCAAATAGATCATATATGAAGGAAACAATCGAAAAAAGGTTGTGACCTGTCTAGCTCTGAAAAACAAGCCGAAGAATCCGAAAATAGCTTCTCCTATTTTTGGAATTCTTCGGCTTGTTTTCCTATTTATGGTCAAAGTACTATCACTACTAGAATCTGTCATACTAGCATAGCCCCCGCGATCTAATTATTTACTTATTTGTTCAGTTTTGAGCTGAGTAAATTGTTTCATTCTATTTTCTATCTCATTATAGGCCTTATTTCCATGAAGTACTTTGACAATTTTACCACCTTCCATAAAGATGACTGCTGGCACGCTAACCACACCAAGTTCATTATAAAACTTTTTAAAATTAGATACTTCTTCTTCATTTCCAGTAGTATTCAGGTAATTGATTCTCAGACCTTCTTTACTTAAAAATGAACTTAATTTTGGCTTAAAAATGATACATTCTGGACAATTGTCTCTTCCCACATAAATAACTGTATCTTCATTACTTTTAATTAATTCCTTGATTTCATTTATAGATGTTTCCTTAAACGGTTCTTTATTTAATACAATACTATTCATTAAGAGAACTTGTAGCAAAATGGCAAACAATGAAATTATTAAATATATCATTTTCTTATAGCGTTTTGTATATGTAATTCCTAATATTACAAAAGTGAAACAAAAATAAAATAATAGAATTTGTATCCCAAAATTCTGATTAAAATTAAATTCAATTGCGTTTCCTAAATCATTCGTATTCCCTATGACAGTAAATAAATTATAAGGTGCGTGAAAATTTGTTCCATAAAAAAAACTGATCAAGCAAATAGGGATAATTGACATGATTAACATCAAAAATGTAATAAAAAATGATATACCGCTACATTTTAAAAGATCAACGAATATTTTTCTCATAGACTTTCCTTCTCCCATCTAAAATTAATAATAGAAATAGTTACTAATATACCGATTAATAATAATAGTACTATCAGAAAGAGTTGCATGGAAAATGAAAAAACGCTAAATTTATTTATCAAATAAGAGATTGGAAATAATCCCACAGTTCCTAAAAAAATTAGACTTATTTGTGAAGATGGATTATTTTTATTATATGGAAATGCTATTCCTAAAATGAAGCAACAGATAGTAGATACAGTAAAAATACTTAATGAAATAAATAATTCTTTCCAACTATCTAAAGACGCTACTACACATGTAGTAAGGAATAGAATTACACCAATAAAATAGGCACTTAATAGTTTGGATAAAATATAAGTGTATTTTCCAATCCCTAAAAATTTATAGAAAGTTAACATTTTATTATCTATACCGTAACAAGGAAAAGGAAGAGTAGCGATTAATAATGCGTTAAATTTTAATAATAAAAATGGTGGTATAGAAGTTTCAGAAATAAAAATAAAAATATTCAATCCATACAAAATAAATAAAAGCAGGCTAGTGTTTTCTGAACGTAATAATAATTTAACATCTTTGAAAAAAAGACTTAAATATCTATTCATTGGACTTTGCAAACTCCATAATATTTTCGAGTGATATTCATCGTTTCTTTCAACTCCTGAAAGTAATGTAAAACTGAAAATACATATAATAATACTTATAATTTGACTTGAAATTATCAATATATTGTTCACTATAAAGCTATCCCCTATAAATAATTTACCTACCAAACCACCATTCCAAATCAAAAGATGATTTGGAAATAGATCGTAGTTTACTAGAAACATATGCATATTTGTAATCGTATTGAATCCTACTCTAGCCATAATAACTGTTTGAATTAACAAAACAAAACTTTTTATATAAGGTATTTTAATTCTACTCCCCATAAAATAAAGGCAATTATAACTGATGTGTGATATGGTAGTAATGAATAACGACTGGGAAAAAAATAGCGCTGATATAATGATAGGTATATGAATTGATACATCATGCTGTATTAAATGAGGAACTATAATAATAGAAAACATTAAAAAAGGAATTACTATTTCTATTATTAATTGAAAAGAATAATAACCGATATACTTGATATGGGGTTTCAAGTCCAAACTGTCTAAAACTTTTAATATTTTAGAATTATTTGGATCAATAAATTTTAAAATGACAAATAAAAAGAACGTAATAACAGATAGAGAAATTAAATATGTTAAAACTGCTGAATATAGTATTTTTGAATCTCCATTTAAAAATAGTACAATCACATCTTTAGTTAAAACATTAGCCAAAAAAGTTGATATACCGATCATACTCAAAACAAAAATATAAGAAAAAATTTTTTTGGCAGTCGTATCTATTAACTGTTTTAATTTATTTCTGTATACTGTTATAATCATTAAAAAAATTATTAAGAATTTTTTCAAGTCTGTCACCTCGTTCCTTCAAAAAAGCTACTTCTAAGAAAATATCCTCTATTTTTTCTTTCCTATAATTTAATTTCAACATATCAGGCATACCGCTTTCTAGTATTTTTCCATTACTAATTATTGATATACTGTCACAAATTTCTTCTACAAAAAGTAAATCATGACTAGTAATTAAAATTATTTTCCCTTGTCTTTTTAATTCATAAATGATTCTTTTTATTATATATATAGCTTCTACATCTAGTCCTCTACACGGCTCATCTAAAATTAGAACCTGAAAATCTCTCATAATTGTTGATATGATTTGTAACTTTTTTTTCATTCCATGCGAATATGAACTTATTAAATCATGAATATCTTCCTTCAAATCAAAAATTTCTAGTAATTGTGCAATTCTTTTATCTGTTACACCTATTGACAATTTTTTTATAAATAAGAGATATTCAATACCAGTTAATTCTTCAATCAATATAATCTCATCTGATACATAAGCTATTTCTTTATTTATTCTGTAGTTTTCTAAAGGTTGATTGCATAATGAAATGTTACCACTATCCTTTTTTACAATACCTAGGATAGTGTTTATCAAGGTGGTTTTTCCAGATCCATTAGGTCCAGCTAAGCAAAGAATCTCTCCATGTTTAATTTCAAATGAAGCCCACTTTAGACCTTTTTGAGACTTCTTGTATATCTTTCTCAGTCCTTCAATTTTTAACATATACCCTCCCAAAAATAATTATTAATTAACGCAAATAAAAACAAAAAGGAGTGATATATAATATACAGCTGTATATAGTTCCTCCTTTTTGAAAATGTATGTCCCAAGATATGAATAATGTTTTTAACTTGATTTAATTAATTATTTACATCCTAACCTAACTGAGCCGTTACCATTTACATATGACCACGATCCTGTAAAGTTTTTACCTTTAGTCAAACAGTACAAGACTGCTGCTCCAACAATAGTAATAGCAAGTAAAAGTAAAATTGCTATTGCTACTACATACCAAACTACTTTATCTTCTGTTAATGATATATTTTGTTCCACTATTTTTGGTGTTGAATAATTCATTTAACACTCACCTTTCTTTTTGCTATTATAAGAACATTAAGTCTAATGACTTAACAACTCTTTTACTATTTCATAACCATCACCAAATATCGGTAACAAATTGATTATGTGAAATAAGAATATAACTGCGGGAATCCTTACCCACAACTCTTTGGATAACAAATAAAGTATAATTCCCAGTAAAACAGTAAATACTGCTCCAGAAGCTCGAACTTTTATACTTAAACTTTTCCTTAATTTGCCTCTAATTATAGAAAAAGTGAATCTTCTTAATACTAAATAACCTGAAAAATTTTTCATAATTGATCTATACACGATTAAATGTACTGTTTCATGTATAACTAAACTAATTAACAAATTTAAATATATATATAACGGTAGTAACAATAATAAAAAATTAGCATTCCAAATTTTAATATAATTTTTAAGTAAATATACAACAATCAACTCCGCTATAATTATGAATGCTATCGGAAAAATGTTTTCTTTAAAAACATATTTAAAAATCTCACAAAAATTCCCAAATTTATTTTTCCCCTGAATATCATAGCGGATTCTTGTATCATTTTTTAAATTTTGATATTTCCATAATAGGATACCTATAAATGATGCCCTCTCGATTGGAAAAAAATTTAATATTCCTTTTTGATTCATTGAAATTAAAAATAACTTAATATCGGTATATAATGTATCTAATGACGTGGTGGGAAATATACTTTTCATCCATTGAATTAAATCTGAAAAAAAGATATTTTTACTATTAATCAATTTATTACAAATAATTTTCCCAATATTATCTAGCTCAATCCTTAACTCAGGTATTTTATCATCAGATAAATAATTTCCTTCTATTGTTATTGAAGATGGTATTTCAATTTTAAAATCATCAAATCTAGTTAAATTATTTTTGTAAAAGGTTTTTCTAAAAAAATACTTATCCAATCAAATCTCCTTAATTTATCATTTTATAGAAAGTAAAGTAATCGTTTACTTTTATATATGTAAATCGTATACCCTTGTATTATTTTAGTAAAGGGGAAAATTTCCCCACACAACACCTTTTAAATACAATATGTTACCTATATAATTCAAAGTGAAGCGCTTTATATTAAGGGGTGATTTGTATTTTCTATGCAAGGTGGTTAAAACGAAAAAGATTAAAGGCAAATTATACTCAAACATTTGTTGCAAATTATCTCAATGTAAGTCGAGAAACCGTTTCTTGTTGGGAAAGAGGAAAAGGAAGACCTAATTACGAATGTTTGCGCAATATTTTTAATCTTTATCGTTGTAGTGATAAAGAAATCGCTCAATTTATTAACATGAGAGACGATTAAGACTTAAGTTAGTTATAATATACATCATACTAACTTAAGTCTTAATCGCCTTCTCTCTTGATTTAATCAAACTATTTTTAAACAATAATACTTGCCATCACAACATAATCTTTCCCATCATATTCCACGATTACTTACATAATGCAATTCAATGAACTCTCCAAAATAATTAGTATCAACTAGTTTCAATCGTTCTTCGTATGCGCCTTCTTGAAACAATCGAACACCTTCTCCTAAAAGCACAGGTGCGATTTGGATCCACCATTCATCGATCAAATGATTTTCGATCAAAGGTTTCAACAAATTCCCACCACCAACGGCCCAGACTGTTTGGTTAGAATGTTCTTTTATGTTTTTCACGAATGAAACGGGATCTTCATGAACAACTGTTGCATCATTTAATACCAGCTCTTTATTAGAAGAAAATACAAAATTCTTTTTTTCAGGATACAGATGGTCAGTTGCTAACAATTTTTTTGCTTCCTGATAAGTTTTTCTTCCCATAATCGTTTGATCAATTGTTTGATAAAAAGCCTCGTAAGTTGTTTTTTCTCCAGTTGGTGTGTCAAATAACCACTGTAAACTATCCTCTTTTGTTGCTAAGTAGCCATCTAAACTAATGGCTCCATAAAAGACGATTTTCCCCATCATGTTCACTCTCCTTTTCTCATCTGGCTGACTTCTTGTTTGCGAAAGCAATGATCTAAATGGTCATTGACAATTCCCACAGCTTCTAAAAAAGCATATATGGTTGTGCTTCCGATGAATTTAAAACCGCGTTGTTTTAGATCTTTGGCGATTTGATCAGATAACGGGCTCGTTGTCGGTACCTCATTTTGTTCTTTATACGAGTGATTGATCACTTGATGATCCGAAAATGACCACAAATAATCCGCAAAACTACCAAATTCATGTTGGATTTTTTGGACACCCTGAGCATTGGCTACCGCTGCTTCAATTTTACGACGGTTACGAATGATCCCTTTATTTTCCATCAACTCATTGATTTTTGCTTCTGTATATTCGGCTACTTTAGCGATCGAAAAAAAGTCATAAGCTTCATCAAAAGAGGCACTTTTATTCAAAATCGTTTGCCAGCTTAATCCCGCTTGATTGATATCTAACATCAATTTACGAAAAAGTAATTGATCATCATATTCTGGAACACCCCAAACTGTGTCATGATAATGTTTCATACTTGCTGTTTGCTCACCCCAAGGACATCTTCGTTTCATTCTCTTCACCTCTTAGCTTTATTGTACCATTCCTTTGTTTCTCTATCTAAAAAGAGGAACGCTATGGCAGGTAGTTTTTGAATTGGGTTTATCTATTATGCAAAAAAAGAATCGCAAAGCCAGCAGAAGCTAACTCAACGATTCTTTCGACGGATGAAACGGTAAACAAAATTCTACTATTATAATAGAAGTACGATAGACGTACGATAGAAGCTTTATTTCCGTTTTTTCTTTTTCTTTTTGTTTTTCTTGATCATGCGATTCATCGCCATTTTTCCAAGTTTTCCTTTGACACCTGTGCCAAACATTTGGTCCATTCCAGGAATATTCATATCTCCCTTAGACATTTGTTGCATCATTTTGCGTGATTCTTTAAATTGCTTAATCATGCGGTTAACTTCAACCACACTGTTACCAGAACCAGCGGCAATCCTTCTGCGACGACTTGGATTCAATAAATCAGGGTTTTCTCTTTCTGCAGGTGTCATTGAGTAAACCATTGCTTTTTTACGTTCGACATCTTTAGGATCTACTTTGACATTTTCAATCCCTGGTACTTGGTTCATCCCAGGAATCATTTTGATCAGATCCTCTAACGGTCCCATCCCCATCACTTGATCCAACTGTTCAATGAAATCATTGAAATCAAATGAATTTTCCCGCATTTTTTTCGCTAATTCTTCTGCTTTTTTCTCGTCATAGTCTTGTTGCGCTTTTTCGATCAACGTCAACATATCGCCCATACCAAGAATACGGCTTGCCATACGGTCTGGATGGAAAACTTCAAGATCTGTTAATTTTTCCCCTGACCCGATGAATTTGATTGGTGCGCCAGTCACAGAACGGATCGAAAGTGCTGCACCACCACGTGTATCACCATCTAATTTAGTAATAACTACCCCAGTGATCCCTAGTTGTTGGTTAAAACTATCTGCCACATTGACAGCATCTTGACCGGTCATCGCATCGACAACCAACAAGATTTCATTTGGTTGTGTTAATTCTTTGATTTGTTTCAATTCATCCATCAGGGTTTCATCGATATGCAGACGCCCCGCCGTATCGATCAGAACATAATCATTTTTCTTTTCTTTTGCTAATTCCATCCCTTGACGAACGATCTCAACTGGACTAACATCTGTTCCCATATCAAAAACAGGTACATCTAATTGTTGCCCTAGAACTTTCAATTGATCGATCGCAGCTGGACGATACACGTCACCTGCGATTAGTAAAGGACGTGCATTTTCATTTTTCTTTAAATAGTTGGCTAGTTTACCAGTAAACGTCGTTTTACCTGCCCCTTGCAAACCTGCCATCATGATGACTGTTGGAATTTTTGGTGATTTATTCAATTCAACAGTTTCTGCCCCTAAAGTGATCGTCAATTCTTCATCAACGATCTTAACGATTTGTTGTGCAGGTGTTAAACTTTCTAATACTTCTACACCAATCGCCCGTTCTCGAACACGCTTCGTAAAGTCTTTTACTACTTGTAAGTTTACATCGGCTTCTAGTAATGCAAGGCGGATCTCCCGCATCATTTCTTTGACGTCAGCTTCTGAAACTTTCCCTTTTTTTCTTAACTTGCTCATTGCCTGTTGAAGGCGCTCAGTTAAATTTTCAAATGCCATGATTTCTTCATTCCTTTATTCTTCAATTTCTTGGATCTGTTTCACATAATCAAGGAGAACTTCATCTTTAGGATAAGTTTCCTTTACATAAGTTTTCATTTTTTCTAATAACTGTTCCCGAACAATATAATTAGAGAAAAGATGGAGTTTCTTTTCATAATCTTCTAAAATCTTACTGGTTCGTTTGATATTATCGTATACTGCTTGGCGACTTACTTCATACTCTTCTGCTATTTCTCCTAATGAAAAATCGTCTGCATAATACAACTCCATATAATTCATCTGTTTTTCGGTTAAAAGCGTAGAATAAAATTCAAAAAGTGCGTTCATTCGGTTCGTTTTCTCGATTTCCATTCTGTTCACCTCGCAATTTCAACCATTCTTCATCAGAGAGTACGGTCATCTTTTGTTGGATAAAATAAGCAGTTGCTACACCAGTTCCAGACTTCAAGGTTCCTGAAAAACTCCCATCATAAATAAGAGAGGAACCACAAGAAGGACTTTTCGCTTTTAATATCACTAAATCTATTTCTTGCTCTTTTAATTTTTGATAAGCATGGATTGCCCCTTCTTGGTAGGCTTTTGTGACGTCTTCACCATTTGTAGTGATCACTTTTGCCTGACCATTCCAAACGTCAAATCCATCGCCACCAACGATTTCTGCTGGGGCTCTAGGAGTTGAAAGACCGCCCATTACTTCAGGACAAACCATGATCGCTTTACCTTCAGCGACCAGTTTCTTTAATTCCGGCACAGCTTTTTCTTGTCCATCATACCGACATAAGACACCGCCTAAACAAGCGCTAATTCCGATCAATTGCCACTCACTCCTTTATCCAACAAAGTGCCTTCCTATTATACCATTTATTTAGTTGGTAAAATAGTCCTTCTACTGGATTCTATGCTAAAATAAGAAATGTCTATTCATGACACTTAATTAAAAAAACCAGGCATTAGTTGATAGCTGTTTTTAAATAAACAAAAAGAATGAACGCAAGAAAAGGGAGAAGTTATGAAAAAAGTATTAGTGGTAGATGATGAACCTTCAATCGTCACATTGTTGACATTCAATCTGGAAAAAGAAGGGTATCAAGTAACAAGTGCTTTAGACGGACAAAAAGGACTGGAATTAGCACTGGAAGAACCTTTTGATTTTATGATTTTAGATGTGATGCTGCCTTCTATAGATGGTATGGCAATCACCCAAAAGTTAAGACAAGAAAAAATTGATACTCCAATTTTAATGCTAACAGCCAAAGATGACCAGGTCGATCGGATCATCGGTTTGGAAATTGGTGCTGATGATTATTTAACAAAGCCTTTCAGCCCTAGAGAAGTACTTGCTAGAATGAAAGCTATTTTTCGCCGCATCGAACCACGCCATGTCCAACAAGAAGAAGCAGAACCTGCTTACCTAACGATTGGACAGATCAAAGCAGATTTAACGAATTTCCAAGTAACCGTAGAGGAACGACCAATCGAATTAACGCCAAAAGAATTTGAACTGCTCGTTTATTTTATGAAACGAAAAGATCGTGTAATTGATCGTGATACGCTGCTAAATCGCATCTGGAATTTTGATTTTGCAGGTCAAAGTCGAATCGTTGATGTCCATGTCAGTCACTTAAGAGAAAAAATCGAAAGAGACCCTAAACATCCAAAATATTTAGTGACAGTTCGCGGTTTTGGCTATAAATTTCAGGAACCAAAACGATGAATTGGAAAAAAATTTCTGAGCGTGTCTTCTTTTTCATTCTCTTAGTGGGACTCTTTTTCGGTGGCTGGCAAATGATTTCTCAATATTTCAAACAACAAATCATCGAGCAACAAGAAAGCTATCTTTCAAAAAAAGGGCAATTGCTGATCCAGCAATTGACTATTGATGATTTATCTTCGAAGCATAATCAATCAGTTTTAACAGACTTTGTTCATCAATCAAATGAACGACTAACCTTATTAGCTCCAAATGGTACAATCCTATTCGATACGACCGATCACTCACTACGAGGGCAGCGAAATACTCGTCCAGAAATCAAAGCAGTCCTTGATGGCGGCTCACTAGGTACTTCTTTAAGAATGAGCAGTACGTTAAAGGAAGAACTATTATATGTAGCACTACCGATCAAGAAGAATGGGCAGTTGGAAGCCATTATTCGAATCGCAGAACCAACAAATGGCTTTTTGCCAAGAACAGAAAATTTTCGTCGTTGGGTCTTTTTCTTCTTTTTGGTTTTCTTCGTTGTTTTGTCCAGTATGAGCTATTATTTGGTTTATCAACGTAACCGTCCCTTGAAAACCGTGCTGCCCGTCTTAAAGAAAATGGTCAAAAACCCTGATAAAACCGAGACCATCATGCAAACTTCTGATCAATGGGAAGAACTTTACCAAACGATCAATGCTTTGAGTGAACAAATGAGTAAAGTCTATCGTGCCTATACGACCACTGAAGAACAATTGTATACTCTATTGAATGAATTAATGATTGGTGTCTTTTTGATCGATTCAGAGTCACATCTGCGGCTATTGAATCCAAAAATGCAGGCACATTTAGGGGTACATGATTATCAGCCTAATCAACGGTATACTGAGATCATTCAAGAGCCAAAATTAATCCAATTGATTCACCAAGTTACGCCAAATGAACCATTGATCCATCAAGAAATTACTATTTCAGAGGGACAACAAACATTAGACATCAGCTTACGTTACTTCAATAGTTCTGAAGAGACTGGGCAGATTCTAGGCGTGGCTTATGATCTCACAAAAGTAAGACGATTAGAAAAACTGCAAAAAGACTTCGTAGGAAATGTTTCTCATGAACTTAAAACACCGGTTACTTCATTGATCGGATTTACTGAAACACTGCTGGATGGAGCCAAAGATGACCCAAAAATATTGAATGAGTTCCTATTGATCATGCAAAAAGATGCGATTCGTTTAGATAAGCTGATCCGAGAAATCATTCAGTTATCAAAAGATGAAGAAACGGCACACGAAACGCAAACCATCCATTTAGCAACTTACTTTGAACAAATCATTCAAAGTTACCAACCAATGATCGAAAAGAAACACTTAACCCTGGAAATGCAACAGAAAGAAAAATCATTTACAACTCAAACTGAACTCTTATACCCGATCATCAAAAATCTGATCGAAAATGCAATCCAATATTCTAAAGAATCAGAGAAAATAATCATCCGTTACGAGGTTGACAACCAATTGACATTCTCTGTCCAAGACTTTGGTATTGGGATTGATCGTGAAGATCAAGAAAGGATCTTTGAGCGCTTCTATCGAGTGGATAAAGCACGTAGTCGACACTCAGGTGGTACTGGTCTAGGTCTGGCTATTGTGAAAGATTACGTCAATCTCTTGGGTGGTACGATCAAAGTGGAAAGTCATCCAGGAATGGGGTCGACTTTTACCGTCACCATCCCTCCAGCATGATCACCTTTAAATCTTCAAAAAATGAATGAACAAGTGAAATAGCGGAACAGAAAAAAATAGGCGGTTGGCATAACCGCCTATTTTTGTTTTGTCTATCTGTTAATCGTGTTTATTGTCTACTGAAAACAGCACTTTGAGCCAGAACCAAATAGACCGTTTTTTCTTTCCATCCTTCAACTGGCTGTAATTTTCAATCATTCGCGAATATTGCCGGAAAATCGAGTCCGCCGCAAAAAATAGAATCAAAAGCAACAGAATCGAAACGGGTGAAATAGCGGAGATAGAAAATAATTTATGCAGAAAGACGACTGAAAATAAGATACCTGCTGCACAAAATAAAATGATCCGCCCTCTGAATTGGTTCAATGGGTGACAAATTTTATAGAGTACGAGAAAACCAACCGCTGTCAGTAGCATCGTTGAAGCCGTGGAAACATCTGTCTTATTCAAATGCAAGATGACACCGCCTACCACTAAAGTCCCCACGACAGTCATATCTGTTAGCCCACCAGGAATGGCTTTTTCTAAGACATTCACAATAAACTTTCCTTCAATTCGATTTTTGTTTTCTTCAAGAGCAAGTAAAAACGATGGCAAACCAATCGTAAACAGACTAATCAATGTAATTTGAGAAGGCTCCAACGGATAAGTCAGTGCGAACAAGACAGAAAAGACGGAAAGTAAGAAAGAAAAAATATTTTTTACTAAAAACAAACTAGCAGATCGTTCAATATTATTAACAACTCGCCGACCTTCTGCTACGATCTCAGGCATTCTAGAAAAATCAGAATCTAATAAAGCAACTTGCGCAGCTTGGATCGTTGCTTCGTTGCCAGAAGCCATAGCGATACTACAATCAGCTTCTTTCATTGCTAAAATGTCATTGACACCATCACCAGTCATCGCAACTGTATTTTTTTGTTTAAGAAGCTGAACGAACTGCATTTTTTGTTCAGGCTTAACCCGTCCAAATACGGTGTATTTTTCCACTGCTGAGAGATAATCTTCCTCAGCAAGTTGAGAAACATCAATATATTGGTCTGCATTAGCAATGCCAGCCTGTAATGCGACAGTTGAAACGGTCTGCGGATTATCCCCTGAAATCACTTTGATTGCTACCCCTTGTTCCTTAAAATAAGCAAATGTGTCAGGGGCTTCTTTACGAATTGGGTTGGCAATCAAAAGATAAGCAAGCGGAATCACTTCTGCTTCTAAAAGTGCTTCGCTCAATATTCCTTGGTAACTACCGAAAACCAACACACGGTAGCCTTGATCAGCATATTGACTAAATTCATTTTTAACTGTTTCGAAACGTTCACGTAAAACCATTTCTGGCGCTCCTAATACATAGACCCCATCCGCAAATGTTACGCTACTGAATTTTTGTACCGACGAAAAAGGCAAGATAGATAAAGGTTCTTGATCTGTAGGGTTATTAAAGTACGTTTTGATTGCTTGCATCGTCGCATTGTCATTTGCCATAGCTTTAGCATAATCTGAAATGAGTTCTTGAATCCTAGTTGCCTGTTGCTCCGCTTGCTCATTTTTAGCAATCACTAGTTTTTGTACAGACATCTGATTTTCAGTAATAGTTCCCGTTTTATCTACACATAGTACATTAACCCTTGCTAAAGTCTCTATGCTTTTCATATCATGTAATAATACTCGTTGCTTAGCTAAACGAGCGGCACTCATTGCTAGAGCGATCGTTGTCAATAGATACAAGCCTTCTGGTATCATCCCGATTAAAGCTGCTTCCATGGCTACCACACTTTCTTTGATCGTGTTGCCATTAAAAAAGTAACTTTGTGAAAACAAGGTGATACCGATGGGAATAATAATGATCCCGATCCATTTGATTAATTTATTCAGCGAAGCAATCATTTCTGATTGTTCGCCTCCTCCCATTTTTTTTGCTTTTGCTGTTAATTGGGAGATGTAAGAGTCATAGCCAACCTTGTCTAATCGTGCATAAGCCTTACCAGAAACGACAAAGCTCCCTGACATCAAATAATCATCTACTTCTTTCACGATCTCATCTGCTTCACCTGTCAAAAGTGCTTCATTGACTTGTAATTTACCGTCTAAGACATAACCGTCTGCAGGAATCTGTTGACCCGTTTCGAGCAAGATGACATCATCTAAAACTAATTCCTCCATATCGATCTTATTGGCTACGCCGTTTCTTACGACTGTGACTTTTGCTGCATTCAGTACACTCAAATTATCTAATATCTTTTTTGAGCGAATCTCTTGATAGATAGCAATTCCCGTGTTTGCAAGAATCACTGGCAAAAAAGTCAAATTTTTATAGGAACTAACTAGACATAATAAAACTGCTAAGACGATAAAAATCAAATTAAAATAAGTAAATATATTTTGCAAAACGATTTGTTTGTTCGTTTTAAATGATGGGTCGATCGTTTCATTTGTTGCTTGAGCATGCACTCGTTCTGCAACTTGCTCATCTGTTAGCCCCTCTCGATAATCGGGAGCATATCTTGTAATATTTTTAACTGAAGTTTGATCTTTTTCAACTTCCGTTTGATGACTAAATATTCTCATTTACCGTTTACCTCGATTATTAGTATTATATTTACCTTAATACATTTGTAAAAAAAAAGCCTATGAAATGACTAATAAATATCTTTCATTACTGTCATATTCATTTGCAGGAAATAGCTAAAAAAAAAAGCATGCCCGTTAAAGGCACACTTTTAGGGGTAGCAGATTTGAGTACATGATTGCTTATTTTAAGTTTCCTTCAGCATCACGTTCTACTTTCATCGCAGTAATTGGTAAGTAACCGAGTTCTTTCACCGGTCCTTGTTGGATTTCGTCTGTCATCATATAATCTAAAAATTTTTGAACTTCCGGGGAAGGCTCACCATTTGTATACATGTGTTCATAAGACCAAATTTTCCAACTGTTGTCAGCAACATTTTCTTCTTTTGGTTCTACACCATCAATACTTAAAGCCTGTGTTTTATCATCCAAATAAGAAAAAGCAAGGTAGCTGATTGCGCCAGGAGTTTGGCTAACAATTTGTCGAACAGTTCCTGATGAATCCTGTTCTTGTGATTGTACTGGAGTAGCACCATCTAATCCCCACTTTTCAAAAGTAGCTCGTGTACCACTACCATTTGCCCGATTGATGACATTGATTTTTTCATCTTTCCCACCTAGTTCTTGCCAATTGGTAATTTTTCCAGTGAATATATCAATTAATTCCTGTTTTGTAATATTTTTGACGTTCGTGTCTTTATTGACGATTGGCGCCATACCTACCACCGCAACTTTATGATCCTTTATTTTACTTGCATCTACACCTTCTTTTTCCTCAGCAAAGACATCGGAGTTTCCGATCGTCACTGCCCCAGACTCGACCTGACTTAACCCAGTACCACTTCCGCCACCTTGGACAGAGATTTGATAGTTGGGATTTTTTTGGACAAAACTTTCTTGTGCTGCATCGACTAGAGGTTGGAGCGCAGTAGATCCGACAGCCACGATTTTGACTTGATCGCCAGAAGTTGCAGAATTATTTTGTGCTGCGGAGCCATCCGTGCTACCAGAACCGGAACCACAGCCAGCTAACATAAGACCTAAAACACCTAAAGAAAATAATACTTTTTTCATTGATATACCCCTTTCTTATTTACAAGTAAATTGTAGCAATCCACTGTAAATCCTGCATATTGAAGGTGTAAATATCCAGTTAATTTATGTAAAGTTATCGTAAATCGAAGCCAAATAAAAAGGCTTCGTACTTTTTGATGTTGGTGAAATTCACCGACAAATTTTTTATGATGTAAAAACAGAGAGAAGAGCCCCCCTGAAATCCTTTAAACCATGATCCGTCACGTAAAACTATTTTAACCAAAAAAAAACACAGAAAGAAGTTTTCTTCTTTCTGGCCAAATGATTCTAGACTTTCTCTTTACCAACGTAATTTGACAAAAAGCCCAAAAATAAAGGTTAATTTATATCAAAACTAACCTTTAATCCTTTTCTTTCTTCTCTATCTACGATATACTATAATTAAATAAAGGAGCTATGCGCTAACATAGCCCTTAATGTGTAGTCCGTTCAAAGCGGATGGCATTTTTTAACAAGTTTAGAGCCTGTCTACTCTGCCAAAAGTTGAGACGGCTCTATTTTTTTTGTTCTTTTTTGAACTTTAACCATGCTAAAATCGAATCACTAGCTTTCGCTATGGCAGTAATTATTACTGCTGCTGCTCCGATAATAGCAATGATTTGATCCAACGAGAACAAATCAGGCATTTCCTTTCTAAAGAGTACGTCCAACAAGCTAATAAGCCCATAGGCATCACGCCCCCTCAATTGGATTTGCCAAACCGCCACAAACTTTCTACAATCATCATTTGACAAAAAGCCCTATTCAAGTAATAGAATAGCAATTGGGATTAATGATTCTACTATGATTGAAGAAGTAGCAATATGCTATATTTAATGTCATGCAGAACAACACTTCGCAAACAAAGTTACTTTTCAAATTTAGATAAATGGGTTATAATAAAAATGAAAGGGCATGCTGTAACATGCCCAGTGTAGTCCGTTCAAAGCGGATGGCATATATACAAAGCTTTAGAGCCTGTCTACTTCGCCAAAAGTTGAGACGGCTCTATTTTTTTTGTTCTTTTTTGAACTTTAACCATGCTAAAATCGAATCACTAGCTTTCGCTATTGCAGTAATTATTACTGCTGCTGCTCCGATAATAGCAATGATTTGATCCAATGAGAACAAATCAGGCATTTCCTTTCTAAAGAGTACGTCCAACAAGCTAATAAGCCCATAGGCACCACGCCCCCTCAATTGGATTTGCCAAACCGCCACAAACTTTCTACAATAATATTATATCATAGAATAAAGATCTTTAGCTTGCCTAAAAAGGCTATTTGAATTTTTTAAATAGGTTGATTATTATACGAAAAGAGATATTTCCTTTGCGGAATATGTAATACATTCAGTTATTTATTCTTTTATATTTCGATTTGATTTTCTTCATTGTATTCTTCTTCAGGCAACATTGCTTCATTCATATCTTCATCCATTGATTGCGTATCTAACTTCTTACTTAGTGAATACTCCATTTCTATGTTTATTCTAGTTTGTTCTACCACTTTTTCTTTGAGTTCTTCCTTTTGTGGGAAACGAAGCTGTTTTTTCGCTATTTCTAACTTCTCTTCTATTTCCTTAAGTTGTTCTTGCTTTCCTGCCATCCTTTCAGGTATTTTTGTTCAGTGCTTTTAAAACGTCGAATCATGCCAATGCCTATTTTGGGATCAAGTAGTGTGATATAAAAAAGGTTTCCTCTTTCTGGCCAAATGATTCTAAGATTCTCTTCTTCAACATCATTTGACAAAAAGCAAAAAAAACACTGTTCGCTACTATCATTTGCTCACATATTTGCTCACAATGTATTCGCTCACAATGTTTACTTTTTATTGAACCTATTTATTAACTTCGCCGGACAGTTTTTCTTCTATTCTTAATTTTGCTATAGAATAAAAAATGACTGCTAATAAAAACGAAAGAATCGCTAGATAAAAACTTGGTTTAATGGTCAAAAAGTACATCGAAGTTTCCCCTGTATCTTTCAATCCACTTTCACTTAAGCCATTCGGTCCAACAATGATTCGTGGCAGAATAGAAAAAAAGGAAGTAAAAACCAACATACAAGAAAAATGAATCAAATGCCAATTATAACTATTCATAAATTTATTTGTCAAAATCAAGCTCATACTCACTAAAAAATAGAATAGTGTTAAAATTGGAAAATTTTTCGATACTACAATCCCAGTACCATGAATTAGCCCCAAAATTTCTGCTCCCTGAACAACGGCATTCACCCAAGTAAACGGCAACAGCAGAATTGGAAAAAACCAAAAAAATAAATACAATTGTTCAAGTTTTATTTTCTTTTTCATCACTTTACTCCTACGCGATTTTTTCTTTCACCTACTATAAGCGTTTTCTCTAAAAAAATTAGGGGGAAAATCTTTTTTTTTAGAGATAAGGCTATGAGAGTTTATTCATTTAATCTACAAATTTCAAAAAAGTGTTTGATTATTAGCTGGTTGATTTTAGAATGAAAGTAGAAGAAATCGGATTCACCTGATTGGGGGAACACACCATGAAAAATCATGGAAAAAAATTAATTTTGCTCTTACTTTTCATTCCGTATGTGTACTTCTCTTTACTACTAGATTATCGGTATCATTCTGTTTTTGGCTTGATTTTTTTGATTTTTCTGTCTTTTTACGCTGGCTTTAGCTTCCAGAAAAAGCAACAGTTACTCTTTCTCTTCTTTATTAATATTAGTTCAACATTCATTTCTTATTTGATTTGTCACTATTACTCTGATTGGCATTTCTTTTACCAGCCATTCAAACCAACCCAACTGATTTTACTGCTTTCGGTTTTGTATTTGATCCCTCAAATTCTTGGGGCTTTTTGGGCAAGAATTTTCACTCGTTAAATCAGTGAATCGAAAAAATATGACTAGCAAAGGATCGGTAACCACCCAATTTTTATAGAAAATCAGCTATGATTTCTCATTGATCCTTGTAAAAAAGTCTGAAAAATCATAGCACCGAAAGAAGCAAAAAATAAAAATTTACGCTATTCATTAAAGTTCATGCAGATAGATTTTTTTTATAATAATTTTATCAAATAATTGTGATTGACTGTCTTGTTCACCAATAATCTCGGCAATTACTGTACGACTGTTTGGTTTTCTACGTAACTGATAATTGATCTTTCCAGTTGCGGTCAATTCGTTTAACATATCGACCACTCCTCCAAAGCCCGTCTTTTTCGTAATGAAACCTAGTGTAACCATTCGTTCATCTAAATTTTTAGCAGAAATCGTTACACCAGTAATCAAATAACGTTTCAGTGTTTGTACCAGCTCATCTAGACCATCAGAAGTCGAAACGACAGCAGCTGTTTGGTCAGCGTAGTTTCCAAGTAGTTCATTACTTTCTATAGGTGCCTGTACTTCTTCATTTGCCTTCTGACGTAAATCTGCTAATTCTTGTAACAGTGTTTCATATTGCTCTTGTGTCAACATCACTCCTGCAACTTTTTCACGATTAAATATATATACACCGGTTTCAGCTTTTCTTGCCTGATCAAATACATCCATCGGTGATCGTTTTACTTCAGTGATTGAAGATGTAGGAACTTCTAATTTCTTTAAATCCAAAAGACATCCTCCTTTACTCATCTTCTTTATTATAACACACCCTTTTCATATGATAAAAATCAATTTTTCGTATCAATCCAATAATCAATATCTGATAGTAGACGATCTACCCCAAAAGAAGGTTGGTAGAAATAAGTCTTTTGATGTTTACTATTATTTAATGGAAAAAAATGGTCCGTAATAATCAATTGTGCATAACTTGGAGGGATTGATCGAGTACAAACATGTATGGAGGTCCGTTTTCGATGTCGCAAGGTCTTATCCAGAACAGAAGCTAGGCGGCGCGCTTCCTCATGATCGTAACGAAAAAAAAAGACGATTTTTACTTCTGGTGGATAGATTTCCAGGTATCCTCTTTCTTGCAAAACTTTAAGTAAAAGTAGGCCCCATTCATACGATGGATATGTAAGTGCTTGTTGTAAAGCCATCCGGTATTGATAAAGTTTTTCATTAACATTCGGCACCAAACGCAAGCTTTCCTGATACTCATGAAATTCCTCTTTGACTACTCTTTCGTGTAGTCCAATTGAGTAACGGAGCCACTCTTGATAGATAACTCGCGTGATCGTTGTTTTATTCGTACTTTCAAATTCACTAGCCAACCAAAACAACGAATCCAATTTCTCTGTTAAGGTCATTAATTTTCGGTAGATTTTCGTTTCTTCAATTTTTTTCCAGTATTTTTCGATAATGATGTTGCAACTTAAACGAACGATACAGCGGTAATTTTTTTCGCGGACAGATAAACGTTGTTCGTGTCGGAATAACAACTCTGGAAAAAGTTCAAAAAAAAGCGTGCGATGTTCGTCTAATATTTTGATTTCGGCATTTTGGGCACGTGTCTCCAACAAATGGATAAATAATTCGGAAAAAGACTGTTCTGTATCCCCAATAAAAAAGAGGGGAAAATCTTTAAGAAAACAGAAAAAAAGATAGCGTATCTTTCTTTCAGAACCATAAAGTTGTTGTTTTCGATAAGAAAAAGACAAATGATATTCACCCAGCCATTTTCTTAGACGCTCTTGTGAGGAGCGATCATACTCTTGTTGATACTCCGTGTTCAAAATCAAATCCTTCAATAAGCAAAAGGACGAAGAGTGGATCAGAAAATCAAACAACAAATAGGGCTCACTGTAGCCTTTATTATAAATCAGCTTTACGCTTTTTTTATGTTGAATCAATTGGATCGGAAAATCTCCTTCTTCTAATCTTTTTAAATATCGATCGATCGTTTTTACATCAACTAATAGTTTTTCTGCTAGATCCGTTTTTTTCCACGATAAATCTTTCATTTGATGGATCAATATAAATAGATTTTGTACATTTTTTGACAATAATCTTTGCCACTTCATTGGCGTTCCCTCACTTATTTTTTACTGTGTGTTTCAGGAGTACGATCAACTATAGATTAATACATCTCCCTATATATAAATTACGAAAAAAAACATTTTTTCTTCTTTAATTCAAACGAAATTCATTAAATTCTAATTTAACAGATCGAAAAAGTTAACTACTGCTATTTTTTTCTTACCGTCACACATTGAACTGTGCAAAATTTCGTACAATGGGAACAACTATGGTTACTGATTATTTCTTGAATCCCTCTCTCAACTTTTCTCCTGCCATTTTTTCTTTTCATTTTGTCTACATAAATAAAAAAGACAATCTTTAACGACCTTTGCTAAAATTGATTCGCTGAAAAATAGCTGCTTGCCAGTTTTCATTTGAATAAATTTGCTTGTGTTTGTCCTTAAAGATTGTCTTTTTTCTATTTTTACACTCACTCGTTAATCAAGTAACGTTAACAACTTATTTTAAAGTTAAGGCGTTGAGCGCAACGACCACTGTACTTAGTGACATCAAGACTGCTCCCACTGCTGGGCTTAAAATAAGTCCGATCGGTGCTAAGATTCCTGCTGCTAAAGGAATAGCAATAATATTATAACCAGCGCCCCACCAAAGATTTTGGATCATTTTTCTTCTTGTTTCTTTTGCTAATTCTAAGAAATGCAAGATATCTTTGGGGTCACTGTTCGTTAAGACAACATCTGCAGAATCAATCGCAATATCAGTTCCTGCTCCGATTGCCATACCTATCGTTGCCCGTGCTAAGCTTGGCGCATCATTGATGCCGTCACCAACCATGATCACTTTTTTTCCTTGATCAAGATATCTTTGAACGATCGCCTCTTTGTCATCTGGCAGTAGACCGCCGTAATATTCATTGATTCCAAGATATTCCGCTACTGCTTGGGCTGCTTTGGGGTTATCCCCAGTCAACATGACTGGGATAATATTTTTTTCTTTGATCGCTTGGATAAACTCTTTTGCTTCTGGTTTAATGACATCTCCTAGAGCAATCACAGCCACTAATTTATCTGAAACTACTAAAAAGCTGACAGTGTTTCCTTGAGCTTCATAGTTTTTTAATCGTTCAGGGTCGATTTTTAGTCCTAAACGTTTTGCTTCTTTTTCATTAATAATTTTAACATCTTTGTCTTCCACAGTTGCTTCTAAACCAACACCTGCTAAATTTTTTTGTTCCTGTGCTTGATAAGGAGTAATCTTTTTTTCTTTTAAATAATTCATTATCCCAATCGCTAAAGGATGATTTGCATGTGCTTCTAAAGCACCGATATATTTCAAGATTTCTTCTTCTTGATAAGCTTCATCTAAAATCTCAATACCAGTTACAGTAAATTTTCCTTGGGTCAACGTGCCTGTTTTATCTAACATGATCACATCTAGATCATTGGCTTGTTCCATCGCATTCCGATTTTTCAAAAGCAACCCATTTTTAGCTGCGATCGAAGTCGAACGAGCAACGACTAATGGAATCGCAAGTCCCAGTGCATGCGGACAAGCAATGATGAACACGGTGACCATTCGTTCTAGTGCATCTGGTAGATTTGCTAGGAAGAGCCAAGCAATAAAGGCGATGATCCCAACTACTAAAGCCACATAAAATAACCATTTTGCTACTTTATCTGATAGAAACTCTAATTTAGATTTTTCTCCTTGGGCTTTTCGTACCATCTCCATTACTTTTGCAAGGTAACCATTTTCGCCAGTACCTGTTACAGTAATTTCAATTGTTCCGTCGCCATTAATTGATCCACCAATGACCGAATCGCCCACTTGCTTTTTAACCCCTTTGGATTCACCCGTAACAGCAGATTCATCAACAATGGTATGTCCTTTGTCGATCGTCCCATCCGTTGGCATCTTGTCTCCAGCACGAACAATTAGACGATCACCTTCATGGACTTCTTTTAAAGAGACGGTTTCTTCAGTCCCGTCTTTTTTCAATCGTTTTACCGATTCAGGTAATAATTCTGCTAATTTTTGTAAAGCATCGCTGGCATTAGAGACTGCATTCATTTCGATCCAATGTCCCAATAACATGATTACGATTAACGTTGCTAATTCCCAGAAAAAATCCATGACATGTGTATGGGGGTTGATGAGGTTGGCTATAAAAGAATACACACTATAAACATATGCGACGGTAATCCCCATAGCAATCAGTGTCATCATTGCTGGACTTTTTTGTTTCAATTCCATTTTGGCTCCGCTTAAGAATGGTTGTCCGCCATAAACAAATAAAATCGTTGCCAGAACCAACACCACCCAATTAGAACCAGGAAACGTCACTTGAAAAGGAAAGGACATCCCCATCATCGGTGAAAAAAGAATAATCGGAATCGCTAAAATCAGAGAAAGCCAAAATTTTTGCTTAAAGTTCCCCATGTGCATAGAATGATCCATTCCACCCATATTTTCATGACCCATGTGGCTATGATCCATTCCACTCATATTTTCATGATCCATATGGCTATGATCCATTCCGCTCATGTGTCCATGGTCCATCTGTTGATGCCCTTCCATGTGTCCATGCGTATGGTGTTGATCCATATTTTCCATTTTTCCATGTTCCTGTAAATTATTCTTGGTATTCGTTTGTTCTACAGTTATTTTTTCCTCAGGATTCTTTCCAATAGCGCCCTTTTTATTTGTTTCATTCTCAGGATCCATTCCATTATTCATTTTTTTCCTTCCTTTCCTCTGAAACGATTTATTTGATCGTTTTTCGATTTAAGCTTAAAGAATTCAATAATACACTGATTGAACTAAAGGCCATTGCGCCACCAGCAATGATTGGGTTTAAAAAACCAAAGGCAGCAAAAGGAATCCCGATCGTATTATAAATGAATGCCCAAAACAAATTTTGTTTGATTTTTTTTAATGTGGCAGCTGATAAAGAAATCATTTGATTGATAGAAGTTAAATGACTATTCATTAATGTCACATCGGCTGTTTCCATCGCAATATCGGTTCCACTTCCCATTGCAATCCCAACATCTGCTAAAGCTAGCGCTGGGGCATCATTGATTCCATCACCGACCATGCCAACTTTCTTTCCAGCTTTCTGTAGTTTTTCTACATAGTTGGCTTTTTCTTCAGGTAAAACTTCTGCAAAGATATGGTCGGAATCAATTCCTACTTGTTTGCCGATTGCTTGAGCGGCTCGTTGATTATCTCCCGTAACCATAAACACATCTACACCTTTTTGTTGTAGTTGCTCGATTGCTTGTTTTGCATCTTCTTTGATTTGATCAGCAACGGCAATCATTCCAAGAACCTGTTCTTCGTTGGCTAAAAACATAACTGTTTTCCCTGCCTGTTCTAATTCTAACGCCTGTTCTTGAAATTCATCAAATGAAAGGTTCATTTCAGCTAGTCTCTTTCTAGTCCCAGCAAAATAATGAACACCGTTGATCGTTCCACTGATTCCTGCACCAGGATGAGCAACAAAATCAGTGATTGGCTGAGTTTTTGCACCGACTTTTGCACCATAAGCAACAATAGCTTTTCCTAAAGGATGTTCAGAAGCATGTTCAAGGGAATAGAAAAGGGAAATGATCTCTTTGGGACCGATGACATCTGTTACTTCTGGTCGGCCTTGTGTAATCGTTCCAGTTTTATCCAAAATAATACTATTTAGATGAGCGGCTCCTTCTAACGCTTCGCCACCTTTGATCAATATCCCATTATGAGCACCGACTCCTGTTCCTACCATGATGGCAGTTGGTGTTGCTAAACCAAGCGCACAGGGGCAAGCAATGACCAAAACGGACACACTATGAAGTAATGCTAACTGCCAATCCTTCGTGAGCCATCCTGTAACTAATAGTGTCACCAATGCTAAAAACAAAACGATCGGTACGAAAATTCCTGAAATCTTGTCAGCAATTTGTTGGATCGGTGCTTTACTTCCTTGAGCATCTTCCACCATTTGGATGATTTGTGCCAACACCGTATCTTTTCCTATCTGAGAAACTTGTATTTGGATCAATCCATTGGTATTGATCGTTCCACCAAAAACCATATCTTTTTCTTTTTTCTCAACAGGTACACTTTCTCCTGTCAACATGCTTTCATCCAATGCACTAGCGCCAGCAATGATCCGTCCATCTGTAGGTACTTGTTCACCAGGACGAATCACTAAGATGTCATCGATCATGACCTCATCAATTGCAATCGTCTCTTCTTTGCCATCTCTTAAAACTTGTGCTGTTTTTGTCTGAAGGGACATCAACTTTTTGATGGCATCGCCTGTTTTACTTTTTGCTGTATGTTCTAAATACTTTCCAAGTAAAATCAAGGTAATGATCATACTGCTACTTTCAAAATAAAGATCATGGGAATGGCTAGGGAAAAAACCATTATAAATGCTTAATGCGAAGGCTGCAGATGTTCCAATCGCAACTAAGACATCCATATTCGGCGCCTTAGTTTTTAATGCATGATAGGCTCCTTTATAAAAGCGCCAACCTACATAAAATTGCACAGGCGAAGCAAAGAGCAGCTGCACAAGAGGCAGATGGAAGAACGACACAATTGGTCCATGACTTCCAAGCATCATGGCAATCATTGCTAACATCAAGGGTAGAGTTAAGATCGCACTAAAGATAAGATCAAACTTCATTTTTCTTAAATAGGTTTGTTTCTCCTCAGCAATTTTTTGTTTATGCGCTTCGTCATATAAAATTGCCCCATAGCCGATATTTTCGACACTTTTGATCAATCTTTCTGTAGTAGTGTCGATATATTTCACACTTGCCTTTTCAGTGGCTAAATTGACAGTAGCAGACATGACACCAGGTTGTTCATTTAGTTCTTTTTCGATTCGAGCAGAACAATTCGCACATGTCATTCCAGTAATGACAAATGTTTCCATTTTAGTATTCGTTGCCATCAAATCACCTCTGCTTGATAGCCTAATTCATTGATTGCTTGACAAATCTCTGTCGCTTGAACATTTGCTTCATCAAATTTCACAACGGCTTTTTCTTTTTTCAGCTGAACTTTTACTTTTTTGACACCACTGATTCTTCCGACCGCTTCTTCAATCCGAGCCACACAATGGTTGCAACTCATCCCTTTAACTGAAAATTCTTGTTTCATTCTTGTTTCCTCCTTATTACTGTTTCTTACATTCACATTGACCAGGTATACAATTACATTCAATCGTTTCGACTGGCTCTTTTTTATTGAGTTGTTTCATGATCTGCTGAATATCTGCTTGGGTCAATGTCGCTTCTTCAACCAAATCAGCAATCGTCGCACCGACTCTTTTTGCACAAATATGTGAAAAGAGATTTTCAGTAGCACTTCGAACGGTTTCCATCTCGGAAACAGCTGGATGATAAATAAATTTCTTTCCCTCTTGTTCAGTCCAAAGCGCTTCTTTTTTCACCAAACGCCCTAGAAGGGTTTTAACAGTTGCTACTTTCCAATCCATCGAATCAGCTAATATCTGAGTGATTTGTTGGGCATTTGCTTGACCTAAAGTCCAGATAACTCGCATGACTTCCCATTCAGAATCACTGATTTTAATTAATACTCTCTTTTCTTCCATTAGTTTTCCACCTCCATCGATTACATTTGTAAACTTAACTTCGATAATAGATTACAACTGTAATCGTAAATTGTCAACCAATGGGCTTATTTTTTTCAACTGGTTAATATACTTTTGTCGATCACGTTTATTATCTAAAATGAGTAACTTATTTTTTACTTGCAATGTATCAATCAGTTGGAAGATTCGAGGTTCATTCTTTCGCTTAAAACGCCAAACAAAACACAAAAAATCCAAGTATTCTTTATCCAACTTTTCAGTAAAGTCATTAGGCATGTCTGGTCTGGTCGCACGATCTCGCTTTCTTTTTAAAGTTCGTTTGATGACACGAGCCATTGCAAGATACGTTGGCACTCGTAATAAGATGATTTGATCTGCTTCTTGCAGTCTCTTCCTAGCAGTAGCAAGATAGTTTCCTTCGATGATCCAGTTCTCATGTTTAGCCATAAAGTTTTCTTGCTCTAGTTGAAACCAAACTTGTGCCTTTTCACTATAATCTGTACCATGCCATAAAAAATCTAAGGGTAAAAGAGGAATCTTTGCCGTTTCTTGAATAGTTCTTGCCAGTGTCGATTTTCCAGAGCCACTTTGTCCTAAAATTACTATCTTCATCTTATTCCTCCTCCACTCAAAACTTTTTCTTTTTTTATTTATGATAACATGAGGCACAAAAAAAGAGAGAAACGATCGTTTCTCTCTCAGCTCATTATGTTTCAATCAATGTTTCTTTTACATTTTTATTTTTATCACGACGGGCAATCGCTGGTAAGATCATTCCCAACATGATCAAAATAATTGGTGTAACGACATTTGAGATCAACTGGAACCACCAAGCTTTAGGATCAGCCGCATACTCGACTTTGGGAACCATTCCCAGAATACAAGCAAAAGCGGTAAAGGCAAAACACCAAGCACCGAAAATAAAACCAACCTTTGGATTCTTCACGAATTTATACTCAGAAGTAAATTTCTTGTAAGCTTTATTCAACATCATATACGCTAAGAATACCCATAAATAACGCATAGGCATTACTACTGAATTTAAATTAGTCAACCATTTCACTAATTCGTTCATGTCTTTGATTCCAAAAATGGGTAGTAAAATGATGATGCTAACTAAAATCCCAGTCAATAAATAGCCATTGACGAGTGTTCCTTTATTGCTTCGTTTACGTAACCATGAAGGAACAAATTCTGGATCTGCATCTGCTAATAAAATTTTCAGTGGTGCATCGATTGAGAAGGCTAATGCGGAAATTTGACCAACCATATTTGTCAAAGCATAGATGATCATCAACGAATTACCAATGCCATAATAGTTGCCTAGAATTTGGAAAGCACTGTAAGCACCATTTGCCATTAAGTCTTTCGGAATATTGTCACTCGCAAATAACATTCCCATCGCTACAGAACCTAAAACCGCACAAACACCAACCATTGCAGCCAAGAAAATCATTCCTTTTGGAAATTCTTTGGCTGGATTTCTTGTGGAATTAACATAAGGAGAGATTTTTTCTGCCCCACCTACTGCAAATACAAGCATCGAAACGGTCGTAAAATAGCTAAAGTCAAATGTCGGGATGTATGTTTTGACCTGATTCATTCCTGTAGTAGCAAATTCCATATCAGTAGTAATAAATGGAGCTGTTACTGCCATCAAAATAAATAAAAGTGACATGACAAACATCGCAGTTCCTGCTAATCCACCAATGACCTTCAATGTGGATAATCCTTTTGTAGAAAGATACAAGAAGGCTAAGAAAATTACTAAGGAAATCACTGCTACCATTTGAACAGTCATCGTGTTAACAATATTTCCATTTCCTTGAACTGCCCATCCAGCAGCAATCAAAATTGCCTGAGGTTTTTGTGCAAGATAAGGAATGTGGACGACCCAATAAGTCCATGCAGCATAGTATGCCAACCGTTTATTTGATGTCGTATTTTCGACCCAAGAGCTGACGCCACCTTTACTGTCTTTAAATGCGGAACCAAGTTGCCCTACGATCAAGGCATAAGGGATAAAATAAATAGCAAGAATCAATAGCCAAGAAGTAACAACTGAGATTCCTTGTTGCGCATAGTTGTTTACTACATTCCCCATGCCCCAAACCATGTTGAAAGCAATGAGTGCTACGGTAAACCAACGTAGTTGCTTATCGTTCATCTGTTTTCTCCTTTTAAATTTTTTTAAATAAAATATTTATCTATTTACAATCATAAACAAATTCTTATCTATTTACAATAGTTCGTTATTTTATGTGTGTATATTTTTAATTTTCCCACACTATTTTTCCATCTTTTTATCATTTTACACAAGATAACACCTTGTATAAATTAGTTAATCCCTTTCAAACTGAAGGGTGTAAAAGAATTTTCTAAAAATTAGATCAAATAGTTATTTTAATATACTTAATTTCTAATCAAAAAACAACAACCGGTACTACAATTCAAAAATCGTTGCTTTTACATAAAAAAAGAAATTCCCCTTTCATCCGAACAGGCATCAAGCTGACGAATAAAGGAAAATTTCTTTTCTATTAATCAATAACAAACAAAATACACCTATAGAACTTCATTTTAAATACGCATATAAATAGTTTGGTTAAAGATTTTCACTTATTTTCTGATAATCCTACTCCGTAGGCAAGAAAAGTTCACTTTAACGATGCTTGTGTTTAGATCAACAGTCGATCGTTAGAGTTTTAAACATCTCATAGCGTTTAAGACTGCTAGTACAGTGACACCTACATCAGCAAATACGGCATCTCCCATTGTGGCGATCCCGAATGCGCCTAAAATTAAGACAACACTTTTGATCCCGATCGCAAAGATAATATTTTGTTTAACGATTTTCAACGTTTTTCTTGATAAGCGAATAGCATCTGCGATTTTTCCAGGTTCATCATTCATGATCACTACATCAGCCGCTTCGATTGCTGCATCACTTCCAAGACCTCCCATCGCTATTCCGACATCAGCTCTAGCTAGCACAGGTGCATCATTGATTCCGTCACCAACAAACGCAGTCTTTTGCGATGCGTTCGTAAGGATTTGTTCTAATTTAGCCACTTTGTCTTGCGGTAAGAGCTCGCTATAGACCGTGTCGATTCCTAATTCATTTCCAATATGTGTCGCAATTGCTTGTGCGTCCCCGGTAAGCATCACAGTTTGTTTAACTCCAAGTTTTTTTAGTTTTTGTAAAGCTGTTTTTGCATCTTCTTTGATGGAATCTGCAATCACTATGCTTCCAACATACTGTTGATCAATTGCCACATATACTAAGGTACCAACTGCTTGATTGACTGGAAAGGCTATATTGTATCGAGTGAAAAGTTTATGATTTCCTACTAAGACTACTTTCCCATCCACAACTGCCTTGATTCCTTCGCCTAAAACTTCTTCCATTTGATCCGTGGGTAATAATGCTCCTTCATAATCAGCTAAAATCGCTTGTGCAATCGGATGTGTCGAATATTGTTCTACACTTGCAACATATTGCATGAATAAAGGTTCAACCATAGTAGTTTCAATTGATTGAACAGAAAAATCACCTTTTGTCAGAGTTCCTGTTTTGTCAAAAACCATGGTGTCTGTATGAGCTAATAATTCAAGGTAATTACTACCCTTCACTAATACACCCATTTTACTAGCTCCACCAATTCCTCCAAAAAAGCTTAAAGGTACCGAAATTACTAAAGCACAAGGACACGAAATCACTAAGAACGTCAAAGCTCGGTAAATCCATTCATCAAATCCTGTATTTGGTAACACAAGTGGTGGTAAAATGGCTAATAAAACAGCTAATACTACTACCACTGGCGTGTAGTAACGAGCAAATTTAGTGATGAAATTTTCTGCTGGTGCCTTTTTACTACTTGCATTTTCTACTAATTCGAGCAATTTACTAATGGTTGAGTTTTGATAATTTTTTTCTACTTCAACAACTAATGGTTGATTGATATTGATAAAACCACTTAATACTGACTCTCCTTCAAAAACTTCTTTTGGAACCGATTCTCCCGTTAATGCAGAAGTGTCAACTAATGACTGCCCACTGATGACTTTCCCATCTAATGGTACTCGTTCTCCTGGTTTGACAAAAACATGCTCCCCAATCATTACTCTTTCTGGCTGGGTAGTCACCAATCCAGCTTCTGTTTCAACATGAGCCACTTCTGGTCGAATCTCCATCAATGCACGTATCGATTTTCTTGATTGGTTGACTGCAAAGCCTTGGAAATATTCACCTACTTGATAAAACAACATGACCGCTACTGCCTCTGGATATTCACCAATCAACATCGCACCGATCGTTGCGATTGCCATCAAAAAATTTTCATCAAACAATTGACCTCTCGTAATGTTTAATGCAGCTTGTTTAATAACATCAAAACCAATAAATAAATAGACAAGTAAAAATCCAATAAAACGAATCGGTTCAGCTGGAGCCCAAATAAACAACCCTAATAAGCCAATAGCTGATAGGACAATACGAATCAGATCCTTTTTTTCTTCATTTAATGTCGAAGTCACTTCTTCCATCTCTTTTACCTCAACTTCTGGTTCTAATTCCTTGATCACTTTTCTAGTTTCAGTTTCGATTTCACCTATCTTATCCTGATCTGCGTCAATCGTTAATTTACCTACAGCAAAGTTAACATTTGCTTGCTTTACCCCATTGATTTCGTTGATTCTTTTTTCGATTTTCATTGCACAGTTTGCGCAATCCAATCCTTCTAATCGATAGCTTTTCATGCTCTGACCTCCTCACTTTAAACATGAACGTTTATTCATGTATAATTATATATGAGTGGTCACTCATTTGTCAAACTAATACTTCTTCTATTTTTTATCAATCAAAAAAGCATTACCTTTACAATAAAAAAAGCGACTCATAAAGTGAAAACCATATCATCCATTGTAAGAGTACAGGAGTGTCACAAATAAAAAAGAACTGAACAACGGAATCTACACTTGTCCTTACCCGAAATAATCCATACCTAATAGCTATCTTATCAGCAATAAAAAAAATAAGCATTTCTCCTATTTGATTAAAACTCCCCCACTAGCCAAACGAGTGAGGGAGTTTTTTTATTGTTGTCGTATCTCTTCATCCTAAGCGATATCTATTTTACTGGGATTATTCCACTTCTATAGTCGCTAGTAGTTGTTGGAAACTATTCGTAGTACTTGTTCCTGGTCGATTACCTACTAATTTAACTGAAATGATATCGCCAGCAACCACGCCTTTACTGTAAGTCACCCGAACGGTCTCATTCATTTTTTTGACTGATGAATAGTAAGCTTTTCCTTTATAAGTTTCCGCGATATATGCATCATTTTTATAAAGTACGATTCGATTGTCTTGCTCAAATATTTCTCGATCAATATCCATCACTACTTTATTTCCAACTACTTGAATATCTTTCACGATCTGATCATATTCAGTCGCTGCTGATTCCAATCTTTTCTCTACTACATAGGTTTCTAACAATACTTTACCTGCAGAGCTTTGACCAGGTGAACCAGGTGCTAAATAAACTTCAATTTTTTCACCTTTGTTGCCTTCAAACCCACGACGTATCTTTACTAGTTCGTCTGTTATATCTTTGTAAGAGTAGTAAGCTTTACCATTATACGTTTCAAAATAATAGTTACCATCCAAATAAACCATCAGGCGTTGTTTGCTATTAAATTGTTCTGGCGTTAAGTTTAAGTAGATATATGGTTGGTGACTTTCTACTCCAACAGATAACAAAGTATTTTGGGATGTGTCATCTTCAGATTGGATATCGATATTTTTAAAAGTTGCCCAACCATTTCCCGTAGAAGAAAAACGGATAATATATGTATTGTCTTTTTCTGGTGTCGTAAAAGTAAACGAATGTCTTTCCCATTGTTCATTATTATGTGCCGATTCTTGTAAAGAAACAAATTCTTCTCCGTGATTCAATGTACCAAACTCGACTTTACCCGGAAAATTTTTACTTCCCGCAGCGTCATAAGAAAATGTGTAGGTCGTGTTGGGTTGTAATTTCACATATTGATGGATATTTTCGCCCAACATTGCTTTCACATAAGAAACCCCATTTTCAGTTACCAGTGTTGGATTGTTCGATTCTGGGTTTGACACGATCCAATGATCTAAACCAGCGCTAAAATCCCCGTTACTGATAATCGAGTCCTCAACCACTTCTTTCAAGTTATCACTGATAGTAATAGCTTCCTTGCCTATGGTTGTTGCATGTACGCCTATAGAAGTTCCTAAAGACAGACAGGCAATACTTGCGACAAATACCTTCTTCATGTTATTTTTCATTCTATTTTCCCCCACTAATTGATTTCTGCTGTTACGATTAGGTAACGAGACTCATTCTATATTATCTCTGGAGATACTCTTTTATTTGCCTTGAATTTTCATGAACATTTTATTTTAAAGATCCTTTTTTACACAAAAAAAGAAATAAATCGCCAAATTCCCATTTTTCATCTCTCTATTTAGCAAGCCTGCTAATGTTTACTAATTTTTTGGAATTGTCCATAATTTTTTTTTCCAAAAAAAGAAATTATCATTGCCGATAGCAACTATTTCATTAGTACAATCCTTATAACGAGTAAGGAGGTTCCAACCAAGATGAAAGCGATATTATCCAAAAAACATTATATCCAATTAATTATTTTAGAAACATATTTAGCAAATGGACAAGTGACCGTTCAACAACTAGAAGAAACAACCCAAGCAACCAAGCAAACGATTCTTAAACAATTGAATGAGCTGGAAAATCGTGGCTTTTTTCAAGTGGAAAAGAAAAAAGATTATTTATTGCTGAGAAAAAATAAACCAATCAGCTATAGTGAAATATACAGTTATATTTATCAAGATTCTGTACAGATTCAATTTATTTCTCTGGTTTTTTCTTGTCCGTTTATAACAACTTCGGAAATTTTAAAAAAACTAAAAATCAGTAAATCTCAATTTCGCCGTATCAAAAAACAAGTAGCTGATTTTTTGAACTGCCATGATATTTGTCTGACTGACTCTCCTTTCTACTTTACAGGAGATTCATCTAAACTATATCAGTTTTTTTATGTCTTTTTTTCAGAAAAATATCACGCTAATACTCAATATATTCTTCCGAAAGAACAATTAATTCTTGATCAACTGTTGCAAGCATTTACCGAATTGCCCAACTTCTCTACTTCTCGAGAACAACAACGATTAAGTAGCTGGATCTGGGTGATTATTAAGCTTAGTGTCCATATCCAAAAATCAACGACTTATTATAAATCAGCGGATAAAAATGCAATATCCTCAGCAACTTTACCATTTGATGATTCACGAATCGTCATTGATTATGCACACTTCAAAGAAGTATTCAAGCTTTCATATACGGGTGTCGTCCAATCAAATCTCTTAACATTTCAGTCAATGATGAAAGAACCAAAGCTTTCACTAGAAATGCAAGGGAAAAAGCAATCCTTGATTCAGTTGACAACTGAACTCTACCAGCTATTTGGAGAAAATAAAGAAATTGAGCTCCATTATTCGATCGATCAATCACTAACTTTGTCTGGAAAAATCAAATATTTGTTAAATGATCAAAAAAAACGATTTGTGATTGAATTTTTTAAGCAAAATGGGCGCTTTTCTGCCCATACTGCTAACCGACTGTTACAAAAATTGATCACTTTCAGAAATGAAATAAATGATGATCCTTTATTTTATGAATGGCTCTATCTTACAATTATCTATGATAAACACTTAAAGGAACTTATTAGAAAAAATCAACAGAAGAAAAAAATTGGTCTTGCTTTTACCTACGACCAAGTACATAGTGAATTACTGATTACGCTTCTTAAAACGAAATTGAATGAGTACGCAGTTTTTGAAATCATTGATGTCCAAGATTCTGTAATGAACGATCAAAATGCAGATTCCATCGATTACTGGATTTCTAATATTCCAATAGCTCCTCAGAAAAACTGGCTACTTTTAGACAATTATCCTTCGCTAAAAGAGATTCGTACCTTAGAATTGCTTCTTCAGCAATCAACGATCCAACCATTAATCGAAGCTTTAAAAAAGCCATTACCAACTGACTAAGTTATAAAAAAACTGCAGAAAGTTAACCTCCTAAGAGGCCACTTTCTGCAGTTTTTTGTGGTTGAACCAGCTATTTCATTTTTATGGATAGATACGGTTCAACAAACGTGGGAATGGAATTGCTTCACGCACATGGTCGATACCTGCGATCCAAGTAACTGTTCGCTCTAAGCCCAATCCAAATCCAGAATGTGGCACTGAACCATATTTACGCAAATCAAGATACCAAGAATATTCATTTTCGTCTAAACCATGATTTTTGATCTGTTCTAATAAGAATTCATAATCCGTTGCCCGTTCACTACCACCAATGATCTCACCGTATCCTTCTGGTGCGATCATATCGGCACAGATCACTACATCTTCACGAGTTGGATGTGGTTTCATATAGAAAGGTTTGATTGCTTTTGGATAATTCAAGATAAATACGGGTTGTTCAAATGAATTGGCAATGAATGTCTCATGCGGAGAACCAAAATCATCGCCCCACTCAATATCATCAAACCCATTTTTCTTCAATAATTCAATCGCATCATCATAAGAGATACGTGGGAATGGTAACTTCGTATAAGTTTTCAATACTTCTTTGTCTCGTTCCAAGACATCTAATGCGTAATCACAGTGATCCAATACATTTTGTACTAAGAAAGCAACATATTGTTCTTGGACCTCTAGACTTTCTTCTTGATGTGTAAATGCCATCTCAGGTTCAATCATCCAAAATTCGATCAAATGACGACGTGTTTTTGATTTTTCTGCACGGAATGTTGGACCAAAGGAGAATACTTTACCAAAAGCCATCGCTGCAGCTTCCATATATAATTGACCACTTTGTGATAAGTACGCTTTTTGGTCAAAATAGTTCGTTTCAAATAAGTCAGTCGTTCCTTCTGGTGCAGAACCAGTTAAAATTGGAGGATCGATTTTGACAAAGTTATGGTTATTAAAAAACTCATATGTTGCACGAATAATTTCATTTCTGATTTGCATGATTGCATGTTGTCTGGAAGAACGTAACCATAAATGACGGTGATCCATCAAAAAATCAGTTCCATGTTCTTTAGGTGTGATGGGATAATCATGACTTTCACTGACAACTTCAATTGTCTTAATCCCGATTTCGTAGCCAAATTTTGAACGGCTATCTTCACGGATTTCTCCGGTCAAGATGATTGATGTTTCTTGGTGAAGATTTTTCGCTAATTGAAATACTTCTTCTGGAACTTCACTTTTCACAACTACTCCTTGAAAATAAGCTGTTCCATCTCTTAGTTGTAGAAAAGCAATTTTTCCGCTTGAACGTTTATTTGCTACCCAAGCGCCAATCTTTACTGTTTCTCCTACATGATTTTTCGAATCAATGATTTGAATTGTTTCCACTTATGACTCTCCTTCGCTCTACCTTAATTATTAGGATTATATTTGACTTTTACTCTCAATAAATTGCGCAATACGTCGGACTGCTTCTTCCAAAGTTCCAAGATCCGTTGCATAACTTAATCGCACATTTTCTGGCGCACCAAATCCTTCACCAGTTACTAAAGCAACACCCGTTTCCTCTAATAGATCTTCTACCCACTTCGTGACATTCTCATAACCGCACATAGCCAACGTTTCTTTTACATTCGGAAACAAATAAAAAGCACCTTGTGGTTTATTAAGTGTCACTCCAGGTAAGTTTGAAACAAGCGGATATAAGATATTTAGGCGTTCTTCAAATGCCACGCGCATTTCTTCCACTGGATCTTGCTCACCAGTCAACGCTTCAATCGCAGCATATTGGCTGACTGCTGTTGAATTACTTGTTGATTGAGAAGCAATTGCAATCATCCCATCGATGATTTCTTGGTTCCCCAAAGCATAGCCGATTCTCCATCCCGTCATTGCATAAGTTTTTGAGACCCCATTGATGATGATCGTTTGCTTACGAATAGCTTCAGAGATTGTTGCAATTGGAGTAAACTCATTGCCATTATAAACTAAACGTCCATAAATATCATCTGCAACTATCAAAATATCATGTTTGACAGCCCATTCTCCGATTGCTTGCAGCTCTTTTTGATCATAGATCATTCCTGTCGGATTCGAAGGAGAGTTGATGATCAATGCTTTCGTTTTAGGGGTTCGTGATGCTTCTAGCTGGGAAACAGTTATTTTAAATCCATTGTTTTCCTCGCCTTTAACAAATACCGGTCGACCTTCTGCTAATTTTACTTGCTCTCCATAACTTACCCAATAAGGTACTGGGATGATCACTTCATCTTCAGGATCTAAAATCGTCTGAAAAAGGGCATATAACGCAAATTTTGCACCATCCGTTACAATTGTTTGAGAAGGTTCATAGGTGATCCCATAGTACTCCTTGATATAATCGACAATTGCTTGGCGTAGTTCAGGAATCCCTGCGCTCGGCGTATAGTAACTTGCTTTGCCGTTTCTAATTGCCTGAACCGCCACTTCTTGGATATTTTCGGGCGTTGCAAAGTCAGGTTCTCCGACCGTTAGACTTAAGATATCTTTTCCTTGTGCTTTCAAAGCTTTTGCTTTTGCTGCTGCAGCAAGCGTCACAGAAGGTTCTAATTGTTGTACTCTTTTTGACAGCTTCATCCTACTCATCCTTTACAAATTATATTCCAGTGATAGTTTTTATTTCTTTCCCTGACTCGAAAGAAAGCAAATAATAATTGAATTGATCCTTTGAATTTTTTCCAACAACTTCCCAGACAGCTTGATTATCGTACATTCCTAGTGAAGCTTTTTCGATTTGGACTTCTGGATGAGCTTGAGCAATTTTTTCTTTGGCTTCTTGTTCAGTTATCCCATCTTTTTGAGCTAATACTTTGACCTTTTCACCCGATTTAGGAATAATGACCGCAATTTCTTGCCCTTTATCGTTTTTACCAGTCAAAGAAAAGTAAGTATGATTCCGAGTAAACCAATAAAAGTGATCTGCTTCTTCAAGTCCTGCGTATTTTTTAGCAATCTCAATTGCTTCTTGTTTGGCTTGCATCCTTGGGCGGCTCGCACGTAAATAAAAAATCGAACTAAATACGATGATCGCTAATAAAGCGATAATCAACCCTAGTAATACATGATTAATTGTTTTTTCTTTCGGAGATTCTTGCTTTTGTTTTGATTGTTTCTTCAAGGATCGTCGCTCCTTTTATATTCGCTAAGTTTTATTATAGCAGATTTTTCATGCGAAAATAGATTGTCTGAAGAAGTTTATTCTTCGTTTTTCTTTAAGAATTTTGGGATATCTTTGCAAATATCGTCCAATGTTTCTTCTTTGATCGTAATATTCTTCGGTAAGGCCTGCAAGATCCGATTACTGTATTTCGCAGACAGTAATCGACGATCCAGAATCAATAAAACGCCTCGATCTTCTTCACCACGAATCAATCTTCCTAAGGCTTGTCTCAATTTTAAAGCAGCTTTAGGGATCGATTCTTGATAGAATGGGTTGATTCCTTCTGATTCAAGATAGGTATTCCTTGCCTTCACCATCGGTCGTAACGGATTGTCAAAAGGTAAGCGGGTAACCACGACAATCTGTAAAGCATCCCCCGGTAAATCCACACCTTCCCAAAAACTATCAGCTCCAAATAAAACACTCATTTCAGACAGCATGAATCGTTTCAACAATTTCTGTCGGCTACCGCCGATCCCTTGGGCTAAGATTTCCCGTCCTTGCTCTAACATGGATAAATGAATCGCCTGATAAACTTTTTGTAAAATATCATGTGACGTAAACAAAACCAAGATTGGCCGCTTTTCTTGTAAGATCAATTGAGACAACGTCTGAGACAAATAGTCCACGTATTGTTGCTGATCAACTTGACTAATTGACGGTGCTTCTTTGGGTACATAGATACGGGCTTGTTTTTCGTAATCATAAGGAGATGCAATCACTTTCAATGGTGTACCTTCAATTCCTAAACGTTTCGCAAGATACTGACGATTCGGTCCTACTTTAAGCGTCCCGCCAATATATAAAATATGCGTGTAGCGCGGATACCAAACTGTTCTTTTCAGTGAGGCTGCCTTGAAATCGTGAAGATGAAAAATCGTTTGTTGCGCCGTTTTGTTGGGAACAAACCAATGGATCAAATTTTCATGCCAATCTTCCAGCCACTGTTCCATCAAAGTTGCTTGCTTTTCCATTTGATCGAATAATTGATAAAGAGTGGCTAAATCAATGCGCATTTGTTTCGTCCAGCTTTCTTGAATGATTGTCAAACTTAAGCGCATTTGGTCTTGTAGTTGTTTGATTTCACGATAAAATACATGGAGATGGTCAATTGCAAGGCTCGACTCAAATGGTAACTGCGAAAGCATTTCTTGAGTAATCATCATTTCTTCTGGATACTGACCGTTTGTTTGCTTTGCCGCAAATTGATTCAGTCCTTCTGCCAGAAAAATTTGCGCTTCGTTAAGTGCGTTTAACTCCTCTTGGTAAATCTCTAACCAACGTTGAACTTCGTGGTTTTCTGGTAAATAGGCTTTGATCCGGTCAAACAAATGATCCGATTCGTTAAACTGTTGGATTTGTTTGAAAAAATACGCAATACTTAAGCGGCGATCATTGACTTTCTCTGCAATATCAGGCAAATGATGCGCCTCATCGATCAATAAATATGGACTCTCTGGTAACAATGGTCGCTTTCTTTGGGTTTCTTGGACTAAAAAAGCATGATTCACAATCAAAAAATTGCTTTGCTGGATCTTTCTCTCTAAAAAACGAACAAAATCTTGTGCATAAAACGGTTGATTTTTAGCTAAAAATGAAGTCCCCCGATGGGCAATCTCACTAAAGAGAAGATGATTCAAGTTGGTCAAATGCAATTCGTCTAAATCACCGGTTTTCGTTTGAGTCAACCAAACAAGGATTGCCATTTGGTAAAGTAAATATTGTTTTTGTTCTTTTGGCGCTTCAAGGGTCGCTTTGAACCTTTGCAAATCGATATAATGGCGATAACTTTTAATCACTGTTGCTTGAATCGGCTGATCCAACAATTGATTTAACAATGGGATATCTTTCTCCAAGATCTGCTGCTGGAGTACCAGTGAGACAGTACTGATGATCGCCGGCTTTTCAGGAGTGGCTAAATAGCTGAGTGGGAGTAGATACCCGATCGTTTTTCCCATTCCAGTAGCGGCTTCAATCATCAAATCTTTGGACTCATCTTTGGTAAAATGGTCGTATACTGCATTCATCAAGCGATTTTGTTCCTTACGATACATCAATGTTTTCCCAAATATCTTTTCTTTAGCTTGTTTCTTTCTAGGATAAACTTGCTCGTTGTAATGAATGCTGGTATAAAGATCTACTTCTTTTTTTTGCAAAGCTAACCCATCGATTATCTCTAATTCTTCGTTTAACGGCTGAGGTTGTTCTCTCATCTCTTCCATCACACTTTGAATAAATCGACTTGTATCCATTCCAGTTTGCCCACTTAATGCATAAATGGCTTCTAATGTGACTAACGGTAAACGGCGCATCCGTTCTTCAATCAATAGAAGAAGTTGGGCAGTCACTTCGGCATCACTATCAGCTTGGTGTGGGTTTTCATGAATAAAGCCTAGACTCTCTGACAGATCAGCCAATCGAAAGCTTGGCTCACTTGGCAAGAAGATTTGAGCTAATTCAACAGTATCGATGCCAGGAATCTTTAATCCCGGTGTTTGGCACCTTAATAGCTCCTGATTAAGAAAGTTATAATCAAAATAAATATTATGAGCAACAAAAATCGTATCCGCCAACAGATTATAGATGGTTGCGGCCACATCTTCAAAATAAGGTGCTTGTTGGACACGACGATTGGTAATTCCTGTCAGATGTTGGATTTGTTTGGAAATCTTGCGTCCGGGATTAATATCAATCGAAAAACGAGAAGTGATTCGACCACCTTCAATCATGACACATCCAAATTGGATAATGCGATCTTCTTTTGGATTTGTCCCAGTCGTTTCAATATCGACAACTGCATAAGTTTTTGATTTCAAATTTACTTCCTCTTCTCTTGCCTTTAAATGTTCTCTTGCGATTATACTACAATCACCAGAAAATTTCTTAATCTCTCTTTCCATTTGTGAAAAAAACCTTTATATTATTGGTTCACTTTCTAAATCATCTGATCACCTTACCTACCGGCTGATTACTCAACTACCTATTGATGCAGAATCAATTCCACTTATCTGAAGAACGTATTTAACTTCGTGATTGATCCAAAACAAAAAAGCTCGACAACTACAATGTAGTTATCGAGCTTTTATTCAAATCAATTAATTAAGCTTTAACAACGTTAGTTGCTTGAGGGCCACGTTGACCTTCTTCAACGTCAAAGTTTACTGTTTGACCTTCTTCAAGAGTTTTGAATCCGTCGCCTTGGATAGCTGAGAAATGAACGAATACATCGTTACCGTTTTCTGCTGTAATGAATCCAAAACCTTTTTCTGAGTTAAACCATTTTACTGTACCTGTTTCCATAATAAAAATCCTCCTTGTGTTTCAACACATATTTTGCAATTACTTGAATGGTGTATATCTGGAAGATGTTTATTTGAAACATGCCACAGATTACCGAACAAAAACTACACTCTTAATATATCATATCGGTTACAAAATAGCCACTATTTTCCCTTCTTTTTTTCCTTTTCATCTGGTGTTTTCTGACAAAAACGAGAAAAAGAGGGATATCTCTGTATTCCGTCCTAACAAATATGGAATCGTTTCCTTATAATTCAGACTTTCTCTAACGATTTTTTTTGATAAGATTCCCCATAAGAACGATAGTTGATAGTAAAATAACACCGGTTGAATTAATTTTTTCTACTTTTTATTTTTTTACTATAAAAAAAACTGAGGAAAAAAATTTCCCCAGTCTTGTTCTATCATTTCTTTATTCAACATTCAAAAACTCATGGCACTCTATTAGTAACGAAGGATTGCTACTAAACTTTTCTCATCTGGTGCCTCTTTTTGTTCAAGAATGACTACTTGTCCTCCGTTCATGATGACATTATCTGCCAATTCATTTAAAACTTGACGGCGATCATACTCTGTTTCTGGATCTTCTCCAAATCCATCCACTAAGTTAGACGTAGCAATAAACAAGTGAGAAATTTTCCCTTCTTTAGCAGCTGGAACGATATCCACTAGTTGATCGATAAATTTTTTATCTAACAAACGATTATACCCTTCTGCTTCTTTCGCAGCTAATTCCTCAGAGAGTTTTTTAGCTCCTGCTTCGATTTCTTTTAACGATAATTGTGCAGGTGAGGCAGAGATCGCCACATCAGAACAATAGTACGGATTTTTAGCAATTTTTTTGAACATCGTTTGGTTTTCCGGTAATGCAAAGAGATAAATTGGGCGTTTTTCAGGATTGTCAAAGGTATCCTTAAGATAATCATCAACTGCTTGATAATAATTGACCCAGTCGATCTCTACTTCCTCATCTTTTGGATTGACACCATGAAACGTAGCTCCCTCACTACCATTTGAAGTATAGTTTAATCCGCCACCTGTTAACTCCGAACCTAAAGCTGTTACTACATCTTTCGGTGCATCTTCCGGTAATTTTACTTCAGTTACCTGCTTATTGTTTACTTCGTACAACTTCATTGAATCACGATTCAATCCTAGTAGATAATAAGCGTAGTTAAAGTGACTATTTTTGATAATCGCTAGAAGATATGGCAGATCACTCACATAATATTGGTCATCTACAGGAATACCTAAGCGATGGATATACGTATGTTCTGGAGATAAGATGACAGCAACGCTTGTTGTAGCGCTTCGCCAAAATGAAGCATCTTCTAACAAACTAGTGATTTTTTCTTGGAACAAGGACCAGTCATGTTCAGCATATTTTTTTTCAAACCGTTTTTTTGCTTCTTTCGCAAAATTTTTGAACTTGATTTGATCTTTTTCTACATCTTGATGTGCGACATGGGTGTTCAACATAATCGTGACGAATGGGCCTGTAGCACCTTCTGAAGTCAGCTGTGACAATAATTCTTTCGCCATTTTTGTCATAATCGTATCCCTCCTAAAAAAAGTCATTCCTTTACTATAAGTAAAGTCTACCACAACAAATTTTTTCGAGATAATAAAACGAATTTTAATAAAACGACTTATTTCTATTTTTGTTTTATTTAATTAATTTCATAATTATTTCATACTTTACTCAATCATTCTTTTGATTTCTTAAAAAGAAATTCAATTCTTTTTGCTATACTAATAGAAAATAAATGAATGAGGTGATCACATGCACATATTCATGATCTTCAGTTTATTAACCCTAACTGCTGTTACTATTTTTGTTGCTTCTCGATTGAATGAACCAGAAGTGCAACCGGTAAAAATTCGTAGCAAAGATAAAGAGAAGTAACCACTTTTCTCCTTTTTCTATAAATATCTTTTATTATGTTTTTATCAGAAATATTGAAACTACTCTATCTCTTTGATAAAATTTTAATTTATAGGAAAACTATTAGAAAACAAGGAGAAAATAAATGCCTCAAAAAAAATTACGATTGTTCATGTTATTAACAAGTTTGATCTTGTGCCTCACTGCGATTTTACCAATCACAGCAGTTCACGCTGACGAATCATTCAAAGTCAATGCAAAAGCCGCTTTTGCTGTTGATGCAGAGAGTGGTAAGATCCTTTATGATCAAGATGGAGAAAAACCAATGGGAATTGCTTCAATCACCAAAATAATTGGTCTTTATATCGTTCTTGATCAAGTAAAAGAAGGAAAACTGACTTGGGATGAAAAAGTGCCAATTTCAGATTATGCTGAAAAATTGAGCGTTGTTCCTGACTTGTCAAACGTACCTTTGCACAAAGAGAACAGCTATACGGTCAAAGAACTTTTTGATTCAGCCTTTATTCAATCTGCTAACGCCTCAATGGTAGCTTTAGCCGAAAAAATAGCTGGCAGTGAAACAAAGTTTCTTGAATTGATGAAAAAACAATTAAAAGATTGGGGTATTAACGACGCAACGATTGTGAACGCCTCTGGATTAAATAATTCCTATCTCGGTGAGAATCGTCCTGAAGGTACCTCGGAAACAGAAGAAAACCAAATGTCAGCCAAAGATGTTGCGATTGTTGCCAGACACTTGATCTTAGATTTCCCTGAGGTATTAAAAGTGACAAATACTACTAATGAAACATTCGGCGAAGGGACTCAGTCACCTGTCGAAATGGTGAATTGGAATTGGATGCTTTCTGGGTTTGTTAACTACAAAGAAGGCGTAGATGGTTTAAAAACTGGTACAACTGAATTTGCTGGTGCTTGTTTTGTTGGAACGATCAATAAAGATGGTAGACGAGTCATTACGGTTGTTTTAAATGCCGATGACCATGCTACAAATCCAAGTGCCCGCTTCAACGAAACCGGACGTTTAATGGATTACTGCTATGATAATTGGTCAATTAAAGAACTTGGAAAGTCCAATGCAAGTATTCCAGATTTAAAAAACTTAGCAGTGAAAGATGGCAAAGAAACTTCAGTAGCAGTTGCCTTAAAAAATCCTGTAAAAGTTTGGGTAAGAAATGGTATGGATACTGGTAAATTAAAAATTACTCCTACCCTTGATAAAAAAGTCGTAACGAATAATCAAGTAGCAGCTCCCGTCAATAAAGGTATGAAGGTAGGGACAGCAACGATTACCTTAGCCGATGATTCACTGGGCTATTTGGAAGACAATAAAGAACCAACCACAGATATTATTACTGCTAAATCAGTTGAAAAAGCAAATATCTTTGTGATTGGTTGGCGACATGTTACTGATTTTTTTAGTAATTTGTTCTAATCCAGCTAAAATACCAACAAGTAGAACGTAGAATTTTAAGTACACCTCTTAAGTCAGAATCTCATTGTCTAACTTAGGAGGTGTACTTTTATCTAACAATCCCTGCTACATGCCTCAAGTTTTCCTTTTTTTAGTTTTTAATTTTTCAGAACAGCTTTTTTTTCTAATTTTAGCTATAATAGTAAAGGTTGTGTCAATTTTATTGATTTATCTTTCAATCAATCGTTTTTGCGTAAATTGGTATCAACCTAAACAAAACACGTTTTATTTCGTGTTCATTAAACGAAAGGAGTTAATTCTATGAATTTGACAAGAGACCTGACTTTCTTGGTTCTCTATGTTTTAGGGTTTACCGGTATTCTTTATTGGCGCCGTCGTCAAAGTGATCCTGCTCTGTTCTTTTATTGTGGATCTTGGACATTTATGATGATGGTCACTTACTTCATTGTTTTGGAAATTTTTTATTCCACCTTTTACTTTTTGATCCCACTTGTTTTTTTCAGTATTTTTGCATTCTCCTATTTTACTGAAAAACGCAAACTATTGAACGGGGTATTGTTCAATTTCTTTTTAATTAGTTTTGGCGGCTACTTAGTCACCTTGCTGCTTGAAACACAAAATATTTTTATTGGTGGTTTATTTGCAATAATTGCTATCCCCGTTTTGTTGATCTTGTTATTTGGCGTCTACATTTTGATCGTCTTTTTATTTTGGAACGGGTTATTAGTTTTAAAAAGAGAATCTCGCTCATTAGCCAATCTCTTAACTTTATTATTAGCAATCTTTTTAACGTTATATACTATATTTCAAATCTTCTTTATCCAATATTTCCCACAATGGTTCAATGTATTATTCACGGCTGTCCCATTGATTCTGTTTTATCTTTTTGTGGTTTTCTATAACTTTATAACCGTTTCTTTTTTGTATCAGTTCAACCGTCCACGATACAACCAAAATTACATTATCGTTTTAGGGGCTGGTCTACTCAATGGCGAAACGGTATCCCCTCTTTTAGCAAAAAGAATCGACAAAGCGATCGCCTTTTATTGGGCACAAAGTAAAGCAACCTTGAACCCGCCTATTCTATTGATGTCTGGTGGTCAAGGATCAGATGAAAAAGTGCCGGAAGCAATTGCGATGAAGCAATATGCTTTAGCTAAAGGCATTCCTGAGAGAGATATCTTGGTGGAAGCCAATTCAAAGACAACTTTAGAAAATATGCGTTTTTCTAAAGAACTCATGGATCAACAAACTGGTGGGCCATATCGAGCGATTTTCACTTCTAATAATTACCACATCTTCCGTGCAGGTCTTTATGCAAAGCAAGCTGGTTTAAAAGCGGATGGAATCGGAGCGAAAACTGCCTTTTACTACTTGCCGAATGCATTTTTGCGAGAATATATCGCCATCTTGGTTCTGCACAAAAAAAGACACTTGATCGTTGGTGGCTTAATCGTGCTATTTACCGTATTATTCGCAGCTTTGAGCATCTTTATTTAAATAAGGCATTTGGGTGCCCCCCAAATGCCTTTTACTTTTTGTAATCTTTCCTTTTGCAACAACTATTTTCGTGTTTTCGTTCTCCCCTTAGATCGCTCAGACTGTTTCTGACTTCCCATCATTGGCAGGAAAAGAATTCCCTTTTTCACTACTACTTTTTGTGCTGAATAAATTCCACTATTACCAGAACACATGAAGCTCACCAGACAGATCATAAAGAAATAACTGGCTGCTTGTCCACCGAACAATTCGATTCCCATAACAAAACAAGCAATGGGTGTATTTGTTGCTCCTGAAAAGACGCCAATGAATCCCAAGGCTGCTAAAAAAGGAATGGACACATGTAAGATTGGTGCTAGAGCAGCACCTAATGTCGCTCCGATTTCAAATAAAGGAGTTACCTCTCCACCTTGATAACCAGCACCTAAAGACAAGACAGTAAATCCAAGCTTTCCAAGAAAATCATAGAAATGGGCGGTACCATTAAAGGCATCAGTTAACAAAGGCAAACTGAGCCCCAAATATCTTTGGGTTTGCAATAAGAGCGCTGCGATGACGACCACAGCTCCGCCAATAAAATTACGTAGAACTGGACTAGCCATTCTTTTGGCATACCAAGTTTTCAAAAAAACAATCGAACGACTAAATACCCAACCAATAAGACCAAAAGCAATGCCTGCAACGAATAATTTAAAGAAAAGAGATACATCCCAACTTGGAATCGTCCCCATAGGGTAATGGATATGTTTCACCCCAAAGCTTTCAGTCACAAAGTTAGCAAATAGTGCTGCAAAAAAACTTGGAAATAAGGCTTCTGTTCTAACTTTTCCAATTGCTAAAACTTCTAACCCAAATAGTGTTCCAGCCAGAGGCGTACCAAAAACGGAACTAAAACCAGCACTGATCCCGCTGATCACCAATAACTCCCGTTCCACTTTATTTAACCGAAAAAGACGGGCTAAATTTTCTGCTAAAGCGCCTCCCATTTGCACAGCTGTTCCTTCTCGTCCGACAGAACCACCAAATAAATGGGTGGTAATCGTTCCAAATAACGTTAAAGGAATCAGGCGTAAAGGAATTTTTTCTTCTCCACCATTTCCTTGATCAATCACTAAGTTATTTCCTCTACCAGAATTTCCTCCGTACTTACTATATAAAAAAGCAAAAATTCCACCACTTACTGGTAAAAGAAACAACAACCAGGGTGAAGCAAGGCGTATATTAGTAACCCATGTTAAACTATTGAGAAAAAAGGCTGATAAACTTCCCATAAAAATTCCCAATAGCAATGTGATCAATAACCACTTGATCATGTATACGACGACCCTAATTGGATCAGGTAATCGATTTTCCATCTCTTTTCCTCCTCAAAAAAAAACGCCTACTAAAAAAAGGGGTATCCCGATTCTTAGTAGGCGTCATTAGTTATCTTAAGATTAACGTTTAAAGGCGAACACCATCACCTATTCACTTCATCAATTAAAATAGCATATATTTATGAAAAATACAATGAAATTATCCTTCTTTTTTTACAATCTCAGTAAATTCATAAAAAGGAGTCAATTGGACTAAATTGTGGTTACAATGCTCACTATCATGGCAAATATAGTTTCCTTTTTTCGTATAGGTGCCATCTGAATTCGATTTTGTTGTTGCTAAAAAGAGTGACACACTCGAAGTTTTTTTACAAATCGTACAAATCCCTTTCGTGATGGTCGGGGATAAAGTCCCGCGAATACCGTTTAACTTCCCTGATTCATCATAATAAACAAGAAATTTTTTCTGGGTACCAGGATCATTCCATCCAATATAGGTGTGTTCTCTTAAATCCAAATGATTCCAATCAGGTTGTTTTAACTTTTTCACTTTTCGGAATAATTTTTCGATTTGAGCTTTCGAAGGTTGCTCAAAAGGTTGAACTGATTCTTTTAATTCTTCTAATAAGCGTTCAGCAGTTTCTTTGGTCAAAGAAGTATCTAAGATGTTTTCTAAGAAAAGGTTCATCCTTTGTGAGGGTTCTACTAGTTCCTCTATTCTCTCCACAGCTAATGCTTGGACCGTTTCGATCGTTTTAGAATCGTTTACTGAATGATAGACTGATATTAATTGTTCGACTTCTCTTTTAATAAAATAATATTGATAAGGTTTAATTGTTTTTTCCATGACTTTGAGTCCTTTCTTCTTTCAAGTGAATGTACTTTGAAGAAAAGAACTTCAACAAAGTACGTTAGTTAAAGCTTTTCCACTCTTTTAAATAAGATCCATATGGCATCTTATCATCACCCCCTTTAAGTTTGTTTCAACAACTTATTCTTGATACAAAGTAAACAGTAAAAATCATGGTTCGTCAATAAAAAAAAACCTGAGAAATTTTATGAAATTTCTCAGGAAGAATTCTTAATCACATCGTATTAAATCGATTGTTCTTTGCCGAAATATCTTTGCCATTTTTGTTTCATCGAAGCAGTCATCGGCTGTGCTGCTTCTTTCACAGCACAATATTTGTCGACAAACGTCACAATATAGCTTTCTTTATACTTAGGCGGTGCGATCGTAGCGCCCCACATATGTTTTAAGATGATATCACGCTCTAAATCGGATAGGTCAGTAATTTTTTCTGCATTTTTCACTGCGATCCTTGGATGGATATAAGCATGCGTTCCTTCATCAAATTTTGTTGTACGCCAATCATAGTAGAAAAGATCATGCAAAAGACCTGCACGTGCAGTCGCTTTTGCATTACCGCCCCATTTTTTGGCTAATTTATAACTATAGTAAGAAACACTAAGAGAATGCTCTAATCGAGTGGAGTGGACATGTTGTGTATAATTGGCTAATTTCTTCACTGCATCTGTTGCTAATAGATCTTCTACATAAGACATATATTCTTCGTCTTCACGCCATTTTTCTGTCATAATTATTGATCTGCCACCTTTTTTGAATTTCATTTTCCTTTGAAATTGATCCTAGTATACCATTAGTGTTCGGAATATTCTAGTGAGGTTCCATCAAAATGTAGAAAGCTTAATAGTTCCTTAATCATAAAGAGAAATGGTAAAGTACGATGCCTGCTGCCACTCCTACATTTAATGATTCAGCATTTCCGCGAATCGGAATATAGATATTTTTATCCGTCAAGGAAAGAATTTCGGGCCGCACGCCTTGCCCTTCATTCCCCATGACAATTGCATACTTCTCAGGAACAGTTACCTGTTCTAATGAACGAGCATCCTCGTTCAATTCCGTTCCATAGATATTAAAATTGTGTTCCTTTAAAAGCGGGATCATTTGCTCAAGGTCTGTTTGAAGTATTGGTAGATGGTAATTGCTCCCCTGCATACTTCTTAACACTTTTGTACTATAAATGTCAGCTGATCCTTTTCCTAAAACGACACCAGATAGTCCAAAAGCATCTGCCGTACGAATCATTGTTCCAACATTCCCAGGATCTTGGACATTATCTAACAATAACCATCCTCCAGTTAATTCGGGCATGTTTACTTTTTCGTAGAGCATAACGGCTAAGATACCTTGGGGTGTTGGCAAATCTGATACCACAGCCATGACTTCATTCGTTACCAAGGTACAAGGGATGTCTAAATGGTTTTTAAGCCACTCCTCCCACTCTTCTAACCCTTTTTCTGTGATTAAGATTTCTTTTACTTTGGCATGAGAAGCAACTGCCTCTTCAACCAAATGGAATCCTTCGAGTAGATACTCGCCTGTTTCTTCCCGGTATTTTTTCTTATGTAGTTTTTTCAATTCTTTGATTCTTGGATTTTTTGCTGATTGGATTTCTTTCACATTTTTCACCTCACTTAATTATAGCATGAATTCGAACCTTGAACTTGTTACAACATCAAAAAATCGGTATCATTAATTTAAAAAGCAAGGAAAGAAAGGTGGATATGATGAAAAAAATCAAGATGAACGTTCAAGGACGTGTCCAAGGTGTTGGCTTTCGTTATATGACAAAAATCGTTGCCGATCAATTAGGGATCACAGGCACAGTTAAAAACGAAGAAGATGGTTCGGTGACAATCGAAGCATGTGGCGATGAGGAAACGATCAAAAGATTCATTGAAGAAGTAAAGGATTCTCCAAGTCCTAGTGGTCGCGTACAATACGTTGACTTGCAAGATAATCCGATGATGGAAGAACGAAAAAAATTTGATGTGATCGGCTAATTTACTGATTATGAATGGACGAAACACGCAAAAGGTAGTTCTATTTACACTATGAGAAGGCTCACATGACTTTAAGAAAGTTTGACGATAAAGGACTTTTTTAAAGAAACAACGTGCCTTCTCTCTTCTAATCGTCCCTCACTCGTTTGATCGTTTTTGCTTCTGTTTAACCGATGGCCTTTCTCCCTTTCCTTTTTGTGGTTTGACAAATAACTTTTTTATTTTTTTAAGACCATATAGGTAGGAATCTATGAATTTTCTATAAAGTAGATTGAATTGTGTGTGCTTTTTTAGTATAGTTAATTTTGTGTAAAAATTATAAAAGAGGAAGTATTTTATGAATAAATGGAAAAATTGGGTATTGGGTTCTGGCCTTGTCACAGTCATGCTTTTCTTATCTGGTTGTGTTCGTCTGGATTCAAATGGTAACCCTGACACATCAGGTATCGTGTACCGAGTATTAGTCCATCCAATGGGACAAGCGATTACATATTTAGTGGAGAACTTCAACTGGTCCTATGGTTGGGCTGTTATTTTAATGACAGTCATCGTTCGTATCATCATTTTGCCATTAGGTATTAGTCAATCGAAAAAGACAATGATCCAATCTGAAAAAATGCAAGCATTGAAGCCGCAAGTCGAAGCCGCTCAACAAAAACTAAAAACGGCGACTACTCGTGAAGAACAAATGGCTGCACAAGCTGAAATGCAACAAGTTTATCGTGAAAATGGGTTAAGTATGACTGGCGGGATTGGCTGCTTGCCTCTCTTGATCCAAATGCCGATCTTTTCAGCCCTTTATTTCACAGCTCGTTATACAGAAGGCATTCGTGAATCCTCTTTCTATGGGATCGACTTAGGACACCCTAGTTTTGTATTAGTTGCGATTGCTGGTGCTGCTTATTTACTTCAAGGATATATTTCAACAATCGGTATCCCTGAAGAACAAAAGAAAACAATGCGTACGATGCTTATCGTTTCGCCTGCGATGATCGTCTTCATGTCGATCAGTGCGCCAGCTGGAGTCACACTTTATTGGGTAGTTGGTGGTATCTTTAGTTGTTTGCAAACCTTCATTACAAATGTCATCATGAAGCCTAAATTAAAAGCTCAAGTGGCAGAAGAGTTAAAACAAAATCCACCGAAGCAAGTCGTAACACCTCGTAAAGACGTGACACCTGCGGATAGCGAACAACCAGTGAAGAAACAAGTCAAAGCACCTAAAAACCAAACAGGTCGTAACGCTGGAAAACAACAAAAACGGAAATAACTAAGCATTTCGTTTATTTCTCAAAATAGCTAAAATAAAAAAGGAAGAGAGAACGCCTCTCCTCCTTTTTTATTTTGTCCTCTGATCATTGACTATTCTTCGCTATATTGCCGAATCAATGGTTCGGATTGAATGAAAATCAGTGTAAACATTTTTCTTTTCACTAGCAGCAACCACTTTCAAGGTCTTTGACCTGTTGTTTGTCATCATTAGATTTTCTTTTTGATCTTCAATAAATCAACTAGTGGATTGACTTTCGTTATCGTTGTGATTGCGAGATAGATTGGACAAGCAATGACGAATTGGATCAGATTGGTTCGGATATTACTCGTTAAATGACCTGTTAAAAACCTGGTGATCAAACACATGATCAATCCAGCAATTATAAACATCCCGATTTTTCTGAGAGAAAAGGTAAACGTCGTCTGTTTTAGAAAAGCTCTTGTTCTTACAACTGTAACGAAACTTTCGGCGAGAATAGTTGAAAATACGACGCCCAAAAAGCCAATAGACGGCAATAGTATGAGATTTGCCACAAGATTGATGATAGCTCCAATGATTACTGAACGATTATACTCTTTAACCTGACCGATTGGCATTAGATATTGTCTAGAAATCGCCATGCCTAAAGGAACGATCACAATCAAAACCGTAAAATATGGAATAATTTGAGTGATGTAGCTAAATTTTTCGCCAAAAAACCAAGGAACGAGCTTGTCATAAACTGTCAACATCCCAAACATGATTGGAATCGAAAAAAACAATTGTAAATGAATCGTTTTTTCCATCGTGCGAACGATTTTCTCCATATTTTTTTTTGCAAAAAAACTTGTCATATGGGGAAGTAAGACGATGTCTAAGGTAGTTATGATCGTGATGAATACGGTATTCAATTGCAGAGAATTGGTAAAATAGCCCACTGCAACACTTCCTAATGTGAAACCTAAAAGGGTCTTATTCAAATTGGTATACAACATGATCGCAATTTGAGGAATAAAATAATCAAAAGAGCCCTTTAAATGACTAAGACTTTTCTTTAAATCAACTTTCGTCAAATGAATGTATTTAGGAATAAAGAACCAGACACTCACTTGTGAACAAACTAAACCTAGTCCTTGAATCAAGGTATATTTTAACGTGTCGTCTTCGTTTTTAATCAAGAAAAGAATGAGAAAAAACGTGACTAGTTGGACTACTAAATTAGCTATACTAGTTTTCTTAAAATCTTCAATTCCCATAAAAAACCAAGATACGTCAAATAATACGGCAAAAATCGCCAAGGATTGGACAAACAAATACGAACGATTATTTAATAAAGAGGCAACAATAAAGTAAGCGACTATGACAATTAAGCTCGCTAATGCCTTAAAAAGCAGAATTTCCCAAAAAACTTCTGATAACGCTTCTTTCTTACGGTTGTAAGTCAAAGTTATTTCCCGGTTCCCGTACATCGTTACCCCTAGCCCCGCAAACAAAACAAAATATTGGACAATTGAAAACGTATAATTATAAAGACCGATCCCACTTGGCCCTAAAGCATTAGAAACGATTGGAATGGTAATAATCGGAAGAATGATTTTCGTCAGTTGAAACAAGCTCTGATAAAAAAAATTTTTGGCTATATTTTTCATTTATTCATCCCGTCTAAAAATATCTCTCGTATAGACTTTTTCGATCACATCTTTTAATTGATGGTCCATCCGATTTGAGACGATCACATCCGATAGTTGTTTGAATCGCGCAAGATCCGAAACGACAGGCGCATGATGAAATTCTTCAACAGGTAACGTTGGCTCATAGACAACCACCGAAACTCCTTGTTCCTGGATTCGTTTCATGACTCCTTGAATCGATGAATAACGGAAATTGTCTGAATCGGCTTTCATCGTTAACCGATAGATTCCCACAGTTTTAGGCTTTTGGGCTAAAATTTGTTCTGCAATAAAATCTTTTCTGGTTGTATTTGCTTCAACGATCGCTTGGATAAGATTGTTAGGCACATCGGTATAATTTGCTTTCAACTGTTTCGTATCTTTTGGCAAACAATACCCTCCATAACCAAATGAAGGATTATTGTAATGAGAGCCGATACGTGGGTCCAGTCCGACGCCTTCAATGATTTGTTTCGTATTTAAGCCTCGTATCTCCGCATAACTATCCAATTCATTGAAGTAAGCCACACGCAACGCCAGATACGTATTTGAGAATAACTTGATTGCTTCCGCTTCTGTTGAATGAGTCAATAAAACTGGGACATTATCTGCTTGCGTATTCTTTTTGAACATATTCGCAATCTCTGTCCCTCTATCTGAACATTCTCCTACAACAATGCGGGAAGGATAAAGATTATCGTACAATGCTTTACCTTCACGTAAAAATTCTGGTGAAAAAACAATATTTTCTGTTTGATATTTTTTCTTTAATTCGGCCGTATACCCTACTGGTACCGTGGACTTAATGATAAATTTTGCTTCTGGACGAATGGCGAGAGCTTGTTCAATGATGCTCTCAATCGATGAGGTATTAAAATAATTTTTCTTTTCATCGTAATCAGTGGGTGTGGCAATAATCAAATAATCACCAAAAAGAACCGCTTCTCGGAAATCCTTAATAAATTCGATTGCTAGGTCTTCTCTTTGAAGAAAATTATGTACTTCACGGTCTTCAATTGGTGACTCCTTCTTTTGTAGTCGTTCGATCTTTTCTGCTACGATGTCATAAGCTTTGACATTCTCATGCTGGCTAAGTAATAACGCATTGGCTAGCCCTACATAGCCTAGGCCGAAAATTGATACGTTCAATTGGTTTCACCTCTATAATTAGTTTTATTAACATAAAAAACACAAACTGGAACGTTTGGTCGTTCTTCGTTTCATTCGCTTTATCATTCTTCTAAAAAAACAAAGCCATTTACTTTTCCTTTGAACCCAGGCTCATTTCGTCAGTCACTCTTACAAATAATCAAAACATTCTTGAGGTTAAGAGCTTTTCACCTCATTTTCCCTGTTTAAGTGCTTTTTTTATTTTGTGAAATTCCTTTAGTTATAAAGTTTCATAAAGTTCTGCTACTTGATTGATGATTACATTTTCGCTGAATTGTTGGATATGAGCAGCAGCGCTCTCGGAATATTTTGTAACAGGTAACGTTCCAGAAAAAAAATCTTGAAGAATATTCACTAGTTCTTCTGGCTCTTTAACATCAAACAATTTTCCTGTGTTCTCATCATAGATCAGATCTTTATTGCCTCGTATATTTGAAGCAACTACCGGTAAACCAACGCTCATAGCCTCCATGATCGATACGGGCAATCCTTCTCTTAAAGAAGGAAAGAGAAATAGATCACTCATTTTCATGATCTCAATAATATCCTTACGATATCCGAGTAAACTGACTTTCTTTTCCAAACCTAAAAATTTAATTTTTTGTTCCAGCGTTTGTTTCAAAGGCCCCGTTCCACAAATAAAATAGTGGAAATCTTGGTCTTTAAATGAAGCGAGTGCATGAATCACCAGTTCGTGGTTTTTGTTTTTATTCAATTCACCGACTGAAAGGAGTACTTTGGTTGTTGGCTGAGCTAGTGAAAGTACCTTACTTTTTAGCCGTTTATCAACCAAGGTTTTCTCGAACTTTTCGACTTGGATTCCAACACCCTGAATCAAATGAGTTTGTGTTGCTTTAAATTTTTGTGAAGCAAGCAAATAATCTTCCTGATTAATGGTAATAAGCTTACTTGTATAACGAGATAAGTATTTTTCAACTGGGTAATAGACGAACCAATTAAGCATTGGGGCTCCTTGATAAAAGTGAAACCCGTGTGCCGTATAGTAGATAGGAATATTGATCCGCTTACAAGCAAGTCTTGTCACCATCGAAGCAACTGGCGTATGCGTATGTACGATATCGATATTCTCTTCTTTGATCAGCTGTTTGATTTTCTTATAGGCTAAAAGATTGCTTTTAGCTAATGGATTCCTATTGAATGGTATTTGAAACACAGGTATTTTTTTATCAGAAAAATAAGATGCCAACGGTTGTTCAAGCGCACATGCCACACTCACTTCATGTCCATTTTTGATTAGTTGATCAATATGTGGGATTAAAAAAGCATTGAGTGTATTGGAGATCGTCGTCACATATAAAATTTTCAGTATGGTTCATTCCCTTCAAATTTTTCACTTGTTGGTCCAAAATTTGAGCTAATCCCTTCTTGTTTGAACACTTTAAGGACTGTTTGTAACAAGATCCAAACATCTTTGCCAAACGAATAACTTTCAACGTACAAACAATCATACGTAAACTTTTCTTCCCAACTGATCGCATTTCTACCACTGACTTGGGCCAATCCGGTCAAACCTGGGCGAATGTTGTGGCGTTTTCTTTGCTCTTCATTATAAAGTGTCAAATATTCTACCAATAATGGACGAGGACCAACAAAAGACATTTCGCCTTTAAAGATATTCCAAAGCTCTGGCAGCTCGTCAAGACTAGTTGCTCTAAGTAGTTTGCCGAATTTTGTTAGACGAACTTCATCTGGAAGATACGCGCCATGTTGATCTTTCTCGTCTGTCATCGTGCGAAACTTGTACATAAAAAATAATCGTTCATTCTTCCCTGGTCTTGTTTGCTTAAAAATAACCGGTGAACCTAATTTTAATCGCACACACCCTGCAAGTATGAGCATCAGTGGTGCAAGCAAAAGCAATAAAAGACCTGAGAAAAAAAGATCGAACGCACGCTTTCCAAAAAGTCGATAAAAGGTTGGTTTACTCATAACGCATCACTCGCTTGATCGTTGCAACGACTCTATTTAACTCTTCATCCGTCATTTTAGTATCTGAGGGAAGACAAACTCCAGAAGAAAAAAGCGATTCTGCAACTTCGCCGCCAATAAAATCAAAAGAGTCAAAAACAGGCTGTAAGTGCATCGGTTTCCAGACAGGACGTGCTTCGATCTGTTCTTTTTCCAATTCTTCAATCAAATAAGATGGATCTATTCCTTCTAAACGAATGACACTCAACCAATAGTTAGGTTCGTTCCAAGAGTTTTCCGGCATAAATTGTATATTAGGAAACTCGGACAATTCTTCTTGATAAAATTGATAGATGGCACGCTTCTTTTGGATTCTTTCATTTAATACTTTTAATTGACCACGTCCGATTCCTGCTAATATATTGCTCATACGATAGTTGTAACCGATTTCTAAATGTTGATAATAACGTTCATTTTCACGAGATTGAGTGGCCCAAAATTTGACTGTTTCGATTTTTGATTGATCGTCAGAGATTAATGCTCCCCCACCTGAAGTTGTGATGATCTTATTTCCATTGAAGGAATAAATCCCATAGTCTCCAAACGTTCCTGTATATTTACCTTGGTAAGTCGTTCCTAATGATTCGGCAGCATCTTCAATCAACGTCACTTGATATTCTTGACAGATCTGCATGATTTCAGCTAAGTTTGCAGCTAATCCATATAAGTGAACGACGATCACCGCTTTCGCTTTTGGATATTTTTCTAAAGCTGCGCGTAAATGAACAGGACTCATATTCCAAGTTTCGGCATCGCTATCCACAAAGATTGGGACGGCTCCTTGATAAAGAATCGGGTTGACCGTAGCTGCAAAAGTCAAGGATTGACAAATCACTTGATCTCCTTTAGTGACACCTGCTGCCTTTAATGCTAAATGAATCGCTGCCGTACCTGAAGAAAGCGCAGCAACATGCTTGGCTCCCACATGATCTGCCAGTTCTTGCTCAAAACCATCGACATTGGCACCTAAAGGGGCAATCCAGTTCGTATCAAAGGCTTCTTTGACAAACGCTTGTTCATAGCCTGCTTCACTCATATGGGGCGAAGCTAATAATATTCGCTTTTTTCTCACATCAACTCCACCTTTCAATTATCTTTGCTGGTACCCCCACCCATTTTGAATGATGAGGGATATCTCTGATGACAACACTGCCAGCCCCAATAATGTTACCATCACCAATCGAACGTTCTTGAATAATCTTTGTACCGACACCCAGTTCATTTTTATCTCCTAAAGTGACTGCTCCCGAAATATTGACATTAGGAAAAATGGCATTGTAACTACCTATAATGGAGTCATGACCGATTGTTGAACCAATATTGATCATATTGAAGTCACCGATTGAAATATCTGCAGTATAGGTCGTGTAAGGCATCAATATGTTCCCAATGCCCAGTTGAACATTTAAGCCAATCAATGCGCTAGGGGCAAACAAATTTGGAAAAAGCAAGTGAGGGTTTTGTCGTAACTGTTCAGAGATGTTTTCTTTGACCGTCGGAGCCGCAATCCCAAGAAAAACTGCCATTGGTGTTTTGACTTGAAGCAAGTCAGCAATTTTGCCAATCACAGGTTTTCCTAGAACATCGCTTTGCTCACTTTTACGATCATCGACAAAACCGACCCACTGATACTCATTTTGTTGTTGGAGCAAAAAAGCAATTTCTTTACCAAACCCACCCGCTCCTACTATTATTGCATCCACTCGCTTTCTCCTCTCGTTTCTTTTTTTGATGGTCAAACGTTTTTTTACATGCGATTTGAATAACGTATCCCTATGCAATTTTTGATCGCAGGAATCGTATAATCCAGCACATAAAGCAATAATTTTACTACTTTACTAATAGTACGTTCAGCTTAAAACAGCTAGTTTCTATTGATTAGAAGCATTGGCAAAACGAATCACTTCTCTTGCTAATTGTTTCTCATCTTTTGGCAAATGACGGATAAAATCCATCACTTTTTGGTTTGAATAACCTTTGATGTTTCCGACAAAAATTTTTTCATAGACAGCTTCATCGTTTCTCTCTTTATCCAACAGTAGTTCTTCATATAGTTTTTCCCCAGGACGGATACCCGTTTCAAGAATCTCAATTTCGTCTTCACGATAGCCACTCAGGCGAATCATATTTTTGGCAAGGTTGACGATTTTGACTGGTTCACCCATATCTAAAATAAAAATCTCTCCACCTTTAGCCAAGACTCCTGATTGAATGACCAATCGACTTGCTTCAGGAATTGTCATAAAGTAACGTGTCATCCGAAAATCAGTAATCGTGACTGGTCCACCTTGCGCAATTTGTTCACGAAAGACAGGAATCACACTTCCTCGTGAACCTAATACATTTCCAAAGCGAACAGCGGAAAATGTTGTTCCATTTTTTTCGTTCAATCCTGTTACAATCATTTCTGCAATCCGCTTTGTCGCTCCCATCACATTAGGTGGATGATTCGCTTTATCTGTTGAGACCATCACAAAATTCTTGACTTTCGCTTGTTTGGCTGCTTCCGCAACATTTTTCGTTCCAAGAATATTATTTTTTACTGCTTCTTTGGGATTTACTTCCATGAGAGGAACATGCTTATGTGCTGCAGCATGATAAACGATATCTGGGCGATAGTTTTGCATGATCTCATTGATTTTGTCACGATCTTGAATATCTGCAATGAGCGGGATGATTTTTGTCTGCTGATTTTGCTGATTCATGCGGAGTTCCCGATCGATCAAATAAATCGAATTTTCCCCATGTCCTACTAGTAATAATTGTGCTGGGGAAAACTGGATAATCTGCCGACAAATCTCTGAGCCGATCGAGCCACCCGCACCAGTCACAAGAATGGTTTTCCCTGTCAAATGTCCTTTGATCGATTCAATGTCCAATTCAACTTCATCTCTTCCTAGTAAATCAACTACGTCAATTTTTTTTAATTTTGTGACACTGACTTTTCCAGAAGCGATTTCTTCCATTGAAGGCATGGTGTTTACTTTGACATGCAAGGATTCTACCATTTGAAAGATATTCCTGATTTTTGTTTTGGATAAGGAAGGAATGGCGATGGTAACGATTTGTACATCATGTTTCTTGATTAGTGCAGGGAGGTCTTTGATCATACCAATCACTTTTTTTCCTGAAAGATATGTATTTTGCTTATTAGGATCATCATCAACAAAACCAATGACATAGGTGTCACTTGCTGTTTTTGATCCAAGTAAGATATTTGCCAAAATTCTACCGCCTTCACCAGCGCCTACGATGATCGTCTTCTTGGCAGTGGCTCTAGGTTGTAGCTTTGTCTGCTTTTTCTCAATGTAAAGACGCCACTCCAGACGGCTTCCCATGATTAAAAGCAAAGACAAAATATAGGTAAAGATCGTTAGACGTAACATATACTGATGATTGATAAAAAACAAGACAAAAAGATTTGAAATCATAGTGATCGACAAAGAAACAAAAATCGCCCTGATTTCTTCTAAATTCATATAGCGATTGATCCTTGTAAAGACTTTAAATAAACTCCCATAAAACAAATAGAAACCTATTGAAACGCCTGTAGAGATGAACATAAAATCCGTTGATACTTCTGCGAATGGCTTCATGAATCTAATTGTAGCAATGTTTGCCAAAAACAACAATAAGCTATCAACTCCTATCAAAATAGCAATCTTTCTTTTTCTTGTGACTTCAAACACCTTTACTCCCCCTAAAATAACCCAAACTTTTTCTTTTTTATCGCTTGATAAGTTGGATAATGAATCTGCTCCCCATTGATTAAATCTTTGGCGACTTGTTTCATTTGCTCAACTTTTTCGTTATTGAAGTCTTTAGCGATTTGTTCATAACATTCTTTTAAACAAAAAGAACGTCGCTCAACACCGTGAGCATCCGAAGCAATCATTTGTACAAGATTGTACTTGACCATTTTTTTTGCTGTTTTTTGGATTTCTTTGCCAAAGCGCCCCAGATAACTTGGCGCTGTCAGCTGTGTCAAACACCCCATTTCTAGATAAGGCAACAAACGATTCGGATCTTTTGCAAAATAAGTATTACGCTCAGGATGCACGATTACTGGTATTTTTCCTAGTTTCAACAGTTCAAAAAAAAGGTTCTTTGCATATAACGGTACTTCTAATGTAGGAAATTCAATCAATAGATAAGTATCATTTAAATCTGTAAAAAGAAGTTCATCTCGGTGAAGCGCTTCAAGCAATTCTCCAGTAATACGAACTTCTTGACCTTCTAATAACACCAACGGTAAATTTCTTTTATCCAGCTCTTTTTGTAAAGTGGCGACTAGGGGAATGACTTTTTTCTTTTGATTACAATACTTGCCATTGTTATGGTGCGGTGTACATAAAATATGAGTAATCCCTTGTTCAACCGCTTTTTCAGCCATTGCTAGGCTTTCTTCCAGGTTTTGCGCACCATCGTCAACTGCTGGTAATAGATGACAATGTAAATCGATCATTCCCTCTACCTCCTCTTTATCATTCATAATAATAACTTGTATCTTTGCTTTGTTCGACTCCGTTATAAACAATTCCCAGTACCTTTGCCTGAGCCATCTCTAATAATTTTTTGGCTTTCACAACTGCTTCTTTTCGTGAAGTCTTTTCACGTACTACCAGAAGCGTACCATCTGCCTTTGATGACAAGATTTGAGCATCTGTCACAGTTACAATCGGCGGCAAATCAAACATCACGATATCATAGAGCTGACTTGCTTCTACCATTAGCTGATCCATTCTTTTCGAGCTTAACAGCTCTGATGGATTAGGAGGAATCGGTCCACTTGGTAATACTGATAATTCCTTGATTGCCGTTTTTTGGATCCCTTTACTGATCGTTTCAGTTGAACTGAGTAGATTACTTAACCCATAATGATTATTTATTTGAAATGCTTTGTAAATAACTGGTTTTCGCATGTCAGCATCAACTAATAACACTTTCTGACCAGCTTTTGCAAAGACAACAGCCAGATTTGCAGCCGTGGTCGATTTCCCTTCACCTGGTCCAGATGACGTGACCACGATCGTTTTGACTTGTTGATCATTGATTGAAACAAATTGGATATTGGTTCGAATCGTTCGGTAGTGCTCAGCCGCTGCTGATGAAGGATTAGTTAAAGTAATCAAACGAATCGGTTGAAGTAGTGTTTCTTTTTGTTTTATGACGCGTCGCATGTTTTCCCTCCTACACTCTCGAACGAGCTCTACGAGAAGCTCTCGCTTGTTCACCAGTTTCATCGTTTATTGTCACCGGTGCGTTGTTGTTTTTGTCATTTCTATTGAAATCTTTGGCAGTCATTTCTGGTACCGTCCCTAAAATTGGAAACCCTATGACCTCCGAAAGATATTTTTCATCTTTCACAGTCTGGTCGAACAATTCCAATAACAGAGCTATCCCCATGCCAATCATCAGACCTAAAATAAGGCCAAGGGCAATATTTAGTTTTTTATTTGGTGACACCGATGTTCCGTCCGCAACCGCTTCAGAAATGATCGATATTTTATCGACATTCATCACATCTTTTGCTTTCGTTTGAAACACCTCAGCTGTGGTATTCGCAATTTTCTGAGCATTATCTGGAATCGAACTAATCGCCTGGATAGAAAACATTTGTGAATTTTCGGATTGATTCACTGTGATTGCTTGTTTGATTTCTCCAACCGTCATTGCTAGCTGATCTTGCGTTTCTAATTGATCTTTCACTTCACTTAAAACTAAGTCACTAATGATCATATCTTTGTAGGTGTTAATCATTTGTAAATTCGTATTCACATCATTGACATTCGTAATATTTGACTGAGGCAACGTGACAATCAATTGGGCTTGTGAACTAAACTTGGGTGTTAAAATAAAGAATGTAACGAAACTTGCTACCGCCAAACCAACTAACGTTGAAATAAATAAGGTCAACAAACGCTTACGAAATACTCCGATGATCTCTTTTATACTAATTGTCTCTTCCATTTCTCTCCACTTTCCTGTTACTTTCCTAAATTCATTTTTCTTTTAACACATGACATCCTGCTGATGTTACTTGTTCTCATAAAATATACTCATTTCAGTGAAGCTTCGTGAGACTTTCATCCTATGAACATACTTAGATAATAAAATGACATCGATTTCTAAAAAAATTTTTAGTTTATCATTCAGATGATAATTATTATCATCTAGAGTAAGATACTGGATCCCATCGTTTTAAAAACTTTTTATTCCCAAAAAAATAAATCGTTACTTTATCTAATCGCTTCCAAATCACGGGAAATTTGCTAATTTCATTAGACAAGTAAAGAATTTCTACCTGAGACCCTATTTACTATTATCCCATTCATAACAAGCTTTTCTTGTTATGAATAACAATTTTTCTATATTAATTATACCTAACTTTCATTTTTAAATAAAGGATGATTTAAAAATAACAAAAACTATGCATTTCACTCAATAGCACTGACCGATTGTTCTCTTTTTACCAAAAAATGTCATATTGTTCTGATTCGTGAAAGAAAAGTCGCTTATTGCTAGATAGCATGAATAAAAACGATATACACTACATAAAAAGAGTCTGAGGTATTAAGACCTTAAGCTTACTTTTTACACTAAAATGAGTAATTGCTATGAAAGCATCCACTCTGATACTTTCACAATCTTATCGACGGCGTTCAAAGATCTGCACTTCGGTAATCAGTCAAAAAATAAGCCGAAGCATTTAAAAATAGAAGAAACTATTTTCGGATGCTTCGGCTTATATCTCAGAGCTAGACTTGTCATAACGCTTGTTTCAAATCAAGTTGGCAAAGGGCTACCTGATTTATTTAGTGATAATCTGATCTAAGCTTGCTATTGATAGTGCCATTTCAGCAATTTGTTTCAGCTGTGCCAAACGATTGTTACGGACAGCAGGATCGTCTACCATGACCATGGTTTGGTCAAAATACGTTTCGATCAATGGACGTAAAGCAACAAGTTGATCATAATCTTCTTTCAGCGTTTGTGTACCAAATTGTTTTTTCATTTCTGCTACCGCTTGATAAAGTGCTGTTTCAGCTTCATTTTCAAATAACGCAGGATTAATCTCTGTTGTCGTTGTTTCTTGCGCTTTCTTCGCTAAATTAACCACTCGAGTCAATGCTTCCATCGATGGCTTAAACTCTTCCTCATCTAAACGTTCTTTAAACAGTTGAGCTGCTGCAAAAACTTTTGTCAAATCGCTTTGTTTTGCATTTAAAACTGCATCAATCACATCGTGTCGGATTTGTTTTGTAGTTAGTAACTGACGGAAACGTCCTTTGATAAAATCAATGACTGCCTGTTGTCCATCCGATAACTGGACGCCAAAACGTTCTTGATCTTCATTGATTGCCTGGTCGATTTCACGTTGTAAACGAACCAATGGAAATGCCCAATTTTTTGCTTCGATGATGCGGACAATCCCATACGCTTGACGACGAAGAGCATACGGATCATTTGACCCACTTGGGATCATTCCAACTGTAAAGAAAGAGAAGATACTATCTAGTTTGTCTGCAATCGCTAATACTGCACCAATTTTGGTTTCTGGTAAGTCACCTTCACTTGAAATTGGCAGATAGTGTTCCTTGATAGCTGTTGCTACAGCTGATGTTTCGCCGTGTAATCGCGCATATTTTTCACCCATGATCCCTTGAAGCTCTGGAAACTCACCTACCATGTTGGTCACTAAATCAAATTTATAGATTTCAGCAGCACGTTGTAAATCCGTTAACTCTTCTGGTGATAAGCCGACAGATTTACCTAAAATACGAGCAATAACTTGTACTCGTTGCATTTTTTCGTAGATGCTTCCAATTTTTTCATGGAAAGTCACTGATTTTAATTTATCAACAAAAGTCTCGATTGGAATCTTTTTATCTTCATTGTAGAAAAACTCTGCATCTTCTAAACGAGCAGTCAATACTTTTTGATTTCCACGGATCACGTTTTCTAGTTTGACACGATCCCCATTTCGAGCAGAAATAAAATGTGGCAAGAGTAATCCTTGGTCATTTCTTACTTCAAAATAACGTTGGTGCTCCTTCATTGAAGTAACCAATACTTCTTCAGGGACAGACAGATATTTTTCTTCAAAATCGCCAGCAAAAACTGTGGGATATTCGACTAAATTATTCACTTCTTCTAATAACTTTTCGTCTAAATCGATCGTCCAATGGTTTTTCTCTGCTAATTCTGTTGCTTGTTGGACAATCATTTCTTTTCTTTTATGTGGCGCAGCTATCACGAATTGTTCTTGTAATTTTTCTTCATACTCATTGGCATGAGCGAAACGAACTGTTTCTCCTAAGAAACGATGACCACGTGATGTGCGATCTGTTGTAACATCTAAAATCTCGAAAGGAATCACTTCATCATCTAGTAAAGCAACAATCCAATGAATAGGACGAATATATTCAAAGTCAAAATTTGCCCAATGCATCGTAACAGGAAATGTCAAACTTTTGATGACATCTGCAAGTCCAGTCAATACTTCTTTCGCTGGTTGTCCATGTGTATATTTGGTTACGTACACATACTCTACACCCTTCAGCTCTTTAAAGGTAATATCGTCAGTCGTCAAACCTTGACCACGTACAAACCCTTCTGCGGCTTTCGTCCAATTTCCATCTGAATCCAATGCGATTTTTTTAGCCGGACCCTTTAATTCTTCTTCGCTATCTGCTTGACGTTCTGGGATATTGGTTACTTTGATCGCTAAACGTCTTGGCGTTGAAAAAGTTTCGATTGTATCATAAGACAATTGGTGTTCATCTAAAAACTTTGCTGTTTTTTGTTCCAGTTGTTTCATGCTTGGTGTAACTACATGGGCAGGCATTTCTTCCAACCCGATTTCTAAAAGTAACTCTTTTGCCATGTTATTCAGCCTCCTTAACCGTTTCTGGATTTGCTGTGTTTTTATTCAATAAAGGAAATCCTAATTTTTCACGCTCTGCCACAAAAATCTTTGCAACAGATTTTGCCATATTTCTGATACGTGACAGATAACCAGCACGTTCTGTGACAGAAACTGCACCACGAGCATCTAATAGATTGAATGTATGGCTGCATTTTAAAATGTAATCATAGGCAGGATGAACTAAATTTTCATCAATGCATCGTTTAGCTTCTTTTTCAAAACGATCAAAATTACTTAATAATAGTTCTTGATCACTGACTTCAAATGAATATTTGGAGTGCTCGTATTCAGGCTGTTTGAAAATCTCCCCATATTTTACGCCATCTGACCATTCAAGATCATAGACACTTTCTACTTCTTGGATGTAGGATGCCAAGCGCTCCAAACCATAAGTAATTTCAGATGTCACTGGTTTACATGGCAGACCGCCGACTTGTTGGAAATACGTGAATTGTGTAATTTCCATTCCATCGAGCCAAACTTCCCAACCAACACCAGCACAGCCCATCGAAGGGTTTTCCCAGTTATCTTCGACAAACCGAATGTCGTGTTCCAAAGGATCGATCCCCAATAAACGTAAACTTTCTAAATAAAGTTCTTGGATATTTTCAGGTGATGGTTTCATCACTACTTGGAACTGATGATGTTGATACAGACGGTTCGGATTTTCCCCATAACGACCATCGGCTGGGCGACGAGAAGGCTCTACGTATGCTGCATTCCAAGGCTCTGGTCCAATTGCTCGTAAAAAGGTATATGGGCTCATTGTACCTGCCCCCTTTTCTGTATCATAGGCTTGCATCAACATGCACCCATTTGATGACCAAAATTTTTGTAACGTCAAGATCATGTCTTGTACAGATAATTTTTTGCTCATTTAAAATGACTCCTTCCACTTCTAAATAGTTTGCTGAGAATTTGAAACAACAAAAAGTCCCTATGCTTGTCTAAACAAACATAGGGACGAATAACTTCGCGGTTCCACCCTACTTCCGAAAATTTCGGCAGCTTCATTGTCAGTACTCCCAAGTGCCTCTTCAAAAACCGACAGCATTCGGCTCTCACCCTCCCGAACTCGCTTTTGCTACGTATTTTTTACTGATCTTGTTCAACGTACTTTATTCTTTTATTTAGCCAATCAAGTTTTTGTACAAAACTCTCATTTATCTAGGTTCCATAATAGACGTATAGTTAGGCTTTTGTCAAATAGTTTTGAATGTTGATTGAACATTCTACTCATTTTTTTGGTTTTCAGAAGCACTTTCTCCTTCCGGATCAGGCTTTTTTAGGACATGTTCCCATGATTTCATTTGATCAATGAACTTTTTACTTTTTAGATGAATCCCTACGTATTCTTCGTATAACTGGTCAATCAGTTGCCTGATCGTTGCCTTGGTTTCGTCTTTTAAATTGATCCCTGTGATCTTATCATAAGAAATAGCAGAGAACATACGCACGAAATAAACAGCTCTTGGATCTGCATGATAACGACGGTGATCCATTGACCAATGTTCTTCGCACAGCACGCCTCCATATTTGGAAGAATAATCAAATTTACCTTGAGTTTTGCCGCACACCGCACAATGTGTCCAAATCGGTGCAATCCCAAAGCGTTGCAATAATTGTACCTCAAAGATGTTGGTGATGATTTCCGCGTCGTCCCCCTGATCCATCCGTTGCAATGCTGCTTGTGTAAATTGAAAAAGATGGGGATCATATTGATGGTCTTCGATCGCTGCATCCACTAAGTTTAACAAATACGTGCCGTAACCACTTAAAAAAATGTCTTCTTGAATTTTTCTAAAGGAGTGAACATCTTTTACGCTGGTTATAAACGAAAGTCCTTCACTTTTAAACGTACCAATGTAGATTCCTTCAGTAAATGGGAGCAGTGCAGGGGCTAATGGTTGGTTTTGCCGGTGAATTCCTTTGACATAAAACATCAGTTTCCCCGCAGACTCAGTAAAAATTTTCACTAATTTGTCTTTTTCTTTATAATTTCGACTGGACAATATGATCCCTTTTGATTCGGCTAGCTGGCTCATTTTTTTCGCCCCCCCTTTTAGAAAAAGAATAAGGAAAAGAAAAATCATTCACTGAATCATTTTCCTTTCCCACTTATTCTACTCATTTTCTTGTCTTCTGACTTTTACACGCGGTTTCGTCTATCGAATAATCACGTTCAACTCATTTTTATCTACTTAAAGTTAGTATTCCTCTTTGCGGTAACCAAAATCTTGTAAATAAACTCTTTTATCGCGCCAATCTTTTTGAACTTTAACCCATAGTTCTAGAAATACTTTGTCACCAAGCAAATTTTCAATATCTTTTCTTGCTTTCGTCCCAATTTCTTTTAGCATTTTACCACCTTTACCGATGATAATCCCTTTTTGACTATCACGTTCAACGATAATGGTTGCTTGAATTTGGATTTTATCATTTTCATTGCGTTTCATTGAGTCAACAACAACAGCCACTGAATGTGGGACTTCATCTCTAGTCAAAAACAGGACTTTTTCACGAATCAATTCCGAAACGATAAAGTATTCTGGATGATCCGTTACTTGATCATCCGGGAAGTATTGAGGACCTTCTGGCATCTCAGCGATCAAAACTTCCATTAGACGGTCCACATTGTTCCCTTCGGTAGCCGAAATCGGTACAACTTGTGCAAAAGGCATTTGTACCGAATAATCTTCGATGATTCCTAATAATTCATCTGGATGAACTTTATCGATTTTATTGATGATCAAATAAACAGGTGATTGAACATTTTTTAATCGTTCAATAATAAAATCATCCCCACGTCCACGTTTTTGATCCGCACTGATCATAAATAAGACAGCATCCACTTCTCTTAGTGCACTGTAGGCTGATTCCACCATAAAATCACCCAAACGATGTTTTGGTTTATGGATTCCCGGAGTGTCGATAAAAATCAACTGTGCTTCTGGTGTCGTATAAACGCCTTGGATCTTATTTCTGGTCGTTTGTGCCTTGTCACTCATGATAGCAATTTTTTGCCCAACGATTCGATTTAATAATGTTGATTTGCCAACATTTGGTCGTCCCACAATAGCGACAAAACCTGATTTATGTTCTAACATATTATTCTCCTTTTAATTAAAAAACATTTGATAGATTTTAGGTACAAATAAAATGAGACCGACGATCACTGCAAAACAAGCGGTGACTAACACTGCTCCTGCCGCCATATCTTTGATTTTTTTCCCAATTGGATGGAAATGAAAATCGGTAAACATATCCACCACATTCTCAAAAACAGTATTTAAAATCTCAACGATCCATACCAGAAAAACTGCTAAAACTAACCACAGCCATTCTATTTGATTCAGTTGAAATACAACTCCCATAAAAAACGCCAGCAACCCAAAACCTACATGTTTTTTCATATTACGTTCCTCATCAAAGACTGTTTTAACCCCTTGAAGAGCAAATTCTACTGACATAGCGAAGTGCTTATTTTTCTCAACCTTTTTCTCGCACTCTTTATCTTTTAAGTCCATAAGCATCTAAAATCTCTTTCTGTAAACCAAACATCTCTGCTTCATCTTCGGGTGTCATGTGATCATAACCATTGATGTGCAAAAAGCCATGCACTGCCAAAAATCCCAACTCTCGATCATACGAATGACCATATTCTTCCGCTTGTTCCTGGGCACGCTCAATTGAGATCATGATATCTCCTAATACTCGTGGTAAAGGATTATCGCCTTCTTCAAAAATCACGGGAATTTCGTCTTCCCCTTCGTCTTCTAATGCAAAACTAATCACATCTGTTGGGGCATCTTTGCCACGGTAGACACGGTTGATTTCTTGGATTGCTGCATTGTCCATAAAAGTAACAGACATTTCTGTTTCCTCGGATAATTTTAAATGAGCCGCTGCAAATTGCAGAAGGTCCTCGATCTCTTTGATTTTTTCTGTTGAAACTTTCTGTGTTTCATCCATAAATGTGATGTCCATATTTATCGCTTCTTTCTTACTTATTGCTGATATTTTTTATTTTAGCCATTTTCTTTTTCTACTTTCATCGTTTCCGCTTCCGATTTCATTTTAGGATATTTGATCCGTGAATGGAAGGTACTACTTAACCCACTGATCAAAGATTTTTCCACTTTGCGAATTTCTTTTAATGTTAAACCACTATCATCAAGTTGACCATCAGAGATTCGTTCTTCAATCAAATTATGGACAAATTTTTCGATTTTTTCACCTGTTGGATGATCCATTGCCCGTACTGCCGCTTCACAACTATCTGCAATATTCACGATGCCGGCTTCTCGGGTCTGTGGTTTGGGACCAGGATAACGAAATTGTTCTTCGGTGACTTCAGGATTTCTTTCTTTTGCCTTGATATAGAAATACTTCATCAATGTTGTTCCATGATGCTGTCGGCAAATATCGATTACCATTTGCGGCATGCCATATTCCTCTAAAATTTTCGCTCCATCGGTCACATGACCAAAAATGATCTGTTTACTATCTTCAGGTAATAAGAAATTATGTGGATTTTCAGCACCAGAAGGCAAGTTTTCTACAAAAAAGCTAGCATGTTTGATTTTACCAATATCGTGGTAGTAACAAGCTACACGTGTCAATAATGACCGCCCATTGATCTCAGCCACAGCGTTTGCGCTTAAATTGGCGACCATCATACTGTGATGATAAGTTCCTGGTGCTTCTTCCAATAGCTGTTTTAACAATGGATGGTTAGGGTTACTTAACTCATTCAAGACGATCACACTATCATCGTTGACCATCAATTCGATATACGGATGTAATCCCATCGTTAACAGATACGACAGCAAAGCCCCCATAAAGCCACAAATCAGTGTTAACCAAGTTGTTCCATTACTAAAGCTCATACCTTGATAAACGATCAGCACAACATCCATCATCAACGGAAAAATAATGACCCACATCATAGCTGAAAACCATTGTTCTGACACTCGTTGGCGTTTTAAAACCGTCGCTAATAAACCTGAAAAAAGATAAGCCATCAAGATAACGGTCAAAAAGTTGGTCCCAATCGAGCCATAAAAAATAAACAATGCAGATACGGCTTGGAACAAGGCAGCCATGATTCCTGCCCTCCGGTTCAAAAAGAAATTTAAAACTAAGGGAACAAAAGCTGCAGGATAAAACAGCGGGATAAAAGCTGCTTGTTCCGTTTGGAATAGTTGGAAAAATTTCATTAATAACACACTGATGGACATAGCCGTAACATAAAAGAGAACATACTCTGTTCGTTTTCCGGCTTCATGGTACTGCATTGAGTTGTAAACTAAAACAGCAATTTGCAATAAGACTGCTAAGATCATTGCTACTAAAGGAAAAATTGACGTTGTTTGACTGGTCAATCCTAATAATTCAAGCTTTTTCATTGCATCTGCATCGATTTGATTTCCTTCACGAACAATGATTTCGCCTTGATAGATCATGACCGGTTGAACCGCACTTCTTGCTGATTGTTTCAATTCCTCTGTTTTCTTTTCATTTAAGACATCATTTACGACGATTCCTTGATCGACAAGATAATGGATCGTTTGTTGTTGGTCAGGTGTCACGTTCAAATATTGGATCTGTTCTTCCGCCTGTTGCTTGAAGGTTTCTAAATCACTTTCTCGAACTTGTTTTTTCATTTGTTCATTGATCAATCGCAGACTTTCATCTCGGACTGTCGCAATTTGACTATCTGACATGCCAAAGATTTTTGTGTAAAAGTTAGTCGGTAATTTTTGATAAAATGCCACGTTTTCAGCATTAGCATTTTCAAAACTCTTCTTTAGAGCTGCAATTCGCTCATCTATAGTTGGTTTGGGAACATTCTCATTTTCTTTTGCTTTATCCACTTTTTCTTTATACGCTTTATTGATCGAATCATTTGTTTTATTGATCAATTCAAAAAGCTGCTTGATGCGACTACTTTGTTCACTCGCCAAATCTTGTTGATACGTATATTCTGGCGTAACAGCTTCCGCTGCTAGTTTTCTTTTTTGTTCCGTTTCTTCTGTATTTTCGATCGTTTTATTCGCACGGATACTTTCTTCTGCCACTTGTCCTTCTTTGAAATCATTGGCTTTTTGCTTGACGCTACTAAACGTGACGCCACAAACGATCACAAAAAACAAAAGCAATAAGAAAGGCATTGCCGCCTTTCCTAATTTTGCTTGCAGTTGTTGGAGTATTTTATTCAACATTCGCTTATCCCCCTAAGCCTTACTCTTGATGAAGATCTGCCTTTTCATAAGCTTTGATGATTTCGGCTACAACAGGATGACGAACGACGTCACTTGCTTCAAAATTGACAAAAGCAATTTTTTTGATTTGTTTCAATGTACGTTCTGCATGGATCAAACCACTCATCGTCCCTTTAGGTAAGTCAATCTGACTTGTATCGCCGTTTACGATCATTTTTGATTGATACCCCAAACGAGTCAAGAACATTTTCATCTGTGCCACTGTTGTATTTTGAGCTTCATCTAGTATTACAAAAGCATCGTCAAGTGTTCGCCCACGCATATAAGCTAATGGCGCAATTTCGATGATCCCACGCTCCATCAAACGATTGGTATGATCTAAACCAAATATTTGATACAGTGCATCATACACTGGACGTAAATAAGGATCAACCTTTTCTTTCAGATCACCCGGTAAGAAACCAAGATTTTCTCCTGCTTCCACCGCTGGACGAGTCAAAATGATTTTTTGGACTTCGCCTTTTTTCAACGCAGCAATTGCTAAAACGACAGCTAGAAATGTTTTACCTGTTCCAGCAGGACCGACACCAAATACGATGTCATGTTTAGCAACGGCCTCGACATATTGTTTTTGTCCACTATTTTTCACTCGAATCGGTTTACCATTGCGGTCTTTGACGATTTCTTCTTCATACATTTCAATGAAGTAATCCAATGTCCCTTTTTGCCCCATTTTTAAGGCAGTAACAACATCAGGTGTACTGACATGTATCCCCCGCTTGATCAATTCTTGTAAGGTACGTATCACCGATTGTGCTAACGAAAGCCCCGGCTCTTCTCCAATAATCTGGATCATTTCGCCTCTCGTATGAATCGTTGTTTCAGTCATTTCTTCAATTAATTTTACATGTTTGTCATGCGAGCCTAACAACATACTGATATCGTCAGCAGCTGTTAATCTAATTTCTAAAGAACTGGATGCTTCTGTCAAAAATAGACATCTCCTTTACTTCAATTCATTCCTTCCTATTTTACCATATTCATAAAAAACTATATAGCAAATAAAAAAGGTTGTCTCACTCCTTATTCGTTTCATTCATTTTAACCTAAAATTACTTTGCTGAACTTCCATGATTTACTTTATGTTATTCCATGATTGAGAGATTCCTGCCTATCAATAAACAGCTTTTACTTAATAGATAAGGCAAAGAACCAATCTAACCAAGCCTAGATCTATCGAGTGAGGAAGAGAGATAAAAGAAGGATATGTATGATTGCATGGGGAACAAGGCGTACCGATTGATGTTGCCTTGGCGCTCACCTTGAGGAAATTGGGACATGTATGAAAAAAAATCTAAAAAAAATAAGTCTGATTTTGACGTTGTGGATCAAAATCAGGCTTATTTTCTTTTTTAAGAGAGGGCGGTTGTCCCAAACTCTTTAAATGATAAGTTTAAGATTGTAATAGCTCTTTCACAATCGCATTCACTTGGTTCCCATCTGCTTTTCCTTTGACTTTCGGCATGATCGCACCCATGACTTTGCCAAATTCTTTGACAGAAGAAGCTCCAGTTTGTGTAATCGCTTCTTGAACAAGTTGACGAATATCATCCTCAGAAAGTTGTTCTGGCATGTATTTTTCAACAATTACTATTTCACTTTTCACTTTTTCAGCTAAATCGTCACGTCCAGCTTCTTCGAACTCATGTAAAGAATCACGCCGTTGTTTCATTTCACGAGACAACACTGTTAATTCTTCATCTTCAGTCAAGTCGTGACCTTCTTTGATTTGCTCGTTTTGAATGGATGACTTAATCATACGTATGACTTGTAAAGATTCTTTATCTTTTGCTTTCATCGCTGTTTTCATGTCATCGTTCAATCTACTTAGTAGTGACACACTACCAACTCCAATTCATAAAGGAACTAGTTTTTTTGCGTTTTTTTGCGTTTTTTCGCTGCTTTTCTAGCTGCTTCAGATTTTTTCTTACGTTTTACGCTTGGTTTTTCGTAGAATTCACGTTTACGAGATTCTTGTAAAGTACCCGCTTTTGACACGGAACGTTTGAAGCGACGAAGAGCATCGTCAATTGATTCGTTTTTACGAATGACTGTTTTTGACATGTTAATTCCCTCCCTCCGAGCTTAAAAAGTAACCGTAATTGTTATTGAAATTATAATCCAAAAAACAAGACTGTTCTATAAAACATTATATCTAATGCTGATTTGACCGTCAAGGGAATCTTTGGATTTTTTAAAATAATGATATGTTATTTTATTATAAAACAACTACTGACAGTTTTCACATCGACCGAAAATTTCAAACCGATGCCCTTCGATCGTACAACCTGATAATTGATTTTCAAAATAGTCCATTGGACACATATGGATTTCTTTTGTCATCCCACAAACGGTACAAATAAAATGATGATGGTGACCGATCTCTCCCTGGCAACAATGAAAGCGAAACTTCATTTCGCCATTCAAATCGGTTTCTTCTAATAAGTCTAACTCAGAGAAATCATGGAGATTACGATAAATCGTATCATAACTCACTCCTTTAAATTCCTCATTCATAAAATCAAATACTTCTTTTGCTGACACATAACGATTTCTTTTGACCAAATAAGTCAATAATGCTTCTCGCTTTTTCGTGTATTTAAATCCGTTATTTTTCAAAATTTCTAACGATTGTTCGATTAATGTTTGGTTTTTCAAGTCTTCCCCTCCAAATCAAAATGATTACGAAGTACATATTCCACAGTATGGTATACTAAAGATAAAAAAAATGCAAGTGAGGTTTTTTATTTATGGCTTTTGATTCTACTGAGATCGTTACTTTTTTTGTCATTTCTGATTCAGCTGGTGAAACAGCAACAAAACTCGCACAGGCAACCATGGCACAATATCCTACAGTTGAATTTAATTTATTTCGTCGAACGTTTGTCACTGACCAAGACACCCTCGAACAAGCCTTACAAGATGCGTTAGCAGAAAAAGCGTTAGTTCTTCATACCTTGATCAACCAAGAGCTGATTGATTATACCCGAAGTTTTTGCGAAGAAAACAACTTATTTAGTTTTGACGTGATGACCCCACCGATCGAAGAAATCCAACGATTAACAGGAATTCAACCCACTCGTCAACCTGGAGCCCTACATTTATTGAATGAAAATTATTTTAAACGAATCAAGGCAATGGAATTTGCTGTAAAATACGATGATGGGAAAGATCCAAGAGGTTTCTTAGAAGCAGACGTGGTGTTGCTAGGAGTTTCCAGAACGTCAAAGACACCGTTAAGTCTTTTTTTAGCGAATAAAAACTTAAAAGTGGCGAATCTCCCACTCATTCCTCAAGCCCATATCCCAAAACAACTTTGGGAGATCGATCCTAAAAAAATTGTTGGTTTAACCAATAATCCCGATATTTTAAATAATATTCGAAAAGAACGGATGCGTTCCTATGGATTAAATCCTGATACGGCTTATTCTGATATCGAAAAAATACGAGCAGAATTAGATTTTGCTAATGATTTGTATGAAAAATTAGGTTGCGTTGTGATCAATGTTGCTTCTCTCTCAATTGAAGAAACGGCTTCGTTGATCCTAAATGCCTTAGATTTAGAGGACCACAGTTATTATGGCACGGATACTTCAGGAGAAAAATAAAGAACAAATAATTGTATCCAGTAAGCAGCTATAACAAACAACCAGAACCAAACGCATAACTAGTTGAAAAAAAAGCCAGCAGACACGTGTCTGCTGGCTTTTTTTTCAGTATAATCTATTTACATTCCCTTAGAAATGCCTCATTCTTATTTTACTGATGTTCCACATGTTTCAAGGTTTGTTCCAAGATATCCAACACGTGAAAATCATCTAAACTATATAAGATTGCTTTGCCTTCACGATGCGATTTTACCACATGGTTTTCCCTTAATAAACGTAGTTGGTGGGAAACAGCGGATTGTTCCATTTCCACCGCTTGGCTGATGGCCGTCACATTTTGTTCTCCATCTTTTAAATACATCAATATTTTCAATCGGGTAGGATCACTTAAGACTTTAAATAATTGACTCACTTTTTCTATTTCGCTTTTTGGTGTGTCTGTCAACCGATTCACCTCCATAAAAAAAGACTGACTTCTAAAGTTTACCACTTTTTCCATCAGTCTCAATTATTTTATTCTTCTGTCATTGATTTGATGATTGCTTCATAGGTATCGATCTTTTCTTGTGCCTCTTGTGCGGAATTGCCTTTTACACCGATATAGAATTTGATTTTTGGCTCTGTTCCTGAAGGACGGATCGCTACCCAACCATGTTCTTCTAATACATATTTTAATACGTCAGATGGAGGTGTCGTTAATTTTTCCACTCGTCCAGCTGAATCTGTTTTCGTTAATTCTTTGAAATCTTCTGTTTGAAGAACTTTTGCTCCAGCAAATTCTGATGGGGCATGGTCACGGAATTTCTTCATCAAAGCAGCGATTTTAGCTGAACCTTCTTGACCACTCATCGTGACTGAGATTGTTTTTTCAGCAAAATAACCATATTTTTCAAAAATCATTTGTAAGCCGTCATAAAGTGTCTTCCCTTGTTTTTTATAAAAAGCAGCCACTTCGGCTAACAATAAGAGTGCTTGGATTGCATCTTTATCACGTACAAATGGTTTGACCAAGTAACCATAGCTTTCTTCAAAACCAAACATAAATGTATGAGAATGATCTTTTTCAAATTGATGGATTTTTTCTGCAATAAATTTAAAGCCCGTTAAGACATTGATCATCGTAGCGCCATAGCTTTCAGCGATGGCTGCAGGAAGTTCACTTGATACGATTGACTTAAGTACGGCTGCATTTTCAGGTAAAGTCCCTCGTGATTGATGTGCTTCTAAAATATATTGAATCATTAACGCACCGATTTGATTACCGGTCAAAACTTTATAAGAGCCATCAGGTTGGCGAACTGCTGCTCCTAAGCGATCCGCATCAGGATCAGTTGCAATCAATAAATCAGCGCCTTCTTTTTCACCTAAACGAATAGCATACTCAAATGCTGAATGTTCTTCAGGGTTTGGTGATTGAACCGTTGTAAAGTCAGGATCAGCTACAGCTTGTTCAGGTACAAGCATAAATTGTTCGAAACCAGCTTGTTGTAATGCTCTTTCTCCTAGCATTTTTCCTGTACCATGCAGGGGTGTAAACACCAATTTTAAGTCTTTCCCCATTGTTTGGACTAATTCTTGATCAATCGTGACTGCTTTGATTTCTTCCAAATATGCTTTATCGACTTCGTCACCAATGATCGTAATCAATCCACTAGTTTCTACTTCGTCATCAGCTAAAACAGCGACTTTTAAAGGATTACTTACTTCACGTACATATTTTGTCAATGCATCCGCATCAGCGGGTGGCATTTGTCCACCATCTTCTCCATAAACTTTATAGCCATTGTAAGCTGCTGGGTTATGAGAAGCTGTCACCATGATTCCCGCAAACGTATTCAAATGACGAACAGCGAAAGAAAGCTCAGGTGTTGGACGTAGACTCTCAAAGACAAAAGAAGGAATATCGTGTTGTGCCAAAGTCTTCGCTGCTTCCATCGCAAATTCAGGCGATTGATGGCGTGAATCATAAGCAATCGCTACGCCGCGACGTTTTGTTTCTTCTCCTTGTGTATCCATAAAACGTGCCAGCCCTTCTGTTGCTTGTCTGACCGTATAAATATTCATTCGATTGATCCCAGGACCTAAAATCCCCCGCATTCCTGCTGTTCCAAATTCTAAAGGAGCATAAAAAGCATCTTCCAGCTTTTCAGGGTCCTGACTAAGATCAGTTAATTGTTTTTTTAAATTTTCTTCTAAATTTTCTTCATTGGCCCATTGTTGGTATACTTGTTCCCAAGACATGAAGCGAACACCTCTTTCTAAAATATCTACCTCTTTCAGTATAGCATTCTCTTTTTAGATAGAAAAGTCAGAAGAAAAAATAAGCGCAGATAGGATCTTCTTTTCTTTCACCAAGATCAAGATTATTCCTACTGTTCTTACAATATTAAACAAGATTTTTCTTGTTTTTGAAATTGCACTGAACCGTTACGATTATCTGGTTGAGTTTTTTTATTTTTTAGAATATCAAATAATTTTCTTTTTTTATTTGTTTGCTCTTCTTTCTTTTGCAAAGTTCCAAGATTATTCCAACTCTTCGGCTGATATGCTTGCCAAACTTCTGGTTCCTGTTCCCAAGGTGCTTTTACCATCTGTCCTCCTTTCATAAAAATAACTTTATCGCTCAATTCCTTCCAATTGCGATAAACGTAGCGAAGCTCAGTTGATGTTATCTTTTTTCCGTTGCAATTGTCTTTAGATAAAACCTCACTCATATTTAGCCCATCTAAACAAAAATGGATCTTTAAATTTGGATTTAGTTTTTGCACTATTCAAGCCAATTTTGCATCCTCTACGTATATGCCTTATGGAGAGGAAAGTGCGCATAACAGAAAAAATAAGTTCGATTTTGACAATAAACATCAAAATCGAACTTATTTTCTTTTTGAGAAAGAACTATTGTCCCACTCTCTCTTTAGTAGTATAAAAATGAATAGTATTCAAGAAGCTCTTCATCTCTTTTGATCACTTTACGCTTGTGTTGTTTCTTCTAATGATTCTAAATATTTATAAACTTGTTGACCAGCAATGCCGCCATCGCCGACTGCTGTCGTGATTTGTCGTAAATCTTTTTCACGAACATCCCCAATAGCGAACACACCAGGCATAGTCGTACGCATGTCTTGATCTGTTGGAATCCAACCAGCTGCATTAGTTAAACCAGCTTTTTTAAATGGTTCAGTCAATGGATCTAAGCCCACATAAATAAACACGCCATCTGCTGCTAAATCAACGGTTTCATTCGTTTTCACATTATGCGCTTTAACCCCAGTGACCACCATGTCATTACCAACGATTTCATCTGTGACAGTGTCCCAGACAAATGAAATCTTTTCGTTAGCGAATGCGCGATCTTGGATGATTTTTTGCGCACGTAATTCGTCTCTTCGATGAACGATCACGACTTCAGAAGCAAATTGCGTTAGGTAGATGGCTTCTTCTACCGCAGAATCGCCACCGCCGATCACGACTAAGCGTTTGTTTCGGAAAAAAGCACCATCACATACGGCACAATAGGAAACACCTCGTCCAGCGTATTCTTCTTCTCCAGGAACACCTAACTTACGATGGATACAACCCGTTGCGATAATCACTGTTTTGGCTTCATAAGATTGATCTTCACAAATCACTTCTTTGTAATTTCCATGGTCTTTGATGTCTTGCACAATTCCATAGACATTTTCTGTTCCAAATTTAGTGACACCTTCATACATTTTATAAGCAAGATCAGGTCCCATGATGGAATCAAATCCAGGATAATTTTCAACTTCAGCGGTGTTATTCATTTGTCCGCCAGGTGCGCCTTGTTCAATCATAGCAACTGAAAGATTTGAACGTGACGCATATAACGCAGCAGTCATTCCAGCAGGTCCAGCGCCAATCACGATAACATCATACATATGTACATTCCTCCATTATAAAAATCAAGTAAGCTTACTTTACAGCCTATAGAAAAAAAAGTCTATTGTTCTGCTTACTCTTTTCTCGAATAGATTTATTATACTCGAAAAATCAGTTTAAAAACAATAGACTTTTATTTGATTCGCTATTCGTTACTTAAATCTTCTCCATTTGTTGCAATGACTTTTTTATACCAGTTGAACGATTTTTTCTTCGAGCGTTTCAATGTCCCATTTCCTTCGTTGTCACGGTCAACGTAGATGAACCCATAGCGTTTCTTCATTTCGCCAGTCCCAGCAGAGACAAGATCGATACAGCCCCAAGTCGTGTAGCCTAGGAGATCCACACCATCGAGCTCAACCGCATCTTTCATTGCTTGGATATGTTGTGCTAAATAATCGATCCGATAGTCGTCTTCTACATAGCCATTTTCATCTGGTGTATCAATGGCACCTAACCCATTTTCGACGATGAACAATGGTTTTTGGTAACGATCATAAAGATCATTCATCGTGATACGTAACCCCAATGGATCAATTTGCCAGCCCCATTCACTGGCTGAAAGATAAGGATTTTTAGCCGATTCAAAAATATTACCGGCCGTTTGCTCTAATACTTTTGGATCAGTAGTAGCTACCCGGGAAGAGTAATAGGAGAATGAAATAAAATCAACGGTATGTTCTTTTAATATTTCTAAGTCAGTTGGTTCCATCTCGATTTTGATTCCATTACGTGCCATTTCTTTTAAGGCATAGGCGGGATAACTTCCCCTTGACTGGACATCAATAAAGAAATAGTTTTCCCGGTCCGCCTTTCTTGACGCCCAGACATCTTCAGGTTTACAAGTGTAAGGATAATTTGCGCCAGCTGCTAACATACAGCCAACTTTATTTTCTGGATCCACTTCATGAGCGATCTTTGTAGCGATTGCACTAGCAACTAGTTCATGATGGGCTGCCTGGTATTTGATTTGTTCCACATCGTCCCCTTCTTCAAAATACAATCCAGCGCCCATAAATGGAGCATGTAAAATCATATTGATTTCGTTGAAGGTCAACCAGTATTTCACTAGTCCTTTGTAACGATTAAAAATGACATGGCAAAGTCTTTCATAAAACTCTATCAACTTTCGAGAACGCCAAGCACCATATTCTTTGACCAAATGCATCGGACAATCAAAATGAGTGATCGTCACTAACGGTTCGATTCCATATTTTTGACATTCTTTAAAGACATCTTCATAGAACTTCAACCCTTCTTCATTTGGTTCCTTTTCATCACCTTTTGGAAAAATACGACTCCACCCAATGGATAAGCGATAGGTTTTAAATCCCATTTCCGCAAAAAGTGCAATATCCTCTTTGTAACGATGGTACATATCAATGGCTGTTTTTGCTGGATAAAAATGTTCCTCATCAAAGTCAAACATTTTTTGTTTCCCAGTGATCACTGAAAAACGATCTTTACCAATCGGAACAACATCAACATTAGCTAAACCACGTCCACCTTCAGCGTAGCCTCCTTCACATTGATTGGCAGCCGTTGCGCCACCCCATAAAAAGTCTTTCCTAAATGCCATCCTACTTCCTCCATTATTGTTTTTGATAAGTTTTTGTCAGGTTGTTTGCTATTTCATCTTGTACTTCGATCCCCTCTTCTTTTAAGCGGTGGATCGTTTCCTTAAATTGTGGCAAATACGCTTCGTGAGCAACAAACAATTCATCCATGATCCGTTTCGCTGTTTCACCCGACCGTACTAAAGGATTGATCGTAAATGCTTGAAGCGCTGTGCCATAATTACCCGTCACTGCCGCTTCGATCGTCAATAATTCCATATTTTTCATGACTTGAAGCCAGCCACGTTCAGCTGGTGGAAAAGAACCGAAAGCAACGTTGCGTGCCCCTTGTGCCCCGACATACGCTGTGACCTCCACGACACAATCAGCAGGCAGATCAGGAACAGCGCCGTCATTTTTTGTTGAAACAACGATTTGGGTTTCTTTATTGGCATAGATCGAAGCGATCGTTTCACAGGCAGCATCTGAATAATAAGCACCCCCACGTTGTTGTAACTGTTCTGGTTTATGGTCTAGTTCTGGGTCCTGATACAACTCAAATAATTCTGCTTCCGTTTTTTTAACTTGTTCTGCTCTTGTACCAATTGTTTGATATTCTTCTAAAGCATGGTTCAACATTTCTTCTTCACGATAATAATAGCGATGGTAGCCACAAGGAATCATTTGCATTTGTTGTAATTGTTCCTGGAAAAACGGCACATCGAATATATTTTTTGGTAAGCCATTATTTTCAGCATAAAGTCGGTCGATTAGCTCATTCGTTCGATCGTTTCCATGTGAATCTGCTACTTTATGCCAATGAAAGTGATTGAGTCCAGCAAATTTATAAATCAAGTTTTCTTTGGTTTCTCCCAGCATTTCTGGCTCTGTCATCATTGCCATAACTGGTACATTACAAAGCCCAATTACCTTTTCCCATTTTCCGTAGCGAACGACAGCTTCTGTAACCATTCCACTAGGATTGGCAAAATTGATCAGCCAAGCATCGGGACATAGTCTTTTCATATCTTCTACGATTGAAAGAATGACCGGAATGGTACGAAACGCTTTGAACATCCCGCCAGCTCCATTGGTTTCTTGTCCAAGCATGCCATAATATGCAGGGATTCGTTCATCTTTCACTCTGGCATCTAATTGACCTACCCGAAACTGAGTTGTTACAAAATCAGCATCTCGCAGTGCTTCTTCTCGATCCAACGTCGCATAGATCTTAACATCATAAGGCGAAGCATCCCACATTCGTTGAGACATTTCACTGACGATTCTTAATTTTTCTTGACCCTCTGCTACATCCACTAACCAGATTTCTTTAATCGGTAATTCTTCATATCGTTTAATAAACCCTTCCATCAATTCAGGGGTATAGCTACTTCCGCCACCAATTGTTGCAATCTTCACTTTTCGTTCCATGAGCTTCCTCCTTTTTTGTTTTTACAACTATATTATGTTTTTTGTAAACGAAAACAACAAGTTAACTTTATTCTTTTGCATTTCCATTTACAAAAATTCATTATATAGCCGATTATTTTGTAAAAATCTTGTATAAGAACAACGAACGATTGACGAATCAACAAATAGCGCTTACAATATTTTTACACAAAAAATTAAAAACATGTAAAAGAGGATCGTCATGCTATTAAAAGAAAAACTAAAAAAAATTGCTTTTTCTCCCGCAGAAACAGAAGTGATCCATTTTATTCAAAGCCATGAACATCAACTCAAAGAAGCAACAATTCAACAAATTGCGAAGGCATGTTATGTCCATCCTTCTACGTTGATTCGGATTGCCAAAAAGGCTGGGTTCAACGGTTGGGTCCACTTTAAGGAAGCTTTTTTGGCGGAAAACGAGTATTTGGAAGGAAATTTTCAAGAAGTTGATGCCAACCTCCCCTTTCTAGAAAACGATGGAATCATGTCTATTGCGAACAAAGTCGCTGCACTGGAACGAATGACGATTGAAGACACACTCTCATTGCTTCACCACGATGACTTACAACGAGCAAAACAGCTTTTATTGAAAGCAAAAAAAATCGTCCTTTTTTCTAGTAATTCGAATACTTTGATCTCGCAGGCTTTTATGTTGAAAATGAAGCGAATCAAACGAGACGTAACGATCGTGACGACTTCAGGCGAATCCTACTATGAAGCCTACAACTGTACGCCTGATACTTGTGCCATCTTAATTTCTTATACCGGCGAAAATAAAATGATGTTACGAACAGCCAAGATTTTGCAAGAAATCAATGTGCCGATTTTAACATTGACGAGTATTGGTGATTCCACTCTTTCTACTTTCAGCTCAGCAATCCTTCGTATCACTACCAGAGAACGATTGTATTCCAAAATCAGTAATTTTACGATCAATACTTCAATTTGTTACTTACTAGACGTACTATACAGCTGTATCTTTGCAGAGGAATATCAAAAAAACCTCAACCATTTAATCAAAATCGGACAAAAAGTAGACGATCGCCCAATCAGCTCCTCTATTATGGAAGAGCCTCCTACAATTAAGGAATAAATTATCTCACACTTTTCAGCTTCTTATGCATTTTCTCTTTTCACCATCTAGCTTGTTAAGTTAGTCGTGTCCAAAAAGAAAAACCTAAAAAATTTACCATGACAACATGGATATTTTTTAGGTTTTATTTGCTTAAATTTCATGTTGTGTTTCGTGGCTTTTAGCAGTTTTATTGGAGTTAACTGGTAATTGCTTATCAGCGCCTTCTAGCCCACTTGCTCTTTTCTGATCAAATCTTGCTAACTGTTTTGATTCAGTTAGTGAGAGGTGTTTCATTTTGGCAATCACTGTTTTTTTAAGTTCTTCTACAGATACAGTTGGAGAACCAATTTTGTCAGCCATTAAGCCTACCAAAACTGCTTTTTGTTTTTCATTAAGTTCTGACAGACGATAAAATGTCTCCGCTAAGAAATGATCACTAAATAGTTATTTTATATCTGTTTGTTTATTTCAAACGCTATTGTTCAAGGTACTCTACTTCTGATACTCAATAAAATTGTCTTTATTAAAAAAACAGAGAAAAAGAAGATGATTTCCTCTTTTTCTCTGTCTGATTACTTCTATTTGGAACAACTATTCACTTTGAAGTTTATACATATCAGCATACAGTCCTTCTTTTACTAGCAACTCCTGGTGGGTTCCTTGTTCAACGATTTTTCCTTTATCCAAGACAAGAATGAGTTCCGCATCTTTGATCGTTGACAAGCGGTGCGCAATCGCAATAGTGGTTCTTCCTTGACGCATCTTTGCTAATCCTTCTTGGATCAACCCTTCTGTCTCGGTATCAATATTGGCAGTTGCTTCATCTAAAACCAAGATTTTAGGATCAGTAACAATGGTTCGTGCGAATGTGATCAATTGTCGTTGTCCACTAGAATAACTTGCGCCTCGCTCAATCACTTTTGAATGATACCCATTTGGTAATTCATTAATAAAGCGATCGGCTTGGACAAATTCTGCCGCTGCACGTATCTGTTCATCTGTGATCGCTGGATCCATCATACGTATATTTCCTGCAATATCCCCATAGAATAGAAAAGCATCTTGGAGAACTAACCCCATTTTTTTACGAAGTTCAGCAATCGGATATTCCCGAATATCACACCCGTCAATTAAAATCTGCCCTTCATAAAATTCATAAAAACGCATCAATACATTGATGATCGAACTTTTCCCACTGCCAGTATGACCGACTAATGCGACAGTTTCACCAGGATTGGCAACAAAAGAAATGTTGTTCAGTACTTTATTTTTTCCATCATAGGAAAAGCTGACATTACGAAATTCGATTTTCCCCTCAGTGATGGTTTTGTTTGCTCCTTCATGTTGCTGTGGTGCGTATTCTTCTGTGTCCATGATTTTTAAGATTCTGCTACCAGCGACGATCCCGTCAGTGAATATACTTAAGAAATCCATCATTTGAGACATCGGATTGAAGAACCCTTGGACATATGTGGTGAAAGCATAGATCAGCCCAACTTCCACTGGTGATTTTAAGGCATCTAAACCAAAAAGTGTCAGTGCCCAAGCAATGGCTAATGCATATAAAAAGCTGATAATCGGGCTCAATAACAGCGAATTGGTTTTGATCATAGCGTATCGTGTATTGAGATAATCCGTATTGACCGCTTCAAATTCGTTTGCTAACCGTTTTTCCTGCCGGAATTGCTGAATGATCCGCATCCCTGAAATGGATTCATTTAATTTAGTATTCAACTGACTTAACTTTTCTCGCATATTACGATAAATCCGAGAACTAAATTTTTGATAATACCAGATCACGACTCCTAGAACAGGTAAAAAAAGCAACAGCCATAAAGCAATGCGTCCGTTGATTTGAAACATTGCAATAAAGGAGGAAACTACTGCGAAAATGCCTGTCAATACCATCAGAAAAACATACCAAAATTCAAAAAGCGTTTCGGTGTCATTCGTGACTCTTGAGACAGTCGAGCCGGCTGGTGTCTGGTCAAAATATCTCATTCCCAATGTATGCAATTTTTCAAATAATTTTATACGGATATATTGATAGGTTTTAAGCGAAGCATTGGAATACAAATACCATTGGAAAAACCAGATGATACTTTTGACGATGACCCCAAATAAATACAAGCCTGCAAAAAATAAAATCACTTGTGTCGTAGCAGATTGTTTGGCTAAATATTCATCCATAAAGATTTGAATGATTCGAGGTAATAGGACATTGATTACTGACAATCCCAAAGCAAACAGGATGGCAATGATGAAAGTCGCTTTAAAGGGTTTAGCAAAATGCAACAAGCGTTTAATGATTTGCTTTTGCTCTCGCAATGGAATGGATTTTGACCATTCGGATTGATAGTTATCTTCCATCATTTTCTCCCCTTTCAATTTTGGCTTCTAACTGTTGTTTTTCCCACATTTGTTTGTACCAACCACCTAAAGCCAATAGCTCGGCGTGACGGCCACGTTCAACGATCTGTCCTTTGTCAATGACGATGATTTCATCAGCATGCATCACACTGCTTAGTCGATGAGCGGCAATGATCGTGGTTTTACTTTGACGAATTTCTTTTAAATTCCGCAAAATTCTTTCTTCTGTTTTAGCATCCACTGCCGACAACGCATCGTCAAGGATCAATAACTCTGGATTTTGGATCAATGCTCTGGCAATCGAGATCCGCTGTTTTTGTCCACCAGATAAGGAAACACCCCGCTCACCAACTAATGTTTCATACCCCTTCGGTAATTCTTTGATCTCTTGGTTGATTGATGCTAACGAAGCAGCAGCTTCCACTTCTTCGTTAGATAACTTAGGATCAGAAAAACGGATATTCTCACGAATCGTCATTGAAAACAAAAAATGATCTTGTGGTACATAGCCAATAGAATGTAAAAGAGCATCTAAGGAATATTCTTTGATCGAACGACCACCAAATTTGATTTGTCCTTGATAGTCATCATATTCACGCATCAGCAACTTCATGATCGTGGTTTTTCCAGCACCAGTTTTACCAACAATTCCTAATGTATCCCCTTCTTTAATTGCAAACTTGATTTGTTCCAAGGCGGGTAATTCTTCTTTGGGATAATGGAATTGCGCGATCTCTACATTTAATTCTCCTTTTGCGGGTGTCTTCACTGCACCAAGTTGTTCGACGATATGGGTCTTCTCATGTAAGAGTTCATTCACTCGGTCATAAGAAGCATTTCCTCTTTCCAGAACATTGAACAACCGACCAATAGCAAACATCGGCCAAACCAACATTCCAATGTAACTGATGAAGGAAACCATTTGTCCAATCGTGATCGTGCCATCTAGCACATATTTACCACCCAAGATGATCGTTAAAACATAAGATAACCCAATGATTAGCGTGATAAACGGATCAAACAAAGCATCTAAAAAGTTGACACGTTTATTCTTGGTGATTGCCTGTTCGATTTTTTCTTGAAAATCTGCCAGATCTTCCTGCTCTTGCCCAAAGGTTTTGATTACTTTAATCCCAGTAATACTTTCTTGCGTTTTGTCGTTGATACTGGAAAAAGCTTCTTGTGATTCTCGAAAAGCATCATGTAGTTTTGATCCTAATATCCTTGAAGTAACAGCTAATAGCGGCAAAGGGATCAAAGCAAGTAAAGTCAAGCGCCAGTCAATGAAAAGGATCATGGCAATGATTGTGGTTCCCCCAGTAATGACCGAATCAGCAAATGTCAAGATGCCTGCTCCTGCCACATTTTGAATCGCATTTAAATCATTGGTCGCATGTGCCATTAAATCACCTGTACGATATTTTTGATAAAACATACTATCCATACGGGTGAAATGGATAAACAAACGCTGACGTAATTCCTTCTCTAACCTCGCTGCACTTCCCCAAATATTCACCCGCCAAATGAAACGAAAGAGATACTGTAAAATAGCAGATCCGATTAATACAGCGATCCAAAAGACGATAAATCGCATGGAGAGATTCTTATCTGCAATCTCATCGATGATGATCCCGATTACTTTAGGCGGAACTAACTGAACCAAGGCAACACATAATAAAGAAAAAACGCCGATCACATAGTGCTTCTTTTCTTGTTTAAAAAACCAACCCAACTTCCTAAAAATAGACATATTTTTCCTCCTTTTTAACTCCCATCAACCTCTTTTTCTCTTAAAAATTTAGTCAGTGTCACTCATTTTTCTCACTAACTACACAACCTTGTTTTTAATCGCTTCCATAAATCCATCTAACAAAAAAAGCGAGCTGAAATCAATCAGCCCGCTATGATTTGTCCAATGAAAACCCTATTTTTTCCCTTGGTTTTTCATTTGTTGCATCATCTGACGAATTTTCTTTTCAGATGGTTTTTGCCCCATTGACATCATCATTGATCGTAACATGTCCTCATTAACGGGAGGATTTTTTTCTAAATAATCTTTCATATATTTACGCGCAAAAAAGAATCCACCGATTGCGCCGATTAATAAAGCAATAACTGCGATAAGTACGACTATTCCTGTTTTTACCATATAAATCTCTCCTTTCTATTTCCGAATTGCTCTCAATGACTTATTTTACTAAAGTTTTCCCAAAAAAGAAAGGCGTTTTCTTTAGTTTTGGCTAAAAAGTTTATTTTACTGCTTTCCTATAACTTCGCCAAATGGAAGCTTAACCATATATTTTTTTTAGGCAAACCGAATAAATTGCTTTCAATTTTTTTGATGCAGGTGTAGAATGGTGTCGTGAAGAAAATGAGAGGTGATTTTTTTGAGTAATCAATTCCATAAACAAAAATTGATTGAACACACCAACGGCTTATCTTTAGCTGAAGTGAACGGAACAGTCAAAGTTCCTAAAGGGAAAAGTTTTTTTAAAACATTATTAGCTTATTCAGGTCCTGGCGCACTCGTTGCGGTAGGTTATATGGACCCAGGAAACTGGTCGACTTCTATTACAGGAGGTCAAAACTTTCAATATTTACTGATGTCAGTCATTCTTTTATCCAGCTTAGTCGCTATGCTTTTGCAATATATGGCAGCAAAACTAGGCATCGTTAGTCAAATGGATTTAGCCCAAGCCATCCGAGCCCGTACAAGTAAAACACTTGGTGTGATTTTGTGGGTGTTAACTGAATTGGCAATCATGGCAACCGATATTGCAGAAGTAATTGGGGCCGCCATTGCCCTTTATTTACTTTTTGATATTCCATTAGTAATTGCCGTATTTATTACTGTTTTTGATGTTTTTGTTTTATTGATGTTAACTAAGATTGGCTTTCGTAAAATTGAAGCGATCGTCGTTTGTTTGATCTTTGTCATTTTATTCGTTTTTGTCTACCAAGTGGCTTTGTCAAATCCCGACTGGAAACATTTATTTGCTGGCTTTGTTCCTAATAGCAAAACGTTTGCTGATTCACCGATGATCGGTGGCGAAACACCATTGACAGGTGCTTTAGGAATCATTGGCGCAACTGTCATGCCTCATAATTTGTATCTCCATTCTGCAGTCTCACAAACGAGAGAAATCGATCGGAAAGACCCAACCGATATCGCTCGAGCTGTTCGTTTTACAACTTGGGATTCTAATATTCAATTAACTATGGCTTTTTTAGTCAATGCTTTACTTTTGATCATGGGCGTTGCAGTATTTAAAAATGGTTCTGTGCAAGACCCATCATTTTTTGGGCTTTACGAAGCATTGTCTAATCCTTCTGTTATGAGCAATGATGTATTGACCACTGTAGCAAAATCTGGCATTTTATCTACATTATTTGCTGTTGCCCTTTTAGCTTCTGGACAAAATTCTACGATTACTGGAACACTGACAGGACAAGTGATCATGGAAGGCTTTATCCACATGCGTATGCCGATTTGGTTACGTCGTTTGGTCACACGTCTCTTGTCTGTCATCCCTGTTTTACTCTGTGTCCTCTTTACCAGCACAAAAGGAACGATCGAAGAACATACTGCTTTGAATCATTTGATGAACGAATCTCAAGTATTCCTTGCATTTGCGCTTCCTTTTTCAATGATTCCATTATTGATGATGACAAATAGTGAAGTAGAGATGGGGAAACAATTTAAAAATAATCTATTCGTTAAATCTTTAGGTTGGATCTCCGTAATCAGTCTGACATTCTTGAATTTACGAGGGTTGCCTGGACAAATCGAAAGTTTCTTTGGTGATCAAGCAACTACCAATGAATTGATGTGGGCAGACAATGTGGCCTACTTGATCATCTTTGCTGTCTTAGCCTTATTGTGTTGGACGATCGTCGACTTGTATAAAGGGAACAAAAGATACGCAGAACGTTTGCAACAACTAACCGTTCAAGAAAATAACTAATAAAAAGTACCTGCTTCTATTGATATGACTAAAAAAGATGAGACAGATGTGTCTGATTTTAAAAAATAAGCCAAAGAATCCCGAAATAGTTACTCAGGGAAATTCTTCGGCTTATTTTAATTCGTATAACTACATTCAACAGCTTTGATGTCCATTTGTTGAAATGTCTTCGTGAAGAGATAAATCACGTTTTTTTCTACTAATATCAGTAGGTTTTGCACAAATCCTACAATCAAAACTTTAAGGTTTCATTTGTTTATTCATTCACTGCTGCTAATAATTCTGGGAAAGCTTCTGGATCAAAGTGTTTTTCTTTTAACATAGCAATTTCTTTTCCATATGGTGCATAGGCCGTTTTTTTCTCTTTCCCTACATAAGGGGTTTCTAAGATTTTGGCAATATCTGAAAACATCGGTTCATGTACGATTTCTTTCAGTGCATCAAAACCGATCGTCCCGAAACCAATATTAGCATGACGATCCTTATGTGACCCTTGAGGATTCTTCGAGTCATTGATGTGTAACACTTTCAATCGATCCAAGCCGATTACTTTATCAAATTCTGTCATGACACCTGAAAAATCATGACACACGTCATAGCCTGCATCGTTCGTATGACAAGTATCAAATGTCACAGACAATTTTTCATTCAAAGTCACGCCATCAATGATCTGCGCTAATTCTTCAAATGTCCGACCGACTTCCGTCCCTTTACCAGCCATTGTCTCTAAAGCAATTTGTGCAGTCTGTTCTTTCGTTAAAACTTCATTCAATCCTTCAATGATTTTGGCGATACCAGCTTCGGCACCTGCACCGACATGGGCACCTGGATGCAAAGTGATCTGGGTTGCTCCTAAAGCCTCCGCTCGGACGATCTCTTCTCTTAAAAATTGAACCGCAAAAGGAAACATCTCCGGTTTAGTCGTATTTCCCAAATTAATAATATAAGGTGCATGAACCACTATATCAGATAATCCATGTTCCTTCATATACGCTTTCCCCGCTTCGATATTCATGTCTTCAATTGCTTTACGTCTAGTATTTTGCGGTGCTCCAGTATAAATCATAAAGGTTGAAGCACCGTAACTTGCAGCTTCTTCTGCTGCCCCTAATAGCATTTTTTTCCCACTCATGCTTACGTGTGACCCTAATAACATAAAATTCTTCCTCTCCATAAAAAGTGAGTCAATGATCGAAATCCTTATCAAGCCATATTCCATTCATTGATAATCACTCTAAATAAGCTAATCTTTTTCTATTTTAACTGAACATATAGGGAAAGGAAAGTTTACGACTCGAAAACCGGTCTAGTGCTTTAAGTTTCTCGTTCACTCTATCATTCAGAAAAAGAAAGTTGAAATAATCCTTATAAAAATCACCATATCTGTTTTTTTGTTCCATTATTTGCTATAATTAGCGAAATAAAACTATTAGTTGAGGTGAACCCTTTTGCCACGTAAAGATACTCGGAAAAAGCAACATCGAAGGAAAAAGCAAAAATGGTTGGGATTAAACATCGCTTTTGGTGTCTTCCAATCACTGACTACTTTTATCGTCGTCCTTCTTCTGCTACTGGCAGCCCTTGGTGTTGGTATCGGAGCTGGTTATTTTGCCTATCTTGTTGAAGATACCGAAATACCATCCAAAGCAACCCTGCAATCAGAGCTTGGCAACATTACAGAAACATCTAAACTTGTTTATGCTGACAATTCTGAAATATCAAAGATCCAAACTGATTTAATGCGGACAGCCGTTCCTTCAGATCAAATTTCGCCTTTATTGAAAACTGCAATCATTAGTACTGAAGATGAGTATTTTGAGCGACATAACGGCTATGTACCAAAAGCTGTTTTGCGTGCTTTATTTTCTGAAGCAACTGGTATCGGTTCTTCCGGTGGTTCCACGTTGACTCAACAGTTAGTCAAACAACAAATCTTAACTGATGAAACAACATTCAAGCGAAAAGCAAATGAAATTTTATTAGCAGCACAAGTCGAGAAACACTTTTCCAAAAATGAAATTATTTCTATGTATCTAAATGTTTCTCCATTTGGTCGAAACAATAAAGGACAAAATATCGCTGGTGTACAAGAAGCAGCGAAAGGAATCTTTGGTGTTAATGCCAAAGATGTCAACTTACCACAAGCTGCCTTTATCGCAGGTTTGCCACAAAGTCCGATCACTTATAGTCCTTATACAAATACTGGGAGTTTAAAAGAAGACCTTTCAGCAGGATTGAATCGAAAAGATGTGGTTCTATTCAGCATGTATCGTGAAAATAAAATCACAAAACAGCAATATGAAGAAGCGAAAGCTTATAATCTCACGAAAGATTTCTTACCACAACAGATTGCTGAACAAAGTGATCGTGAGTTTCTATATTATACCGTTATGGGTGAAGCCACAGAGATCATCACTAAACAATTAGCTGAAAAAGATGATGCAGATTTATCTGATAGTTCAGTCTATGATGCCTACTATCAAAAAGCACAACAAACGATCCAAAACAAAGGTTATACGATCCATTCAACGATCGATAAAAATGTTTATGCGGCAATGCAAGAAGCAGCAAAAAGTTATGGTCATCTATTAGACGATGGCAAAGCCACACAAGTTGAGACAGGAAATGTCTTGATGGATAATAAAACTGGTCGTATCTATGGTTTTGTTGGTGGTAGAAATTATCTACAAAACCAAAATAATCATGCTTTTGACACCCAAAGACAAGCTGGGTCTTCGATTAAACCAGTACTCGTGTATGGTCCAGCCATCGATATGGGGCTTGTAGGATCAGAATCACGCGTTTCTGATTACGCAACTACCTGGCAAGAAGGAAGTAACGCAGGAGAAAAAATCGTCAATGCAACGAATGAAGGTTCTAATACCTTCCAAACGATTCGAGAGTCTTTGGAATGGTCTAACAATATCCCTGCCTATCATTTATATCAGGATGTTTTAGAAAATGGTGGTTCTAAACAATATGCTTATGAAAATTACTTGGCAAAAATGAATTATCCAACCAACGATAATTGGGGTGTTGAGTCTGCGCCGTTGGGAACCGTTGATGTAACGACTTTGGAACAAACCAATGGCTTCCAAGCTTTGGCTAATGGCGGGGTCTATCAAGAAGGTTATTTGATTGATTCAATTACTGATAACTCGGGAAACGTCATCTACAAACATGAGGAAAAACCTGTAAGAGTGTATTCTGAAGCTACAGCATCAATTATGAATGATATGATGCGTAGTGTAATCACTGCGAAAATCACGACACCTTTTAAAGATGATATTACTGCTTTAAATCATGAACTGGGACAAGCGGATTGGATCGGCAAAACAGGTTCAACAAATGACTACCGTGATTCTTGGCTGATTGTTTCAACGCCATCTATTACGATCAGTAGTTGGGCAGGTCACGATGACAACACTGGAATGGACTCAAGAGCCCGATTACGTTCTTCTAGCTATTTAGCCAATCTCATTAATCAAGTATACCAAGCAAATCCAGCGATGTTCGGGACAAAGGATAAATTTGAATTATCTTCTGATGTCTCCAAGAAAAAAGTAGCATCCTTTACAGGACAACTTCCTGGTAAAGTTACTGTTGATAAGAAAACCATCGAAACGCCAAGTCAGACAGTTGAATCGCTTTGGGCAAAAAATGGTCCAAAAAAATCAACATTCAAGTTTGGTGTCGGTGGAACGGATGAAAACTATAAAAACTATTGGGGAACTGCTTCATCCTTTGCTCGAGCGCATCCAGCAAAAAAAGAAAATGATAAAGAAAAAGAATAACTCAGACTTTGTCAAATAATATTGATGAAACGTACCAACATTATTTGACAAAGGACCTACAAAAACAGTCGCCAATTATGGCGACTGTTTTTATCTTGTTAATTTTTCAGTAGCGCCCATACGCTTTTTTTCTTGCTGTTTGACTAAGTTCATTGCTTTATTCCTTTTTTGATCCACTGTTTGCTGTTGATGAGTATTTTTATCTGTAGTCGGTGAATATTTAGACTGATTTAGATCATTGGTAGCAGGTTTGCTTTTTTCTTTTTCATATGTGACTGGTTCCCATACCCCAATTTCAAACCACAGCGGGTTCGTTTCACTTGATTTCTTTTGGTTATCTGACTGTTGGACATTTCCATTGATATTCAATGATGGCTCAGCTTTTTCTAAATATAGGCTGGTTCCTTCTTTAGATTTAGGAGCAGTCAAGCTTTTAAAGGTGCTAGGGTTAAAACTATTTAGATCATTGGTAGCAGATTTGCTTTTTTCTTTTTCATGTGTGACTGGTTCCCATACCCCAATTTCAAACCACAGCGGGTTCGTTTCACTTGATTTCTTTAGGTTATCTGACTGTCGGTCATTTCCATTGATATTCATCGAGGGCTCAGCTTTTTCTAAATATAGGCTGGTTCCTTCTTTGAATTTAGGAGCAGTCAAGCTTTTAAAGGTGCTAGGGTTAAAACTATTTAGATCATTGGTAGCAGGTTTGCTTTTTTCTTTTTCATGTATGACTGGTTCCCATACCCCAATTTCAAACCACAGCGGGTTCGTTTCACTTGATTTCTTTAGGTTATCTGACTGTTGGTCATTTCCATTGATATTCATTGAGGGCTCAGCTTTTTCTAAAGGTAGGCTTGCATCATCTTTGTCTTTTCCTTTAAAGTCACCTGATTGCCGGTTATCCCCTTCTTTGACAGTCATCACTTGCTTACTTTCGATTTCCCTACAATAATCGCTATTGTTTTCTCTATTTGGCTCTTCAGGACTTTGCATTTTACTTTCATCTTTATTCCAATTGGTTCTTTTGCTACTGTTCGTTTGTACTTCTATCCATACTTGTGGGTCATGCTGTTTTTGTTTCTCTTCTTCCAAACGTATGCTGTCAACCCTTTTTTGATTACGTTCCTTTGAAGCTTCACGTCCTTTTCTCCTTTTGTTGACAGGGTCTAATAACTCAATAGATTGATTGTTTTGAAATTGGAAGACTGTATCATTTTCCATGCTTTTTTTCAAAATATCGTTAAAATTGTCTCTAAACCGTCCATATATTTGACTTACTTTCCTACTAATGCTAACTAAAATAGCATCGATTTTACTGTCAGACAATTCACTTTTTTTCAAAGTAGAAAGATATTCAAAAGAATAACTCTCCGTATGTAAACCTATATGTTTTGCTAAGATATAACCAATCGCTTCTGATTTAAAATATTCTAATTGGTCTGGATAATCGGTACTAGTCCCTCTTGTCTTATGTATGGCTGAACGCATAAAGTTACTCAATGTTTGTTTATCATTCATCCCTGATTGAATCTCGATTGGCATACTTTTAAATTGGTTAATACTTTGGAACAAAATTTGGTAGAGAAATGAATCAACTGTTTGATTCCCTACATAGTATGCTGGTCTGGGTATTTCTTGCTTTTCCGCTAATTCACTAACATCGAAAACCTGTACTAGAAAAGAGGCTGTTAGTTTACTTTTTGTTTCTTTGTCGAAACGTACTTCTGTATGGTCTCTATAAAGTGCCTCTGGACCCAGTTTTAATTTTTTTTCTAGTTTCTTCCATTCCTGAGCCTCGAGAGCCAATTGGACATCTGGTTTTTGGGCGATCAGGTTTTGGGTTATTTTTGCCTGTTGCCAAGGAAGATGCGCTGTAACAGATAAAAACTTAATAAAATTATCCTCTTCTAGAAAAGTTGAAAGTTGTTTTTTTCGATACGTTTCAATCCCTTCCCTATCCCCCCGTTTGTTCAAGCTTTGTATACTTTTTTTATCGTCTATTCCCTCATTATTCCTAAGAGTTAGTATATGTTCAACTCCTTCTGGAAATAAGTCAATTGAGTTAACCAACTTATTACCACGTTCATTAATATGATGTGCCATACTTACAAAATAATAAAATTTTTCTATGATCTTTTCTTTATTTTCTTCTATAAACGGACGATATAATTCCATTCCCGGATCCTTAGTTACTATTACCAGTGAAGAATCAAGATACAAGGAATGATTAAAAACAAAACCTGGAGTACAGCGACGATTGTTCTTGTACTTCTCTTCCATTACTGGCAATGGATATACAAACTCTGTAAAAATTTTCTCTGTAAAAGATTTAATAGGAATATACCAATTTCTCCTATTTCTTTCCAATGCAAGATATGTCCTATTTAAATTTTCTAATGTTATTTCTTTGTACTTTGAAGTTTTTAACTCATCGTAAACATCAGGAAGCAGTTTCACAAAATAAATATCTGACATTTATAACTTCTCCTTACAATTTAGATTTTCTCTTCTGATAGAGATTCCATTTCATTATACGGAATAAAAAGCTAAAATTTGTCCAAGTTTTTACAAAAAAATAAATAGTTGTTCTTGTTAACTAGCTAAAAGCTTCAACGAATGTTTACTTATTTCAATCACTGAATCTTTTTTAGAAGTTAAAACGAGAGTGGGACAATAGTTCTTTCTCAATCGTTGGCGATTTGGAAATTATAACCTGGTTTGCGCTGTCCATTTCGCATATAACCGTCTTTCATCCACATAAAGGTGGTAACAGTTAATGTTCTACATTTCGTGGTAAAGTTGTTTGGCTGATGGTATAATTTTTAAACATAAAGCACACTCCTTTGATTTTTGTTTAAGCACTTTAATCATACAAGGTTGTGCTTTTTATGTACCTTAAAATCAAAAAAATGGGGAAATAATCAGATTTTTTTCTGACTATTGTCCCACTCTCGTTTTTATCTTGTTATGGTTTTAAAGAAACTTTTTTATCTTGCCAATGTTCTACGCCCGGATACTCCATTTTTTTCTACCGATTATTTTTAGTTGCCTTTTCCTGAGCTATCCTTTGCCGTTGCGGACTGTTTTTATCTGTAGTAAATGAACTTAGTCTGTTAGTATCTACTTTTTCTAAAGTGCTTTTGTTGCTTTTGTTGCTTTTTTTACTTCCTTTTCTTGTAACTGTTTCCCAAGTCATTTCTTCCGACTCACTTTGATCCGCTTGATGATCTGTCTGCTGATCTTTTCCATTAATAGTCGTCGAAAGTTTAGATTCAGTTCGGTTGGTATCCTCAGCTTTTTTCAAAGATTGTCTTGTACCTTCTTTGTCTTTCATGTTAAACAAGCTTGCAAAGGTTTTAAGGGTAGAAGATTCTTGATGATCTGTCTGCGGGTTAATTCTATTAATAGTCGTCGAATGTTCAAATTCATTTCGGTTGGTATCCTCAGCTTTTCTCAAAGGTAGACTTGCACCTTCTTTGGCTTTAAGGATAATCGATCCTTCAAAAGTTCTAAGTTTAGAACTCTTTAAATCATTGGTAACAACATTTTCTGAAGTACTTGTATTACTTCCTTTACTTGTGTTTTTTTCCAAAGTTCCTTTCTCAAACCATTGTTGATTCGCTTCTCTGTATTTCTCTAGATTATCTAGCTGATTGTTTCTTTCTGTGCTTGAGTTCTCTTTCCAAGATCTCTCTTTAACTTCTTGTTGCTTAGTACCATTTGATCCTTTAATATGAACTGTCTGTTGCTCATTTCCCTTAATATCCATCGAGAGTTCAGTTTTTTTTATGCTGGCACCCTCAGCTTTTTCCAAAGATATTTTGACTTCAGGTCTAATCAATCCTTTAGAGTCGCCTGATAGCTGGTGGTTCCCTTCTTTGACTTTCCTCACGTGTTTACTTTCGATTTCCCACCAATACTCGCTATTATTTTCGCTATTTTGCCCTTCAGAATTTTGTATTTTACTCTCATATATATTCGGATGGATTCTTTTACTCTTTTTAGTTTTAACTTCTGTCCAAGTTTGTGGATCACGCTGCTGTTTTTCTCCTACTTTCAAACGTTTGTCGCTAAACTTTTTTTTACTATTTTCAATCAAAGCTTCACGTCTTTTTTTCCCTTTATTGACGGGGTCTAATATCTCTATAGATTGATTATTTTGAAGTTGGGTAACTTTATTCTTTTCGTTACTTTTATTCAAAATAATATTAAATTTTTCTCTAAAGTCATTATATGTTTTATTTACTTCTGAACTAATGCTCTCTAAAATATTATCTATTGTAGTTTCAGACAATTTATTCTGCCTCAAAGTAGAAAGATATTCAAAAGAATAACTCTCCGTAGATAATCCTAAATGTTTTGCTAAGGTATAACCGACCGCTTCTGATTTAAAATATTCTAAATGGTCTTGATCACCGATACTAGTCCATCTTCTCTTATGTATGGCTGAACGCAATAAGGTACTCAATTTTTCTTTATCATTCATTCCTGATTGAATCTCGATTGACCTACTTGTAAGTCCTCTGATACTTTGGAATAAAATTTTATAAAGAAATGAATCAACTGTTTGATCTCCTACGTAGTAAGCAGGTCTAGGTATTTCTTGATTTTCCTTTAATTCACTAACATCAAAAACCTGTACTTGAAAATAATCTGTTGGTTTAGAGTTTGTTTTTTTTTTGAAAACTTCTCCCGTATATGCTCTAAGGAGGGATTCCGGACACAGATTTAGTTTTTTTTCAAGTTTCTTCCATTCCCAAGCCTGAAGAGCCAATTGGACGTCTGGTTTTTGGGCGATCAAGATTTGGATTATGCTTGAATCTTGCCAAGGAAGATGAGATTTAACAGATAAAAACTTAATAAAATAATCTTCTTCTAGAAAATTTGGAAGTTGTTTTTCTCGATATGCTTCAATCCCTTTTATATCACCTCGTTTGCTCAAATTTTGTATACTTTTATCACTTATTCCCTCATTAAACTTAAGATTGCATATTTCCTCTATTTCTTTTAGAAATAATTCAAGCGTTCCGGTCTTCTTATCGTATACACAATGATTATAGTATCCTCTTAGATAATGATAAAAAGCGTCCTTAATTTTTTCCAAATTTTTTTCTATAAACGGTATATATAAATCAGCTATCTCTTTCCTTTCTATCTCTGTTTCTATTACATCTGAAGAGGAAAGATTTAAGGACTGATAGAAAACTAATCCCGGAGAAACAAGATGAGGGTCCTCCTCCAATATTGGCAAAAAAAATACAGAATCTGGATGTTTTGTACTTGTATAAGCTTTAAAAGGAATATACCAATTTCTTCCATTTTGTTCGAAAGCAAGATACATTCTTGTTTCTTTATTTAATATCCTATTTTTAGTTTCCTTTGAAGTTATTAAATCATTGTAAACTTCAGGGCGTAGTTTTACAAAATAAAAATCTGACATATACAGTAACTCCTGGCATTTTAGATTTTCTCTTCTGATAGAGATTCCATTTCATTATACGGAATAAAAAGCTAAAATTTGTCCAAGTTTTTACAAAAAAATAAATAGTTGTTCTTGTTAACGAGCTAAAAGCTTCAACGAATGTTTACTTATTTCAATCACTGAATCTTTTTAGAGGTTAAAAACACTCCACTAGCATCATCTAGTGGAGTGTTAATCACTTATTATTTCGTCGATCCTTTTTCTTCAATTCCATAAGGTAAGATAATTGTTTTTTCTTCAACTTCTTCTTTATTCATCATTTTTGTTAATAGACGCATTGAAACGGCACCTAAATCATACAATGGTTGTGTGATACTTGTTAGGCGTGGACGTGCAACTTCTGTTAACAATGAGTTATTACTTGTAATGATCTCAAATTCTTCCGGTACTTTCACACCCTTATCTAAAAGACCATCTAAAATACCGATAGCTAATTCATCATCTGAAACATAAACAGCTGTTGCGCCACTGTTATGAATGCGATCAACTAAAGTTAATCCATCTTTAAAGTTATACTCTGCTTCAAAGATCAAACCTTCGCTGTAAGGTAAATTATTTTCTTTAAGTGCTTCTTTATATCCTTTCAAGCGATTTTGACCATTGATTGGATCAATCAATGCCCCACTGACAAAGGCAATTTTTTTATTGCCATTCTTAGCTAATTTATTGACAGCATCCTTAGTTGCTGAAGTGTAATCGATATTCACACTTCCAACTTGTTCATCAGGGTCAATTGAGCCAGCCAATACTACAGGAGTCTTAGATCGAGAAAACTCACCACGGATTTCATCAGTGATATGATGTCCCATGAAGATCACGCCATCTACTTGTTTTGCTAACAAGTTATTTAATACATTCACTTCTTTTTGATCATTGCCGTCTGAATTTGCTAAAATGATGTTGTATTTGTACATTGTAGCAACATCATCGATCCCACGTGCTAAAGAAGCAAAAAACATATTGCTGACATCTGGAATGATTACCCCTACTGTCGTTGTCTTCTTACTTGCTAGCCCACGTGCAACAGCATTCGGACGATAGTCCAATCGATCAATGACTTCTAACACTTTTTTTCTAGTCGCAGGTTTGACATTCGGATTCCCGTTAACGACACGTGAAACAGTAGCCATCGAAACATTTGCCTCTCTCGCTACATCATAAATAGTAATTGTTTGCTTTTCCATTCTTGCTCTCCTGTTCATTTTTATATGTTTTCTGAAAATACGCTTTACATTTCTAAAACAGGATAACAAATAATACTCAAAATTGCAACCGTTTTACTACCGCTTTCATGAAAATAATTCATTTTTTCACTTTTATACGTTGGTCTTTGAAACATTAAGTGGTACAATTATCTAATAATTCAATAAATTAGAAAGAAGGATGCCAAAATGAATAACGTAAAAATCAACGAATTACGTAAATGGATGGCTCAAAATCAAGTGGATCTTGCCTATATTAGTGATCCAGGACACATCGCTTATTTTTCAGGATACGAAAGTGAACCCCATGAACGTGTCTTAGCACTATTTATCCCTCTTGAACAGGATCCTTTTTTATTCACTCCGGCTTTAGAAGTTGAAGATGCACAAAACAGTGCATGGTCTTTTGATGTTCGTGGCTATTTAGACAGCGAAAATCCTTGGGAAATCATTGGGAAAGAAATTCGTCACCGTTATGGTCAGCCTGGAAATATCGGAATCGAAAAAAATGCGTTAACCGTTGATCGTTTCGATGCCATTTCAGATGTTCTAACTGGTTCTGACAACTTTACTGATTTAACAGCAATCATTCAACGTCTCCAATTAATCAAAACACTGGAAGAAAAAGACCAATTACTTGCTGCTGGTAAATGGGCAGATGTTGCCTTTGAAATCGGCTTTAAGGCAGTAAAAGAAGGTGTTACTGAGCAAGCAATCATTGCAGAAATCGAATACCAACTAAAAAAACAAGGTGTTTCGCAAATGTCGTTTGACACGCTTGTTTTAGCTGGTAAAAACGCAGCAAGCCCCCACGGTGCTCCAGGCAGCACAAAAATTTCGCCTAATGAACTTGTTTTGTTTGATTTAGGTGTTGTTTGGGATGGTTATTGCAGCGATGCTACTCGAACTGTAGCCTATAAAAAACCAACTGAATTTCAGGAAAAAATTTATCAAATCACACTTGAGGCACAATTAGCTGCCCAAGCAGCTGTACGTCCCGGCGTAACGGCTGCCGAACTAGATCAAATTGCAAGAAATGTAATCAATAGCTATGGCTATGGCGAATACTTCAATCATCGTCTAGGTCACGGAATCGGAACCACTGTCCATGAATTTCCTTCCCTTGTAGCAGGTAATGATTTAGTCATCGAAGAAGGCATGTGCTTCTCCCTTGAACCAGGAATCTATATCCCTGATCAAGTAGGTGTTCGAATCGAAGACTGTGTCTATGTGACAAAAGACGGCTGTATTCCATTTACAACTACGCCAAAAGAATTATTGGTTATTGAGTAAGGTCGTGAAAAGAGCGGCTTATCGCCGAAGATCAGCTCTTTGAACGCCGTTTATCACTTCTACATCTATTAATGAGTCTAGGGTGACTGTTAGTCCTAGACTCATTTTTTTCTTATCTTCAACCTCACTAATTGTTGTTGACCCATTCATACCAAAGAGCTCTGGTTACCAATAGATTATACGAATTCTTCTGATCATTCTGGTTCTTTTATAGTGTCTTCACTCTCATGGTAACAAGCATGCTATCAAGTGATTACGCAAATTAGACCTTTACATTATGTATTATTCTAGTAATTATCCAAACAAAAAAATATCAAAGCTAGGAAACTTTGCTAGCTTTGATATTCATCACTTGTTCCGTTCGATTAACCAAAATAGAGATAGCATCTATTGATTATTTACAAAAAATAGAAATTGCCTATTTTCCATTGTCAGTAAATGTATCTTTTAAATCTTCTTTTTTAGCTTTGACATCTTCTTTAGCCATATCTGCCATTGCTTGCGCATCTTTTGCGACTGGTTTTGCTTCAGCAATGCCTTCTTTGACTGTTTGTCCAGCTTCACCTGCAGCATCTTTCGCATTGATCATCATATCTTCAGATGCATCTTTAACTGTTTCATTCATTTGTCCGACTGGCTTTTTAAGCTCATCTGCTGATTTCTTGAAGCGATGAGAAAGATCTTCTGATTGTTCTTTTAATGTTAATAAAATGTCTTCAGACTCATCTTCGACATCATTTGCAGAATGATTGACTTTATTTTTCACGCTACCAGCTAAGTCACCAGCTTGTTGGGATAGATCTTGCGCTTTTTCTTTTGCGATGTCTGTTAATGTCGCTGATTTTTCTTTTGCCATATCCGTGTAGTCTGAAGCCATATCAAGTAAATCATCTGCTTGTGCAGCAAGTTCATCGCGTAGTTCTTTTCCTGACTTTGGTGCTAATAATAATGCTGCGACTGCCGCTGCTGTCCCACCAATAACTGCTCCTAGTAAAAATCCACCTTTTTTTGCCATAATTAAATTCCTCCAGTCTTTTCTGTATGTTTTTTATTTTTGAAAAACTTTAAAGCTGTGCCACCAACTTTTCCAGCCACGGTAGCTTTAGCTGTTGTACGCCCAATCCCACCAACTTTGGTTACGATATTTTTACTTGATGTATTCAATTCTGACACGCTTTCACTTAAATCCGCGATAGCTGTAAATAATGGATCAATCGTTTCTACTTTCCCATTGATGTCTAAAAGCAATTCATTACTTTTGACTAGTAAACCTTCCACCTGCCTTGACAAAAGATCGACATCTTTGGTGACGACTTCAATCGTCGTATTTGCTTCTGCTACTGTTTGATCCACTTTTTCTAATGTTTTTGATAATTGTAACAATACTCTTATGATAAAAACAACGAGGACTGCAAATGCGATGGCCGCAATCAGCCCAGCAATTTCTCCGCCTGTCATACTCGAACTCCCTTCTGATACTCTTTCTATAAGCATAGCATTTTCGCATTTTTTAAACAAATAAAAAATAGCAAAGCTTCAACTACTTTTTTTGGATAAGAGCAGTTGAAGCTTTCATTGCTAAAAAATTTATTTTTTCAGCTCATCTTTTGATTCAATTTTTTTGTTGTCTTTTTTTGGTACCATCGTTTGATCAGCTTCTAATTGTTTCCCTAGCTCTTTGATATATTCTTTTAATGGTTCGCCGACTTCTGGATGAGTCAAGCCGTATTCGATACTGGTTTTCATGAAACCAAACTTGTCACCAACATCATAGCGTTTGCCTGTAAAGTTACGAGCAAATACTCGTTGTGTTTTATTCAATGTATCAATCGCATCTGTCAGTTGGATCTCATTCCCAGCACCTGGTTGTTGTTCTGCCAAAACATCAAAGATTTCAGGAGTTAATAAATAGCGTCCAATAATAGCTAAATTACTTGGTGCTTTACTTGGGTCTGGTTTTTCAACGAAGTTTTTAACATTGAACAATCCTTCTTCTAATTCTTCACCAGGATTAATAATTCCGTATTTAGACGTATCTTTTTGTGGCACTTCCATCACTGCGATCGTTGATGCATGTGTCCGCTCATAGTCATCAATCAATTGTTGTGTCAAAGGTACTTCATCTTCCATGATATCATCACCTAACATCACAACAAAAGGTTCATTACCGATAAAAGCACGGGCTTGTAATACAGCATGTCCTAACCCTTTTGGATGAGATTGACGAATGAAGTGTAGATTTACATCAGTTGTTTCTTCAACCAACTTCAATAATTCTGTTTTCCCTTTTTCACTCAAATTCGTTTCTAACTCGATATTTGAATCAAAATGGTCTTCGATTGGTCGTTTTGCTTTCCCAGTGACGATCAAAATGTCTTCGATCCCTGATTTAAGTGCTTCTTCTACGATAAATTGAATCGTTGGTTTGTCAACGATTGGAAGCATTTCTTTTGCCATCGCTTTTGTTGCAGGTAAAAATCTTGTTCCTAAACCTGCTGCTGGAATAACTGCCTTTTTTACTTTCATTTGTCATCTCTCCTCTAAAAAATTAATCGTGAAAATTCATTTTCTTTTTTTCCATCTCGCAACATGATTTCTCTTGCCGCAATTTGTACATTTTTATTTTCATAAAGTACTTCATAAATTGTTTGAGTGATTGGCATGTCTACACCTACTTGCTGAGCAAGTTCTTTTGCGGCTTTTGTCGTATGGACACCTTCCACAACCATCCCCATATTTTCCAATACTTCTGACAGTTCATGCCCTTTACCTAACAAATTGCCCGCTCGCCAATTTCGCGAATGGATACTAGTACAAGTAACGATCAAATCGCCCACACCACTAAGACCAATAAAAGTCAATGGGTTGGCACCCATGGCAACACCTAAACGACTGATTTCAGCTAAACCTCTAGTCATAATAGCAGCTTTTGCATTATCCCCGAAACCTAATCCGTGGATTGCTCCTGCACCAAGAGCAATAATATTTTTCAATGCAGCCCCCATTTCAACCCCAATCACATCAGGGTTGGTATAAATCCTAAAATAATGATTCATGAATAACCTTTGGACAAAGGAAGCTGTTTTTTGATCTGTGCTAGCAGCTGTGATCGTAGTAATGTCATGATTTGCTACTTCTTCTGCGTGACTCGGACCAGATAAAACAGCAATGGATTGACGTTTGTCACTCGGGATCTCTTCTAAAAGAATTTCTGAGATCCGTTTGTGTGTTTCCTGTTCTAGACCCTTGCTTGCATGAATGATTACAGGCTTGGTATTCAATTTAGTGACCACCTCTTGTGCTACAGAGCGAATGGCTCGTGTCGGAATCACGAATAACAAGGCATCAATATCTTGAACTGCCTGTTCCAACTCACTAAAACCACGGATTGACGTTGACAAATGATAGTCGGGTAAATATTTTTGATTGGTGTGTTGTTGGTTGATCTCGTCTATTTGCGATTGACGATGTCCCCATAGGCGAACATCATGTCCATTTTCAGCAAGAACTTGCGCAAGAGCTGTCCCCCATGAGCCAGCTCCTAAGACTGCCACCCTATATTTCATTTTACCACTCCTGCAATTTTTTTCATTTTTTTAGCTCTGTAAATTAGATAATCATTTGATTTTTACCAAAAGTGCGATCGTAATCTGGTAAATTTCCTTTTTTTCTACGCCAGATAAACAGAATAATTGTCCCAACGAATAAAAAGGCTGACAACAATTGGGAGATACGAATAACACCTAAGAAGTATAAACTATCTGTCCGTAATCCTTCGATAAAAAAGCGCCCGAAGCTGTACCACATCACATAAACAAGTAAAACTTCTCCTTTTTTCAGTAAATGCTTTTTGTTTCTTAAAAATAGGAGTAGGATAAAGCCAATCAAACTCCAAACGGATTCATATAAAAAGGTAGGTTGACGATAAAAACCTTCAATGTACATATTATCAATTATGAATCTTGGGATATGAAGATTTTCTAAAAAGATTCTCGTCGTGACAGGGCCATAAGCTTCATGATTCATAAAATTTCCCCAGCGCCCAATTGCTTGAGCGAGTAGGACACTTGGTGCTGCTATATCTAAAAATGTCCACATGGAAATAAAGTGGTATTTGGTAAAGAAGTATAAAGTAATGGCACCTGCGATCAATCCACCATAAATAGCTAACCCGCCAGAACGGATATTGAATATTTGAATAGGATCAGCTATATATTGTGGTAAATCAAATAAAATATAGTACAACCGTGCGCCAATAATTGAAAGTGGCAATCCCCACAACATAAAATCAGTGACATCCTCAGATTTTAAGCCAACTCGTACGGCTTCACGGCTACTTAGCCACATGGCAATAATTATTCCCGATACAATGATCAAAGCATACCAATAGATTGGTATTCCTAAAAGATTGAACGCTACCCGATCGATTTGCGCTATCATGTTTCCACTCCTTGCTATTGTGCCCCTGAATTTTCTTCGATCAGACGACTTAATCTTTCTTCAAACGTTTTTGTTGCATCAAATCCCATCGTTTTTGCTCGGAAATTCATTGCTGCAACTTCGATGATGATGGCCACGTTTCGTCCAGTTTTGACAGGTATTTTTATTTGTGGAATCCCCACTTCTGCAATTTCCACAGAAGTATCTTCAGAACCTAGTCGATCATATTTTTTGTCCTTCGCCCAGGCTTCTAAATAAACGGCTAACTGCACTTGCATTGAACCACGGACAGCACTTGCTCCAAACAAGTTCATGACATCAATGATTCCGATCCCTCTGATTTCTATCAAGTGTTCTAAGATTTTTGGTGGTTCACCAATGACTGTCAGTTCATCTTGTTGATAAACATCTACTCGGTCATCAGCAATCAGGCGATGACCACGTTTGATTAATTCTAATGCGGTTTCACTCTTACCAATTCCGCTATCCCCTTGAATGAGTACACCTAACCCATAAACATCGACTAGCACACCATGAACGCTCGTTCTAGGAGCTAAACGACCATCTAAATAACTAGATAATTCTCCAAGCAAACGGGATGTGGAGATTGGTGAACGTAAGACAGCCATACCGTATTCGTTGGCTGCTTGAATCATTTCTTCAGAAGCTGGAAGCCCCCGAGAAATAATGAATGCTGGCATATCCTCACTGCACAATCTTCTCATGATCATCAGTCTTTCTTCCGGCATCATCCGTTCAGCAAAGCTAATCTCTTTGCTCCCAAATAATTGTAAACGATCATGTGAATAATAATTAAAATAACCGGTCAATTCTAAACCAGGTCTTGAGATGTCACCAGTTACGATAACACGCTCCAAACTCTTTTCATCACCAGTCACTATTTCTAATGATAATTTTTCTACTAATTGGCTTACTTTTACAACTTCTGCCATTCGTGCTACCTCATTTCTATTAGAGTGTTCCTTCCCATTTTATCATTGTCTGACAAAAAGTACTACCAAATAAAAAAAACGTTTTTATTTTAAATTCACTTTTTTTATAAAACAAAGCAAAAAGGTACAACCAAGGAATTTAAGACATTTCCCATGGATGTACCCTTTTAGTCATTATCGATTGTTCACGTTTACCTTCTACTATTGTGTTCACTGACAATCATATTCACCACTGACATGATCACAGCAATCAAAAAAGCTGAACCAAAGGAAGCAAAATTAAAATTAGATGCTCCAACAAAAAAGGAAGTCATCTTCAAGATTGCCGCATTGATGACAAATGTGAACAAGCCCAGTGTCACTAAAGTGAATGGTAGTGATAAAATTGTTAGAATAGGTTTGATGAACATATTCAAGATGGACAATACGAAACTTGCTAAAATAGCTGTCCAAATACTATCTACATAAATCATCGTCGGAAAAATCACTGCCAGAGAGATGAACGTCAACGTATTCACGATGAGGCGCTGAAGATAAGACATTAGAAGTCACTCCATTCGTCATCATTGACCTTTTCCGCCTCTTTACGTTTTTTTGTTTGTTCATGATGATAATTATTATTTTGATAATATTGGTTTTCATGCCCATAACGAGTCTGTTTGTTTCGTCCAGAAGGGATGAGCAAAGCCAATAAAATATATAAGATAACTGGACTTCCAAATGCCACTAAGCTTAGGAATACATAGATCACACGAACTACCGTTGGATCAATTCCAAGATATTCTGCAATCCCAGCTAATGTACCAGTCAAAACAATATTTTTATTTGATTTTGTCAATTTTCTTTTCATTTTACTTTCACCTCTGTTCTATTCATTTTAATGGAAGAAAAAGAGTGTGACAATAGATAAACTGTTCATTCTCACTACACTTTTTCTCCAAAGATTTTTGCTTTTCCTCGTTAAAGGAACGAATGACCAAGTATCATCGTTTAATAGTGAACGTACATCCCACTTATCAATCCTGCTTTCGATTGTTAGAATAAGCTAACTCACCGGTTGATTACTTTATTGATCCGTATCTTTTAAATAAATACTACCAGTCGTAGTCGATAATTGGATTCTAGCTACTTCATTTTCAGAGAGACGACGGAACTGTAGTAATTGATTGGTCCGTTCTTTTTTTTCACGGATTACTTCATAATCAGTCAGGCGGCTGTTGATGCTGCCTAAACTTGTTTTCGCATTACCTTCCATGCCAATTCCTGTTGGTAAAGCTACTTTGACATTGCCATTGACTGAACTTGCTTCAATTTTTTTCAAATGTTCTTCTTTCATTGTCAACCGTACATCCCCATTAACGAGAGAAACGGAAAGATTTTCAGGGGTTGTTCCTACAGTGACCGTACCATTCACTGTTTCGATGATCGAATCTAAGATTGCACCTGATTGAACATCGATATTCCCATTAACGCCTTCAATTTCAAGCATGGTTGCTTGTAATTTTTGAATGACGATATTTCCATTTGTCGATTTGGTGTACACATCTTTACCTTCTAAGTCGTTAATCGTAATATTCCCATTTAACAATTTGATTGCTGTATGGTCATATACTCGTTTTGGTAAATAAAAGACTAGATCCGCACGTACACGTTTATTTGGGATTTGGAATGAGACATGCTCATCATTGACTTCAATTTGACTACGTTCTAAGAATGCCTCGAATGGTTCTGCATTCATTTTACCGTATAATTTGATTTTAGCTTCAACTTTCACGTCTTCACTTTCCCAAGTTTTCAATGTGACATTTCCGTTTGCAGCTTTGATATCAAGAATACTTGCTGCAGGTGCTTCATAATAAAATTCGTGTTCAAATTTTGTCGTTGCGATACCTGGTACACGGAGATTGACATCTTTCCATTCCATGTTTTCATTGACTGTTTCCGATACCGTTTGGAATGTCTTCCGCAAAAACTTGCCTAGCTGAGAACCAGCTTCAGACATTTTTTCTCCAACTTGGTTCAATGTATCGTTGGCTTGTTCTTTCCAGTCATCTGGTAACTCAAATTTATCAGCAATTGTTTCTTTCTTTTCTGTCCATTGGTTTTTGCGAATATCTTTTAATTCTGCTTCTAGTTTCAATTGTTCTTCTGTTAATTGTTCACTCGCAGCTTCTAATTCCTTGATCTCAGATTCAAGAGTCTTTCTTTGGAGAAGCTCATCTTCTGTTAGTTCATCCAATTCTTCTTTGGTATTCAGCTGCATCAATGTCTCCTGTTTGTCATTGCGTGCCGCTTTATTTTGTGCTAACTTTTCATTCACTTCGTCTAAATGAGCCGACGTTTGATTGGCTTGTGTTGCTAACTCATCTAAGATACGTTCCAAATTTTCTTGATCTTCTTTTTCATTTTGTTTTGGATCGGCATTAAAATGGATTTCTTCTGATGTGCCATTTTCCAATTCATCGATCAATTGAGTTGCTTGATCTTTTTCTTTATGACTAGCAGTTACTTTATCTGCTTCTTTTGCGATTTGCTTTTCATCTTTCTCAGTTGCCATGCTTTCTAATAAATCTAAGCCCTCTTCAGTGGAAAGGATCCCTTTTTTAACTAAGTCTAAAATACGTTCTCTTTCTTTCATGGAAATTGCCTCCTTAAGCAAATATAGTTTGCAAGCTTTTCCTTACATTCATATTATGCACGGAATGGAAGAAAAAGTCATAGGACTTAAGTTGTAACTTTTTCTCCAACTTGAGTTACTGAACGATTTACTTCCCATTGAACCAGCCAATAATGCTTTAAAAACAATATTTCTTTCCCTTTTTATGGCAAGAAATATTGTTTTCTAATTTTTTATGAATTATGTATGAATATTATGGATATTAAAAAAGCAATTGGATAAATGACCATAAATAGCGTATAACACGAAACAGGATAACTAGTAAAAATATATTTCCGACAATAAAACGTCCCATATTACCAATGCTTTCTTTTAAATTACTAAATGTAAACCGACGCAAAAAACGTGGCATTGAATGATAGCCGTTTCGCTTCAAACGAAACTTTTCTTCATAGGTTAGTTCAAGCATATCATAATAAACAATTTGAAGTGGTTCACGCGGAAAAAAGGACTTGGAGAATCCAACCATCAATGTATATTGTTTATTCCTTGACGGCAAATTACGCATACCAGTTTTGTTAATCCTGACACTCTTGTCTTCAAGATCATTATAGCTATACTCTGCTTCTTGGATCTTAACGATTTTTGCTTCTGGTTGATTTATCTCTAGATATTTTTGATAGACCTCTGGAAATTTTTGTTTTTGCAGATAAAGATAAATACCTCCCCCAGCAATGATTATCATCAGTAAAACATTATAAAGCAAATGTTCCTGAAAGATGCCTGTATAAGCCAGAACAATCACGAGTACGAATGCTAAGATTAGAATTCGCTTCCAATAATAACTTTGATACATTCTTTTGATTGTCCGCTCATAATAAGCAAAATCTTGCTCAACAAATTTCATCTTCTTTCACTCCTTTTCATCTCTATGCTCTTATTATAATTGAACGAGTTGAAAAAACAAAGACTAGTCGCTGAATTTCGATTATACAAATGACAATTAGTCTTGACCTTTTTCTCTCAGAGAAGTCAGCAATATTCACTCTAAGTCTTCAAGTTACAAAAAAACCGAAGAATTCCTAGGATATTTCCTATTTTGGAATTTTTCGGCTTATTACTCATAACTCACACGTTGATCGTTACTTTCCAATCTTCAAGAGTTAGAAAATTTCGTTATGATTTGAGTTTAATTCGGTGATTTTTCCTGTAGCTAGATACACGATCCATTCACAAATATTCGTTACATAATCGCCAATCCGTTCTAAGTAGCTGGCAACATTTAGATAATCTGTCCCACTGATGACTGTTTCTGGATCAGACTGCATATTTTTGATCGTTGCATTGTAGATGCGATTGAAATAATCATTGACCCGTTGATCCATATTTGCGATCGTTCGAGCATCTTTTTCATCCGTTTTGACGTAAGCAACCAACACATTGTCCACCATTTTTTTGACATAATCAGACATATCAGAGATTTCTTTTTCGATCTCTGGGATTCTGGTTTGACCTTTCACACGGATCGTTGATTTGGCAACTGAAACCGCATGATCTGCCATTCGTTCCAAATCAGAACTAGCTTTCATCACGGTAATAATCATCCGTAAGTCTGTAGTCACTGGTTGTTGCAAAGCAATCATTTCAAAACTTTTTTTCTCTAAACGTGTTTCCATGTCGTTGATTTTAATATCATTTTCGATCACTTCTTGAGCAAGTGCTTTATCATGTTTGATATAAGAACGAACTGATTTATGCACTGCACTACTTACCATCATCCCCATCTCATAAAATTGATTATGAAGGTTAAGTAGTTCTTCTTCAAACTGTGTACGTAACATTTCGTTTCCTCCTTATCCAAATCGCCCTGAGATATAGTCTTCCGTTTCTTGTTTTTCTGGAGTCATAAAGATTTTTTTCGTATCATTGAACTCAATTAAATTCCCATCTAAGAAAAAGGCTGTTTTATCAGAAATCCGTGAAGCTTGTGACATATTATGCGTAACTATAATCATAGTATATCTTTCCTTTAATTCCAAGAGCATGCTTTCAATTTTCCCAGTAGAAACAGGATCAAGCGCACTAGTTGGCTCATCTAACAAAATAATTTCTGGATTGACGGCTAACACTCTTGCAATGCATACCCGTTGTTGTTGACCACCTGATAAGGATAAGGCACTTTTATGCAGTTTGTCTTTGACATCATCCCACACAGATGCAGCCTTTAAACTTTCTTCGACTACTTGATCAAGGACTTTTTTATCTTTTTCGCCTTTTAGTTTTAACCCATAGATTACATTTTCGTAAATCGAAAAGGGAAAAGGATTTGGTTGTTGGAAGACCATTCCGATTTCTTTACGCAATTCAACAATGTCCGTTTTAGGGCCATAGATATCTTTTCCTTTATATAGGACACTTCCAGTGATCGTCACACTCGGTATCAAATCATTCATTCGATTCAATGAGCGTAGATAAGTTGATTTACCACAGCCAGAAGGACCAATCATCGCTGTGATTTCGCCTTGATTGAAGCTTAGATCGATTCCTTTTAACGCTTCTTTTTTTCCATAATATAAGTGAAGATCTTTTGATGAGATAATTTCTTTTGTCATAACGAATCCTCCGTCTTACCCAAAATGACCCGATACATAATCTTCGGTCGCTTTAATTTTTGGTCTAGTAAATATCTTATTCGTTTTATCGTATTCGATCGCTTTTCCTAAGTAGAAAAAGGCAGTGTAGTCACTGATACGAGCTGCTTGTTGCATGTTATGGGTCACAATGATGATCGTGTAATCATCTTTTAGATTCACCAATGTTTCTTCTACTGTCCCAGTAGAAATCGGATCAAGTGCGCTGGCTGGTTCATCTAATAACAAGATATCCGGTTTCATCGCAATCGCACGTGCAATACATAAACGTTGTTGTTGACCACCTGACAAGGCTAAAGCACTTTTATCCAGGCTATCTTTTACTTGATCCCATAATGCGGCTTGTTTCAAGCTGGTCTCAACGATCTCATCTAATTTCTTCTTGTTCTTTTCGCCATGTTGCTTCAATGCAAACGTGATATTTTCATAGATTGATTTACTAAATGGATTTGGTCGTTGGAAAACCATTCCGATTCGCTTACGCATCTCATAGACATCAATTTGTGGTGCATTGATATCGACATCTTTGTACATGATTTTACCAGTCACCTTAGTATTTGCGATCCCATCATTCATCCGATTCAACGAACGTAAATAAGTTGACTTACCACAGCCAGAAGGACCGATTAAAGCTGTGATCTTATTCTTTTCAAATTCCAGATCAACACCTTTGATCGCTTCGTTGTCACCGTACCAAACATGAAGATCATCTGTATAAAGGGCAATTTCTTTTTCTTGACCCATTGTGATGATATTTCTTTCATTCCAATTATATTCTTTCATCTTACTTCTTCTCCTTAAGCTGAAGTCATTTTCCGGTATAAACGTTTACCAATCGCACGAGCACCAAAATTGAATAGTAATACTGCGATAATTAAGACCGCAGATGCTCCAGCAGATACTGATACGCCATCTGGCATCGTTCCTTCCGTATTGATTTTCCAAATATGAACAGCTAGTGTTTCAGCTTGACGGAAAATACTGATTGGACTAGAGACACTCAATGGATTCCAGTTTGAGAAATCAAGTGCAGGCGCGCTTTGCCCAGCTGTATAGATCAAAGCTGCTGCTTCCCCAAAAATTCTCCCTGAGCTTAAAATGACTCCTGTTAAAATCCCTGGAGTTGCCTCGGGTACAACTACACGAATCACTGTTTCCCAACGTGACAAACCTAATGCAAGCCCTGCCTCACGCTGTGTGTAATGCACCGCTTGTAAAGATTCTTCTACCGTTCTCGTCAATAGGGGTAAGTTAAAAACTGTTAAAGCTAGTGCCCCAGAGATAATGGAGAAGCCATACTGGAATTGGATAACAAAAACTAAAAAGCCAAACAAACCAACGACTACAGATGGTAATGAGCTTAATATTTCAATTGAAGTACGGATTACATCAGTCAACCAGTTTTTACCAGCATATTCCGAAAGGTAAATACCGGCTCCTAAAGAAAGCGGAAAACTGATGATCATCGTGATCAATAATAAATAAATCGAGTTAAATAATTGGATACCGATTCCGCCGCCTACTTGATAGGCTTTTGATGGTTCAGTTAAAAATGACCAAGAGATATGAGGAATTCCTCGAACTAAAATATATAAAAGTAACGCAGCTAAGATCAATACAATAATTCCCGATATTGCATAAAGGACTCCTGTTGCGATTTTATCAGAGCGTTTTGCGTTCATTATTTCAATGCCCCTTTCTTACCAATCATTCGGATCACGATATTAAAGATTAATGACATCAATAGCAAGATCAAAGCTAATGACCATAACACGTTGTTTTCAATTGTTCCCATGATCGTATTTCCGATCCCCATTGTTAAAATCGATGTCAATGTTGAAGCAGGAGTTGTTAATCCTGTTGGCATCAAGGCAGCATTCCCGATGACCATTTGGATCGCTAATGCTTCACCAAATGCACGTGCCATACCAAATACAACGGCTGTCAAGATTCCCGGTACAGCAGCTCGTAAAACGACTTTATAGATCGTTTGCCAACGTGTAGCTCCTAAAGCTAATGACGCTTCACGATAATGACGCGGCACGGCTTTTAAGGCATCGACTGTCATAGTCGTCACAGTTGGTAAGATCATGACAAACAAAACAAATGTCCCAGCTAAAATACCAAAACCAGTTCCGCCAAAAATGTTTCGGATAAATGGTACGATGACTGATAATCCAATAAAACCATAAACAACAGATGGAATACCAACTAATAGTTCAATGACTGGTTGCAAGATTTTTGTGCCATTTTTTGGAGATATCTCTGTCATGAAGACCGCTGCACCGATGGCAAAAGGTGTCGCGATGATCGCAGATAAAAAAGTAACGATAAACGAACCAGCGATCATTGGTAATGCCCCGACCATCGGTTTACCATCTGCACCAATTTGTCCAGGATTCCAATTCGTTCCAAACAAGAAATCAAATACGTTGATCTTATCAACGAAAAAGGTCGCTAATCCTTTACTTGCAACAAAATAAAAAATGGCTACTACTACTAGAACGATCAAGGCGATACATAAGAAGCTGATGAATTTACCACGCTGCTCCATTTTTGAACGTTTTGATTTTGTTAATAATACTTTTTTCACATCTTCCACAGATGATTCCCCCCCAGTAAGGTTTAACATACTTATACAGTGTACAAAGCGAACATCAATTTGAGTTTAATAACATGTAAAATTTATGCGAAGTTTGTAAAGATTGTGTAAAGATGATTATTTTACAATATTTCCTTCCCAATCACGTTCAACTTGCATACGTGAAACCGGAATATAACCTAATTCACCTACGATATTATTTTGAACTTCTTCTGATAGCATGTAGTTTAAAAACTCTTTCGTTAACTGTTTTGGTTGATTTTTTGTATACATATGTTCATAAGCCCAAATGATCCATTTATTGGTCGTAACGTTGTCATCGGTTGGCTCTACACCATCAATACTCAAAGTAGCCACATCGTTGGTTACATATGAGAAAGCGACATAACTAATTGCTCCTGGAGTATCTGCAACGATTTGTCGCACCATTCCGCTTGAATCTTGTTCTTGCGCACGAATCGCCGTTTCTCCATCAAGGACCCATTTTTCAAAAGTACTACGTGTCCCACTTCCTGATGCACGATTTAAAATAACCACTGGTTGGTCTTTCCCGCCAAGTTCTTTCCAGTTGGTGATTTCACCCGTAAATAACTTCCGTAAGTTTTCCATTGAGATGTCTTTAACGCCCACTTCCTTGTTAACGATCGGTGTGATCCCAACTACAGCCACCCGATGATCAACTAAAGCAGCTGCATCGATTCCAGATTTTTCCTCCGCAAATAAATCAGAATTCCCGATATCTACTGCTCCAGATTGGACTTGAGATAATCCAGTTCCACTTCCTCCTCCTTGGACATTGATGAATTTCCCAGGGTTTGCAGCCTGAAAAGATTCAGCGACTGTTTCAACTAATGGTTGCAATGCGGAAGAACCGACAGCTGTAATGGATTCTCCTCGATCGATCCATTTTGAACAACCTGATAAAAGAATAGTTAATCCTATTATTGGTAAAAGTAATTTTAATTTTTTCATTTAGAAATCTCCTTCAGTCCTAAAGTAAGTTCATTTTAACATTTAACAAAATACTTGAAAACGAATTAAAATTATAAAATAACAAAAATAATGATTATTAATAAAAAAACACTATCTCATTAGGTTATTCTATGCTATACTGGCTTTGAAATGTGTCTCTTTATCAAACATTATCTAACTTATTTCTTGCTTTCCCCAAAAACAAGAAGTACCCCAAAGTTAGTTTTGTTCCTGTGAGACGCTTTCTCCATTTCTGACAGTTTACAGAAATGGCCCCGACAGAAAAAGGACATGAGCTGACGTCTTAGACGCCTCCCTCATGTCCTTTTTGATTAGCTGGAAGTAGCAATTATAATAATGGCGAGATCAATCGTGCCAAACCTTCTTTTAATTTGATGATAAATCCTCGATTTTCATAGCGTTCTTTGGTTAACAATTGTGACTTTCTTGAATCAGCAAAGAAAGCTTTTCTTACGTGAGTCGCCATTCCTTCATCATAGATCAACGCATTCACTTCAAAGTCTAATTTGAATGAACGGACATCAATATTTGCTGAACCAATTGAAACTATTCCACTGTCAATGATCATGGTCTTAGCATGGATAAACCCATTTTCATAGGTTTCGATCACTGCACCATATTCGATTAGTTCTGCTGCAAAAGAATAAGTTGCCCAATAGACTAACGGATGATCAGGTTTATTGGGAATCTGAATCTGAACTTTGACACCAGAAAGCAAGGCTAATTTCAATGCTTCATGAATGGATTCATCTGGGATATAGTAAGGCGTTTGAATCAATATTTCTTTTTTTGCTAATGAAATCATTTTTAAATAAGTCAATTTGATTTGTTCATGCTCAGAATCTGGGCCACTTGTGACGATTTGAAGTGCTAAAGTGCCTACAGAATCAATTTTTGGGAAAAATTTTGGTGCATAGCTGACTTCTTTCACGTGCTGCGAGTTCCAATCCATCAAAAAACGATTTTGTAGCGTATAAACTGCTTCCCCATAGATTCGCAAATGATTGTCTCGCCAATAACCAAACTTTGAAACTTCTCCTAAATATTCGTTTCCTACATTAAATCCACCAGTATAACCAATTTTCCCATCAATGACAACTATTTTCCGATGGTTTCGATAATTGATTCGTGGATTGATATAAGGGACAAATAGTGGAAAGAAAAAAGCGACTTCACCACCAGCTACCTGTAATTCGTGGAAAAATTTTGCATTTACTTGGGTAGACCCCCAAGCATCTAATAATACACGGACTTTAACCCCTCTTTGAGCTGCTTCAGTCAGCGCGTCACGCACTTCCTTACCCAGAGCATCGCCCCGATAAATATAATATTGTAGATGGATATGATCTTTTGCCTGCTTAATGTCTTCAATCAATGCATCAAATTTTTCTCGTCCATCCGTAAATAAAGTCACTTCATTTCCAGTTGTGTACAATGTACTTTCAAACACTGTCAGCATATAGATTAATTGCTTGACATCAACTTGTCCTGTTGGTGGATGCGGATAAAGTCCTCGCATCAAGGCTTGTTTGTCTTCTTCAATTTCCAAGTTCTTCCCGATTTTCCCTTGGATCTTCAAATCAAAGATCTTGTCTTGTGAAATACCTCTGCCAAAAAAGATATATAAAAGAAAACCGACAATCGGAATAAACATTAATACTAACAACCATGCCCATGTCTGAGCGGTTTCTTTTCGTTCACGAAAAACAATGACAATTGATAATAAGATATTCGCAATTAAGATGATCGTAAAAAAATTATCAACAACTACTCTCATGGCTCACCTCTTCACTTTTACACCTACTTAAGAATAGCCGAGATGTTTTTTAAAGTAAAGTGAAAGTATCAGACAGATAATGATCTCACTGAATTAAAATACCTACTGCTGAACCAATATGACCTCCTATTGATCATTACTTGATATTATTTTTTTATTTTATATTATGAGGTAAAAAAAATCATAGCGTTTTACAAAATGGTCACTCTTATCATAACTAAAAAAGCAGACAGAAAAATGAATTTCTGTCTGCTGATTCATTGAATCATCCATTTAAACTTTAAAGTTGTTGGATCTTCTTGAAACAACTCGTTCCATCCTTTCATATGGTGAAACGATGGAAATGAATTAAAACTTCAAGAATCTTCTCATCGAAATAATTGATCCTAATGAACCGATAATGATTCCGATCCCAGCCATCAAAGCGTTGATTTTCCACACGATATCCTGTGGTTGGATCAAGGAATAGTGGGAGCGCAATAATGAAGGGTTAAGCATTCGGAATACTTCTTGGTACCCAAATGTAATCAGCAATACCGGAATAATTGCACCGATCAAACCAATCCAGCCACCTTCTAAAAAGAATGGCCAACGAATGTAGCCGTTTTTGGCACCAACTAATCGCATGATTTGAATTTCTTTTTGGCGAGATAAGATCGTGATTCTGATTGTATTTGAAATCAAAAACATTGCAATAAACAATAATAATGCTGCTGCAGCTAAGCCCCATGTTCGAACGGTTCCTGCAAGCTTAAGAATTTTATCTGAAGACGTTCCACCGTAATCCGCGCGAGAAACATTCGCTAATTTTCCGGCTTCTTGAGATACTTGTTTCGTATAAGAAGGTTCTGACGTTTGTACGACATAAACATCATATAACGGGTTGTTATCTCCTTCAAATAAACTCCATGAATTCCCCATAGCATCCTGGATCTTTTTCAACTCTTGGTCTTTACTTGAGAATTTGACACTTTTGACGTGATCAATCTCTTTTAATTGTTTTTCAAGAGTCTTCATATCTTTTTCATTCGTGCCAATATCAACGAAAACAGAAACATCTACGTTGCCTTCGATATCTTCGGCTAGTTTCGTTGCATTCATGATCACAGCCATGAACACCCCAACTAATGTTAATGTGATCGTCACGGCACTCACTGAAGCGACAGTCATCCAGCCGTTACGCTTTAAACTCTTGATACTCTCTAATAAATGTCGGAAAAAGGTTCTAATCATCGTATCCATATTCCCCTTCCGCTTGGTCACGTATGATTCGTCCATTTTCGATGGCGATCACTCGATGACGAATTGTATTCACGATCGTACTGTTATGGGTTGCCATAACAACCGTTGTCCCTTGAGCATTGATTCGGTCCAATAACTTCATGATCTCCCAAGAATTCTCCGGATCTAGATTTCCTGTAGGTTCGTCAGCAATCAATACTTTCGGCGTATTTACGATTGCACGGGCAATCGATACCCGTTGCTGTTCCCCACCAGATAGCTCACTTGGAAAAACACGCACTTTATGTTTCAATCCAACAAGATCTAACACTTCCATCACACGTTTTTTGATATCTCGTGGTTTTCTACCGATTACTTGCATCGCATAAGCGACATTTTCGTAAACTGTTTTTCTCGGCAACAGTTTGTAGTCTTGGAAAACTACCCCGATTTCTCTGCGTAAGTAAGGAACATCTTTGTTTTTGATTGCCATTAAATCATGACCAGCAACATTTAAGGTTCCTTTTGACGCTTTTTCTTCTCGATACATCAATTTGATGAATGTAGATTTCCCAGCCCCTGATGGACCAACTACATAAACGAACTCTCCTTGATCGATAACAACCGATAAATTTCGGATTGCAGTCGTACCATTTGAGTACTTTTTCATGACATCCTTCATTTCAATCATGGCGTTCTCTCCATATCTTTTCTCAGTCTCTCACCATTATAGCATGGTAATGTTTCATCTTGCTTTCAAAATCTTACAATTTTATTTCAATTAAAGTCAACTATTTAGAGGTGCATTTTTAAATATCCGTCAATAAATAAGTCTAAATCGCCATCCATTACAGCTTGAACATTACCAGTTTCTACGTTTGTCCGGTGATCTTTTACCATTGAATATGGATGGAAGACATAGGAACGAATTTGTGAACCCCAACCAATTTCTTTTTGCTCCCCACGCAATGCTGCAGCTTCTTGTTCTTTCTTTTCAACCTCAAGTTGATACAATTTCGCTTTCAACATGCTCATTGCTTGTTCTCGGTTTTTTAATTGTGAACGCTGCGCTTGACTAGCTACGACCGTTCCTGTTGGAAGATGAGTGATCCGAACGGCAGACTCTGTTTTATTGATATGTTGTCCTCCGGCACCGCTTGCTCGGTACGTATCGATCTTCAAGTCATCTGGGTTGATGGCAACATCAATCGTTTCATCTAGTTCTGGCATCACATCGACCGAACAAAACGAAGTGTGGCGCCGTTTGGCTGAATCAAATGGGGAGATCCGAACAAGACGGTGGACACCTTTTTCCGATTTTAAATAGCCATATGCATTATGCCCTTTGATCAGTAAAGTCACACTTTTTATTCCTGCTTCATCCCCTGCTTGGTAATCCAATGTTTCCACTTGGTAGCCATGTTGTTCTGCCCAACGTGTATACATGCGTAACAACATACTTCCCCAGTCTTGGGATTCTGTACCCCCTGCTCCAGGATGAAGTTCGACGATTGCATGGTTGCGATCATATGGACCATCTAAAAGCATGGCTAATTCATACGTCTTCATTTTTTCGTCTAATAGTTGGATTCTATCTTCTGCTTCTTGTTGCATTTGTGCATCTGGTTCTTCTTGCAACATTTCTACCATTAGGGCTAACTCTTCTAATTCTTCAGCTAACGCATTGAATTGATCATACGTTTCTTTATTTGTGTTGTTTTCATTGATCACTTTTTGTGCTGCTTCGCTATCATCCCAAAAACCAGGCTCTGCCATTTTGGCTTCAGCTTCAGCGATGTCTTCTTCCAACCGATCTAAGTCAAAGAGACCTCCTGAAACTTGTGACCTTTTCTTCCATCTCAGCTAATAAGTTACGGATTTCTGAAATCTCCATAAACTTCCCTCTTTCTATCTACATTATTTTATGTTTTATTCAACCACTTTAGTTTAACAGAAACGCTTCATAACAGAAAGAAGGTGAGTCGATTCTTAATCAAAAAGAACCGATCTCACCAATCTTATCTGCTAGCTGTCAAAAATTAGTTCTCATCTTTTCCATGACAGTTTTTATATTTTTTCCCGCTACCACATGGACAAGGATCATTTCTGCCTACTTTGTTCACGTGAACCGGTTGTTTTTTGGCACTTGTGTTGCTATTTTCTTTTGCATCACCGGTAGTTGGTTGAACTGCTTCGCCGGTTGACACTTGCTCCCGTTGAACATTTTGACGAATCTCAGCTTTCATAAAGAGACGAGTCACTTCATATTCGATCGCTCCAACCATCTCTTCAAACATCTTGTATCCTTCTGTTTGATACTCAACCAATGGATTGTTTTGTCCATATGCTCTAAGACCGATTGATTGGCGTAATTGATCCATAGCATCGATATGATCGGTCCATTTCGAATCCACTACTCGTAGAATGACTACTTTTTCAAATTCTAGTAATTGTTCAGGTCCGTTGAGCTGGTTAGCTTTCGTATTAAATACTTCTTGTGCTAACTCATTTAAATATTCTTTGATCTGTTGCGGTTCTTTCCCTTTAAGATCATCGATTGAGATGCTATCTTCATGGACTAATGTACTACCTGCAAAATCAACGATTCCTTCAAGGTTCCAGTTGTCTTTTTCTAGTTGTGTGTGCGCATCTACTACCCGACTGATCGTACGTTTGATCATATTCATCATTGGTTTAGACAAACTTGTTTCTTCCATGATGACTTCTTGACGTTGTTTGTAGATAACTTCGCGTTGTTCTCGCATTACATCATCGTATTGTAAGACATTTTTACGAGTATCGTAGTTATTTCCTTCGACACGTTTTTGTGCTGATTCCACTTGTTTTGTCAGCATCTTACTTTGGATCACTGCATCCTCTTCACCGATTTTCATGCGATCTAAGAATGCTTTGATCCGTTCAGAACCAAATCGTTTCATCAGATCATCTTCCAATGAAAGATAGAATTGAGACATCCCTGGGTCTCCTTGACGTCCAGCCCTACCACGTAATTGGTTATCGATACGACGTGATTCATGACGTTCTGTCCCGATAACAGCTAGTCCGCCTAGTTCTCTGACACCAAGTCCCAACTTGATATCTGTACCACGTCCAGCCATATTCGTTGCAATCGTCACCGCACCTTTTTGACCAGCATTCATGATGATCTCCGCTTCTTTGAAGTGGTTTTTTGCATTCAATACTTCATGTGGGATACGTTCACGATTCAACATATCAGACAATAATTCTGAAGTTTCCACTGCTACCGTTCCGACAAGAACAGGTTGTCCTTTGCGGTAACGTTCTTTGATGTCTTGCACCACCGCTTGGAACTTGCTAGTCAATGTTGGATATAACAAATCAGGTCGGTCGTCACGAATGACTGGACGATTTGTTGGGATTTGACAAACTTGAATATTATAGATTTCCCGAAACTCTTCTTCTTCTGTTTTTGCTGTACCAGTCATACCTGACAGTTTCTTATACATTCGGAAATAGTTCTGGAACGTGATTGTCGCCATCGTCTTCGTTTCGTCTTCGATCTCTACGCCTTCTTTTGCTTCAATCGCCTGATGTAATCCATCAGAGTAGCGGCGTCCATCCATGATACGACCAGTAAATTGGTCAACGATCAAGACTTTTCCATCTTGGACCACATAATCAATATCCAAGATCATGATATAGTTGGCACGCAATGCTTGATCCAGATGGTGGGTTAAGGCAGTATTTTCGATATCATATAGATTTTCTAAGCCAAATGTTTCTTCGGCTTTCTCGATCCCTGCTTCAGTCAAGCTGATTGTTTTCGATTGCACATCGATTTTATAATCTTCTTCTTCTTTCAAACGTTTCACAAAATTATCTGTTCTTGTATATAAAGCTGTTGATTTTTCAGCTTGACCTGAAATAATCAACGGTGTTCTTGCTTCATCGATCAAGATCGAATCGACTTCATCGACAATCGCATAATTCAATGGTCTTTGAACCATTTGATGACGATAAACGACCATGTTGTCTCTTAGATAGTCGAAACCTAATTCATTATTGGTACTATAGGTAATATCACAATTGTAAGCATCTCGTTTTTCGTCCGCTGATTTTGAATTGATATTCAAGCCAACTGTTAAACCTAAAAAGTTGTATAATTCGCCCATTTCAGAGGAGTCACGAGTAGCCAGGTATTCATTGACAGTAACGACGTGAACACCTTCTCCCGTCAATGCATTCAAATAAACCGGCATTGTCGCTGTTAAAGTTTTCCCTTCACCAGTACGCATCTCTGGGATATTTCCATCGTGAAGAACGATCCCCCCCATCAATTGTACATGGTAAGGATAAAGTCCCAACACTCGTTTGGCAGCTTCACGAACTACCGCAAAGGCTTCCGGTAATAATTGATCTAAAGTTTCCCCTTTTTGATAGCGAGCTTTAAACTCAGCTGTTTTTGCTTGTAATTGTTCATCTGTTAATGCTGCCATTTCGTCAGCATGATCTTCTACTTTTTTAGCAATACGATCTAAACGTTTTAGTTCTTTTTTATCATTTTCGATAATCGAACGAATAAAATTGGCCATGCGTTGTATAATCTCCTTTTTACATATATTATCCAGATTATGTAGATTCTAGTTTCTATTTTATCATTAGTTCTAGATAATTGAAATATCTTAACACAATTAATGTAATATATTCACAATTAATTCACAATTTCTGACGTAGACAAAAAAGAAGCTGTGGCAAACCGTGAAGGGTTTGCCACAAGCTTTTTACTGCTTTTTCTAATTGTTATTTATCAGTCGGTTTCAATCAAACCGTATTTGCCATCTTTACGACGGTAAACGATACTTGTACCATTGGTTTCTGCATCTTCAAAAATAAAGAAATTATGACCAAGCATGTTCATTTGTAGAACAGCCTCTTCACTGTCCATTGGTTTCAGTGATAAACGTTTCGTGCGGACAATGTCTAATTCAGAATCATTTTCATGATCGGCATCGTCAGCTTCGTTATTGAATAATACCGCTGCATCGGCTGTGTTCATACCGGTTTCGCGAGATTTACGGTTAATTTTTGTTTTGAATTTGCGGATTTGTCGTTCCAATTTGTCAACTACCAAATCAATACTTGCATAAAGATCAGGTGATGTTTCTTCGGCACGCAATACAAGATAAGGTAATGGAATAGTTACTTCCACTTTCGCTGTTTTTTCAGTATAAACTTTTAAATTTACATGTGCTGTAGCATCGGGTGCATCACTGAAATAGCGTTCAAGTTTTCCTACTTTTTTCTCAACGTAGTCACGAATCGCTTCAGTTACTTCGATATTTTCACCGCGTACATTGTATCTAAACATAAAAATTACCCCTTTCGTCTACCACAATCAAGAAGGAGAAGGACCACTCTTTCCCTCTTCTTACTACCATTATATCGAACTCTAATCCATTTGCAAACTAAATCGCTATCAAGGACATTCGTTTTTCATTTATTTATCGAGCTAGCGAAAAGGTGCGGATTTTTTCAGGAGCATGTGGCAATAAACAAGAAGCAGCATGGAAAAGGGTTTGCCCCGTCGTATAGACATCGTCTACCAACAATACTTTTTTCCCTTTGATGATCGTTGGAACAACAGCTAATTTGAAAGGTTGGGTAGTTTTTAAACGTTCCTGACGTGTTTTTTGGGATTGTGAAAGTGAATGATCAGAGCGAGTCAGCAGTTGACGATAAGGTATTTTAGCTACTCTCAACATTTCAATGACCTGATTAAACCCACGTTCTTTTAAACGAGCAGTTGCTAGTGGGATTGGACAGATTTGATAATCGCTAAATTCTTGTTGGATTATTTGCAACTGTTTAGCAAATGTACCTGCCAGTCGGACATCTCCCATAAATTTATAGCGCTTTAACCATTCTTTGAAGGCTGAATCATAGTAAAAACAAGCATGATGACTGAAATCATAATTGGGATAGGCGTTTTTCCAGGCAATACAATCTTCACAATAAGTAACATCCGCATGCAGTTCTTTCTGGCAAGTTCGACAGCTTTGCTGTTTATTTATCGGACGAAACAAATTTGAACAGTCCTCACAAATCTGAGGAAGAATCTTTCCCAACCCAAGAATCTCGCTGATCTTCAAATTTCGGATGACTTGTTTTTGACAATAACTACAACGATTCATGTGTTTTTTCTCCTCTAGGCTCACTATTTTTCATAGCAAGCTGCTTTTTTCCCTGACGATTCATTTCTTTGATCTCACGACAGGCTAATTTGATAGCTTTTGTCAGTTCTTCATAGAAAAAATAGACTTGGCTATTGGTAAAATCTCCCTTTCGATCGGCTCGACCAGCGATTTGTACAAGGGAAGATTTAGTAAAAACACGGTGATCAGCGCCTAACACGATCACTGACACATTCGCAAATGTTACCCCACGTTCCAAAATCATTGTAGTAAGTAACACATCATATTGTTGCTTTCTCATTTGCTGAACTTTTTCTGAACGGTTTGGATCTTTTGCGGATACATCGGTAATACGGTACATGGGTAAACAACGCTTTAACAGTGAGGCTAATCGATTCATCAAGGCAATCGACGGACAAAATAATAAGACATGATTTTGTTGGAGCAGCATGTTTAGACACTTCAAAAGTGGTCGAAGTTTTTTTTCTTTCAAACATTTATTCGGCCAGTCATTCCAAAAAAACAAATGTGGTTCAGGCAATAACCGTTGATGGAAGCGAAGTGGCAATTGATGGATCAAAAAGGTTGAACGGATTTTTTTCAGTAGCTGCTCATTAGGTGTCGCACTTAAATAGATAAATGTTCCTTTTGGTTTAATTGCAGTTTCAACAGCATAAGCTAACCCAGGATCTCCTGCAAAAGGGAACGCATCCACCTCATCGACGACTAACAGATCAAACGCCTGATAAAAACGATACAGCTGATGCGTAGTCGCAATCACGAATGGACTAAAGCGATAGGCTTCTTTCTTTTTTCCATGAAGCAGGACAATGTCTTCTTCTGGAAAAACGCCACAAAAACGCAGGTAAAGTTCGTTACACACATCAACCCTAGGTGAAACTAATGCGACTCGTCCACCTTTTTCTAACGTTTTTATGACCTTTTCATAAAGCATCTCAGTCTTTCCCGCTCCTGTCACAGCCCAAATCATGTGCTGTTTTCCCGAGACATCAGTGACCAAGTTCGTAGAAATCGCTTGTTGAGTTGGCGTTAACTTTCCTGTCCAAGTAAAACAGACATTTCTTTTCGGCAACTCAGGTTGTTCAAATAAAAATAATTCTTGTGTGTTGTCACAACGACCTAAAAAAAGACAAACAGGACAAAAGAGGATTGGTTGCTTTTGCTCTGATTTACCTATTTTTGTTCGCATGCTGCATCGATTACATGTTAACCAATTTCCTTGTAGATGAATGGCAGCTAGTTTCTGATAGCGAATCTGTTCAAAACTCTCTGTCCATTCTCTCAAGTCTCTCGTAAGTAATCGTCTACCATATAAACTGCATAAACTACTTTTTTTCATCTAATCCCCTAAAAGAAGATACGCTACATCAGTCCATTCTTCAAAAAATTTGAGAATAAATGGTTATTTGAAACGGTTGGTATAAAAAATAAGCCAAAAAATCCTTGAATAGGCGCCCTATTCGCTGGATTTTTCGGCTTATTTTACGATTCGACCATCTTGGGATGCGTTTCGTGTGCTTTTACTTATTTTCAATTAAATGGATGGCTTGTTGTAATACTTTTTCGCCATTCATCAACCCATAATCTGCCATATTGATAATATCTAATGGGATTCCTTTTGGCTCTAGACGTTTTTCAAAATCAGCTTTCATGAAGCGGACTTGTGGTCCCAACAGCAAAACATCAACTTCTTTAGAAGCTAGCTGATTATCGGCATCAGAAGCTGATACGGCAAAAATATCCGTATCAATTCCTTGTTCTTCAGCAGCTTTTTGCATTTTTGTTACAAGTAAACTGGTACTCATCCCAGCAGAACATACGAGCATGATTGTTTTTTTAGTCATTTTACTCTCTCCATTCTTTTAACTTTTGCAAACGATTTCTTTTTTGCTTGTGTGATTATTATACAAAAAAGCAAGATAATGTCAACGTTTTCTTATCAGTCGAATAGCCAACTCGATTTAACTAATTGATTGAACACAACATATTCTTTTTTTAAATTGATCACCACAACCTCGTAGCCAACATTGATCCAGCCATATGCTCCTTTTTCTGGGTGCTTATAATCATTTGCCCACCAATCAGTGCTTTGTCTAGCTGATTTAGGGAGCCCATAACTTGGAAAAAGAAGTTCGTCGATCTGTGTAAATGTTAAAGTAACCTGTGATCCCCCGTTATTTTTTAAATATTGGGTGATGGCGTCATATTTTTTTATGCGTTCTTTCATCCCCATCTCACCTTTCTTTCTTCTATTATCCCATAGACTATCTTCATTACTCAAGTATTATAAGTGTTGAAACTAAAGGAATAATTCATTATACTTTGACTATTATCAACTACTTGTAAGGAGGAAGCATCACGCTGAATAGTTATAGAACCATCCAAGCAGACGGTCAAGCAGAAATCGAAGTCAAAAAATCTCGTTTTATTTGCTCTATGAAACGAATTGAAACGGAAGCAGAAGCTAAAGCGTTTATTCAGGCAATGAAAAAAGAGCATTGGAAAGCAAACCATAACTGTAGTGCTTTCGTTCTCGGTGAAAAAAATGAAATTCAACGCAGTAGTGATGACGGTGAGCCTAGTGGTACGGCAGGTGTCCCAATGCTGGAAGTACTAAAAAAAAATGAATTGATCAATGTGGTCGCTGTCGTCACACGCTATTTTGGTGGGACAAAATTGGGTACCGGTGGTTTGATTCGTGCCTATACACAGGCTGTTTCTCACGCACTAATTGAAATCGGGATCGTTGAAGGAACACAACAGCAAGAAATAGCTGTCCATATCACCTATCCGCAATTAGGTAAATTAGAAAATATGCTTGAGTTGAAACATATTCCTATAAAAGAAACGATCTACACAGACAAAGTCACGGTTCACTGTTTGATTGTAGAAACAGAAGTTACTGCATTTAAAACAGCAGTCGTTGAATTATTGAATGGACAGGTGGAATTTACAGATGGTCCAATTTCCTATCATGAACAACTGGTAGAAGCTGACCAGTAATCACTCTATCCGCTGATCTCGAAATCAAAAAAGAAGAGCCTAGGACAAAACTTGTCTCAGGCTCTTCTTTATTTGGACTGTTTCGTGTCCCTCTTTTATTTCTCTAAATAAAATTCAAAACGATTCCCTACATATTGCGTACGAACATATTCAAATGGGGTACCGTCATCAAAATAAGAAGTTTGGCGTAAACGTAACACAGCATCTCCTTTTTTTACTTCTAAATATTCTGCAATTTTTTCTGAAGCAAGAATGGCTGTGATTGTTTGATTAGCTGCCCCGATCTTATGCCCACTTTTCTCTTCGAGTACCCGATAAAGAGAATTGGTAATTTCAGATTTACTATAGTCTGCAATAATCTTTTGCGGGATACTGGCTACTTCAAAACAGATTGGTATATCATCAGCATAACGAATTCGTTCCATACGAAGAATCGTTTCGTCTTTTTCCAGTTGCAGCTTCTCCATTTCACTAGAACTTGGGGAAGTTAAAAAATAATAGATTGTCCGACTAGAGGGTACTCGATTCTGTGATTCCATAATTTCAGTAAAACTGGTCGCACCAGACATCTTTTCTTGGACTTTTTCTCTTGCTACATATGTACCTGAGCCAATTTTTCTTTCCAAAATCCCTTCATCAGCCAGGTTTTGAATGGCTTGACGTAAAGTCATTCGACTAACATTGAATTTCACTGCCAATTCTCTTTCAGAAGGAAGGCGATCACCGATTTTCCAAATACCTTGTTCGATTTCACTTTTGATCTGATCATGGATTTGTATATAGACTGGTAGTTGATTCGACATAACGTATATCCGCCCTTTCATTTCCTTTATTATAACTGGTATATACCTGGTTCACAACTGAAAAGGAAAAAGTTTCTTTTGCTCGACTAATTGTCGATCAATCATTTGCCAACCCGATTATTTTATCCAAAAGTTTATGTAAGTAAATGTGTGTCCTTCCTCTTTAATCCAAGTGGAAGGATTGAAAATCATTTTGTAAAATAACAAAATCTCCAAAAGACAGTAAAATCACTGTTTTTTAGAGATTGTGTTATTCTTAACGGTTTTTTGAAAGCCATTTTTTTGTGTGATTGGTTGGACGCTTTGATTTCACTTGTATCGCTTTTTCTGATTTTTTCGGTAACCGGACTTCTACCTGATACTTTTCCGACTTAATCAAATCATAGATTTTCTCTGCGGTCTCATCTACTTTTTCTTTCCACTTCATTTTACTGCCCCCTTTTTTTGATCTATCTACTATTCACTCTAGCCTATTTCTTGATAATCTTCAAGAAACAAGCTGTTTTCACAAAAAAAAGAGTGATCTTAATAGATCACTCCGTACTACTGGGGTAGCTGGATTCGAACCAACGCATGAGGGAGTCAAAGTCCCTTGCCTTACCGCTTGGCTATACCCCAATGAAATGGAGGAGAGTGGATTCGAACCACTGAACCCTAAGGAACGGATTTACAGTCCGTCGCGTTTAGCCACTTCGCTACTCCTCCGAAAGGTTTGTATCAACCTGACTTAGTTATAATACCTAATTTTCCAGATTTTTGCAACCCCTTATTGAAAATTTTTTTGATATTTTTTTATTCGTGTAGATTCCAGTGACGAATAACTGTTTCTATCGCGTTTTCAAGACTCTTTTCTTTCCCAAAATCTTCTTCACCAAAAAAAATTTCAAATTCTTTTGGTCCATAAGCCAAAATTTCCCCAATCATTTTTTTACCAATAAATAACTGAGTCACATCATAAGTTGTTCCTTTGATTTGTTTTTTGACTTCTTCGATACGTACTTCAATATCTTTATTTTTTTTTGACATCTTTTTCCACCTCCATGATAGTTTATCATATTCAATCATGGAATGCCTACCATATGTCTAAAAGTTTTGTTCAACGCTATGCATCATTGAACTAAACCTTCTCGTTGAGCGGTGAAATTGGCAGCTGCTCCAATCAAGTTTGCATCATTTCGATAATCACATAATAAAATTTTAGGATCAAAGTCATTTAGTTCTAAATCAGTAGTTAATTGTTTCATTCGTTGATTGATTTCTGTTAATAACCCTGCTTTTGCAGAGATCCCCCCACCAATCACGATGACTTCAGGATCAATCGAAAATTGGATACTAAACAAACCTTTTGTTAAATAATTATAAAAATTATCTACCTCTTCTTTTGCTAGTTCATCCCCTTGTTCTGCTCGTTCAAAGACTTCTTTTCCGCTATAAGTCGTACGTGAAACTCCCAAACGGTCACAGTAACGCCAAGCCATTTGAACTGCTGTACCAAGCTTACTAAATGTTTGATTGCCTTCTAAGAATATCAAGCCAAATTCTCCCCCGTACAAATGAGCGCCTTTATTTAGTTGTCCTTGGGTAAAGATTGCCCCACCTACTCCAGTCCCAAGTACAACAAATGCTACATGTTGATATTCTTTCGCTGCGCCTTCATAATACTCAGCCATTCCAGCACAATTAGCATCATTTTCGATCGTCACTGGTAAATGGAAGAGTTCCTCCAGTTCCTGAAAAATATTGAATCCGTGGATATAAGGAATGGCACTAATCCCTTCAATCAGCTGTTTCTCCTGATTCACTACTCCAGGTGCGCTGATTGCTACGCCTTCAATCGCCTTCTGTTTTACAAACGTTTGGAATACCCGTTTTAAATGCGCTTTCATTTCTTCCCATGTCTTAGGAGTCGAAAATTGGCTGGTGTCTTCAAGCGCTTGTCCATTCCAATAGCCATATTTTACTGCGGAACCACCAAAATCAAAAACTAAAATACCCATCATTTATTTGTCTCCTTTTCTCATACTGTTTTTATTTTAAGTCAAGCCACAGTATTTTGAAAGCCTTTTTATAGATGAGTTCAAATTTTCTTTGCTAAAGTCACTTGATCTCGTAAACGTTGGCCATTTTCATAGATTGGCTGTTTATAATTTTTGACAAAATAATCTTTTTCTCTAGAAAATTCCAGGAAGCCGATTTTTTTATACAGTTGTAAAGCTGCTGATGACGTACTCCCCGTCCGAATAATGACTTGTTGTTGAGTGGTTTTTAACTTTTTCATTTCTTTTAGTGTATGGGTAAGCAACGCGTAGCCGATTCCTTGACCTTGAACTTTTGGAGCTACAGCTAAATTCATTATTTCAAACACTAATTTATTTGTGAGAAAAACGATCACTCCCTGAATGTCATTTTCTGCTTTCCATATAAAACCAGCCCCTTGATCAATGTATCGTTGGACGTTTTCCTCTTCAGGATCTGCATCCAACAATAATGACCAAGGTAAAGTTGATTGCTCTAGTGTGACGATACTTTTTTCTTCAGAATGCTCGGTCTTACCTGACTGTTTATTTTTCATCATAATTAGGCATCTCTTTATCTTTCTTATTACGTGTCAATTGACAATTTAAAGGCACGTAATCGATTCCGCCCTTTACGAATGGATGGCAACGCAAAATGCGTGCTGTCCCCATTAGCGTTCCTTTAAATGCACCGTGTACTTGAATCGCACGTATCATATAGTTTGAACAAGTAGGATAGTACCGACAGCTAGGTGGGAAAGCAGGAGAAATAAACCGTTGATAAAAACGGACAATAGCCACTAAGATTTTTTTCATCTCATCACCTCATTATTAAAGCTTTGCTCCTCATTCTCCTATTCATGACAAACGACTGTTCAAAGGAGCAATAATCTGCCAAACAGTGGAATGACTCACAATAAAAAAGGACTTCTCAAAAGCGAAAATTCGTTTTAAGAAATCCTTTGTTTGCTTACACTATCATTTTCACACAACTCTTTATCTGAAAAAATCTTGGATGTGCAGCCACAAACTTGGTTGAAAAACCTTAAACGGATTTCCACCACCGATAACCCCGTATCCAATCATTGTTCCAGCTATAAATAAAAGAATCAGTAATAGTATGACAACTAAAATCTTCACCAATGTGATTAAAATATACCGTTGGCTACTCATTTTATCACGTCCTTAAACAGTGACTTGAGCTGTTTTATCAGCGGGCGTTTGATCGATTGCCACACGTTCCACATCTGCACCTAAGTTTTGCAATTTAATATGGAATTGATAATAACCACGATCTAAGTATTTAAGATTGCGAACGCGTGTTATGCCATTTGCTTTTAAACCAGCAAGTACTAATGCTGCAGCAGCTCGTAAATCTGTTGCATAAACTTCAGCACCTTGTAATTCATGATTCCCGTCCATAATCGCTACGTTTCCATCAATCTTCACATGGGCGTTCATACGGCGCATTTCTTCCAAATGTTGGAAACGATTCTCAAAAACTGTTTCAGTCACCATGCTCGTTCCCTCAGCGACTAACTGAATAGCAGTCATTTGGGCTTGCATGTCTGTCGGAAAACCAGGATGAGGCATTGTTTTGACGTCAGTTGGTAAAATATGTTTTGGACCAACAACTCGAATGCCGCCTTCTTCTTCAGTGATCGTTGCACCCATTTCAATTAATTTAGAAATCAACGGACGATTATGTTCTGAGATTGCATCTGCGATCAAGACATTTCCTTCAGTCATCGCTGCTGCTACCATAAAGGTACCTGCTTCGATCCGGTCTTGAACAATTGCGTGTTTCACTGCATGCAGATGATCGACTCCTTCGATACGCATCGTTTCCGTACCAGCACCATAGATATTTGCGCCCATTTTATTTAAAATATTTGCAAGATCTACAATTTCAGGTTCTCGAGCGACGTTTTCGATGATCGTTGTTCCTTTAGCTTTTACTGCTGCCATCATGATATTTTGAGTGGCTCCAACACTTGGAAAATCTAAATAGATCGTGTTACCGATCAATTCATCCGCAATAGCTTCGATGTAGCCATTTTTTTGAATGATTTTCGCACCCAATGCTTGGAATCCTTTAAGATGTAAATCAATTGGACGTTTCCCAATCGCACATCCCCCTGGCATAGCAACTTTTGCATGACCATTTCTAGCAAGTAATGGTCCCATTACAACGATAGAAGCACGCATTTGACTCACATATTCATATGGCGCTTCGATTTCTAATTGTCTTGACGCATCAAGCGTTACTTGATTATTGTCTTCATCAAACACTACATCTACGTTTAAATGACGAATCACTTGATTCATAGTGAAGACGTCAGAAAGAATTGGAACGTTGTCTAAAACGGTTGTTCCTTCTTCAGCCAACAAACTAGCAGCTAAAATAGGTAGAACAGCATTTTTAGCTCCTTCGATTTTTACTGTTCCATTCAATTGTTTGCCACCTTTGACGATGATCTCTTCCATGTTGTTCCCCCCAAAAAATTCCAATGAGCTATAAAGACTCAAAATCTTTTCTATTATATCATTTCTTTTATTAAAATAGTACCTTTTTTTATAGTACCTTTTTTTTACTGCAGGCTAACGAAAAGATTTCGACACAATGCAATAATTTCTAAGAAGAAATTACTGGCAGTATATCCTAAAAAAATAGAGAAGAATACAATCGCCATTCGAATTTGCGTATCATGCATTTTTTTAAAAAACATCTCAATTCGCAGTGACCGCAACGACCAGAAAGCCAGATAAATAAAAGCTAAATGACTCACGATTCGAATAATTGCATCAATTCCGTATACTTGCATAGTGACGTCCCTTCAAAATTATACTTTTTTTAATAACTAACAAAATGATGATACCATAAATTGGAAAAATAGAGAAATTATTGGTTGTAAAAAGATGGAATTTGTTGGCTAAACGAGACGAGAATTTTCAAGAACTTTACATTCAAATGATGACTCTGTTTCAATACCTTATTTTTATAAACTATTTTAACTACTATTTCACATGCTTTTTTGATGAAAGTTGTTCCTTATTTGCTTATGTACTCATATCATTATAATAGAATTTACCATTGATAATTAAACGATTATTTAATATAAATATATGCCCTCTCTTATAGTGTAGGAACAAAAAATCCTTTGTTTAATTTCTTGATGATCGTACAATCAAGTCTATTTCTTTTTTTTGCCATCTTCTTTGCTTGTACTTTAAGGTCAGCTAAGTTATTTGTTATTGTTTCATTTAAATTCTTTTATCTACATATTCGTTGGTTGATTGTTTCTGGTTTCACTTGATTTTCTTTAAAGGATGGTTGTTCTGCTACTTTTAGCTCAAATAATTTATTTTTTATTTCATTTAGATAATTTTGTCTACATATTCGTTGGTTGATTGTTTCTGGTTTCACTTGATTCTTTTGAAAGGGTGGTTGTTCATTCAACGTTTGCCAACTTTTTGGTTTATAACTTTCCCATTCATTTGGAGATGTTTTCCAAGGTGCAGGCACTTCATATCCATCTTCAAAAAAATGTACCTTTCCTTCAAAATCTTTCCAATTGCGAAAGAGATAGCGAAGTTCTTTAGGAGTGAAAGCCTTTTTATCTTTTTTTTCTATAATACGTTTCATATCTAAATCATCAATACAATAATAAATGGTTACATTTTCATTATCTCTTGCACTGTCTAATCCAATTTTACAACCTCTAACAATCAGCTGTCCTGTATATTTGCGATTTTTCTCACATAGGTGTTCTATATTTTTTTTCGTAGCTTTATGTAGCCCAGGATTAAAATTGATTACTTTATTTTTTTCAGTATCTTGTGTGCGTTGAAAATAGTAAGACCATAAAGGCCACCAATTTTTAAATGGTGAAATATATTTTTTCCAATTTATTGAAAAATCTTTTAAGTATTCAAGATTCATCGGATTTTTTGGGTGATCATATGTAATCGATGAAAAATGATTATTGTACTCTCTGATATCACAGGGACCTTGTCCTTCAGTATCACTTGAATAGAATCCTTTTTTTCTAATTTTTTCAATCTGTTTCTGTAAGTTCTCCGCTTTTAGTGATAAGCCATAAAATAGAATTATTTCCTGTTTCATCGTTCATTTTCCTTCCCATAAGTTTATTTATTTTTAGTTTTCAAGGTAAATAATAACAGCAATAATCGTCCTCCTTTGAACTTTTTTCTTTTGTCCTAGTCCGATTTAACAAAAAAAATAGTCATACTACGAAAATTAAAACACTCAACGTTCTTCCATAGCGGGAGATTGATTGTTTCTAATCGGTTGGTTTTTTAACTGAGTTCTCTGATCCATAATTGTCTTGTTTTTTTGTTCTGCTGTTTCAAACTCAGCTTTTCTAGCGAGATTTAATTTTATTCGTTCCTTCAAATAAGCAATGTTTTGATCAGTACTAGGATTAAAAAATTGATTTGTTTGATCAGTAGGAATCGATTTATCTTGTATTATTGCATCATAAAATGGCTTTTGGATTTTCTCATTTAGTTGCGGGTGAAACATATAAATTGGTGGGAGATATTGCTGATAATTTAACTGTCCTATTCGCTTGATGACATCAATTTGGCTACATGGTATTTTCTTTAATATTTCATTTATGTTTATTACGCCGTGTTTATCTATCTGTTCTTTTAATTCAGTATCCAGCCTTGACAATTTATATTGCATTGGCATAGTCCATCCAGAATATGTCAAAAGAATCCTATCTATTGAAGTTTCCTTCTGAGAACCATTCAGATGAGATGCGTGTGCTTGTTCTAGGAGAACTTTTAAGTGATTCTTAGCTAAAATTGTAATATCATTGTTGTTCAATCGTACCATTTGTTTAATATTTTCAAATGATAAATTTTTCCTTCCGTGAAATACTTCCGTTAATAATTGCCGTGCTTTTTCTTCAGACTCTACTTTTATTTTATTATTCTCAGCAGTTACATCTATATTATTCTCAATTAAAATGTTTTTTACAGTTTGACAACTCATCTCATGTTTTTTAGCTAATCGCAAAAAAAATAGTTTATGTCTTTGCTCCAACAAACACTTCACTGATTCAACAAGCGCTTGTTCCTTCTTACTTTGAGTGCTTGTCTGCCCATTCTCCAATGGTTGTTGTGTTGAACACCTGAACTCGCTATTACTTTCTATTGGCACGTTTGTATCTTGTACAAATTCCTTAGTTTCATATAAAGACTCTTGGGCTTTGGTAGACAGCGTTGTTGATTGGGAAGTGTTTCTGATCCCCAACATTTCTTCTATTTCTAGTAACCGTTCGACATCTAATGAGTACTCCAAATGATTTTCCAGTTCGTTCTCTGGAGCAACTTTTTGTTTCTTATACGGGGGAACTTGTACTTTGTTATTCTGTTCTGACACTGCATGACTATCTTGGTTTTGTGTCATTTTCAGTTCATTTTCGTTAATAATGTTTTGCAACGTTCTCTTTCTTTGAATTGTTTCCGATCGCGAGTGTTGTTGCTCAGCAAGATTACCTGTATTATTTTCCGATAGAGGTGGACCAAAATGATATCTGTTAGATGGAAACTCCTCTTTCTCTTGTTTTTCTGATTCAAGGCTCTTCTTTAAAAGATAGTCCCTAAATTCTTGTAATTGTTTATGTAACGAAACTGTTTGATCATCCGTAAGATTGCCTACTATTTCTGAGTAAGATAGTGATTTTTGTTGCGTATGTGTTTCTTCTTTTGTGTCTACTGAGGAAAAACGTTGAATTTTTTTGGGCATTATGATACCTCCTTTTTTACTGCAATTAGTTTACCATAGTATCATAATGATGAAAGTTCCATATTTTTATGTAATAAAGAAGTAATTGTTCTTTACTTTTTATGTTTAGAATATAACTACCAATTAAAAAAAACGATAAAAAAATCCAAAATTCTAAGGAATCTCCTTAAGAATCTTGGATTTTTTAAGGCCTACTTGTTAGGTCCTCATTCGTTGCTTTTAAGAATGTTTTGAAACCTTGATTCGGTTGATCGCACGATGCAAAGCAACTGTCGCACGTTTCAATTCATTCGTATCTTCTTTTTCTTTTGCTTCTGCGATTTGTCGCTCAGCACGTTGTTTGGCTCTTTCTGCCCGAGAAACGTCAATATCTCTTTCACGTTCTGCACTATCGGCAACGATTGAAACAACATTGTCACGAACTTCCATGATTCCGCCATTGACAGCAATCCAATCGACGTGGGTATCAGAGTCTGTTCTCTTCACACGGACTTCATCAATTGTTAATGGAACAATGATCGGCGCATGTTTAGGTAAAATACCAAGTTCCCCCGCTGTAGTACGTGCTACTACGATCGCTGCATGGTGATCATAGACCAAACCGTCAGGAGTCACCACATTCACAGTTAAATATTGATCCATGGGGCACCCCTTTCTAGTAGCCTAGTTTTTTCGCTTTTTCTACGACGTCTTCTATTCTACCAACACTTCGGAATGCTTCTTCAGGAAGATCATCGTATTTACCTTCTAAGATTTCACGGAAACCTTTGACTGTTTCTTCAACTGGTACATAAGAACCAGGAAGACCTGTAAATTGTTCCGCTACGTTAAAGTTTTGTGACAAGAAGAATTGAACTCTACGTGCACGTGAAACTAAAACTTTTTCTTGATCAGATAATTCATCCATCCCTAAGATTGCAATGATATCTTGTAATTCACGGTAACGTTGTAAGACATGTTGGACTTCAGTCGCTACTTTATAATGTTCTTCACCAACGATTTCAGGTGCCAAAGCACTTGAAGATGAAGCCAATGGGTCCACGGCTGGATAGATCCCTTGTTCTGTCAATTTACGCTCTAAGTTTGTTGTAGCATCTAAGTGGGCAAATGCTGTTGCTGGCGCTGGGTCAGTATAGTCATCGGCTGGTACATAGATTGCTTGGATCGAAGTGATCGAACCTTTTTTCGTTGATGTGATACGTTCTTGTAATTGACCCATTTCAGTTGCTAACGTTGGTTGGTAACCAACGGCAGAAGGCATACGACCTAAAAGGGCAGATACTTCTGAACCAGCTTGAGTGAAACGGAAAATATTATCAATAAACAATAGCACGTCTTGACCTTCTACATCACGGAAGTATTCAGCGATCGTCAAACCAGTCAAAGCTACCCGCATCCGAGCACCTGGTGGTTCGTTCATTTGTCCGAACACCATCGCTGTTTTTTCGATAACGCCTGAATCTTTCATTTCATAGTAAAGGTCATTTCCTTCACGAGTACGTTCCCCAACACCGGTAAATACAGAAATACCACCATGTTCTTGGGCAATATTATGGATCAATTCTTGGATCAATACCGTTTTACCTACACCGGCACCACCGAATAATCCAACTTTCCCACCTTTTAAGTAAGGTGCTAACAAATCGATAACTTTGATCCCAGTTTCAAGGATCTCCGTACTAGTACTTAATTCATCAAAGCTTGGTGCTTTTTTATGAATCTCACTACGTTCTGCATCTTCTGGGAAAGATGATCCTAAATCGATCGTATCTCCTAAAACGTTGAATACACGTCCTAGTGTATCTTTCCCTACTGGAACAGAAATGGCTTTACCAGTATCGATAACTTCCATACCACGTTGTAAACCATCTGTTGATTCCATGGCAATGGTACGGATCACTCCGTCCCCTAATTCTAATGCTGTTTCAAGAACAACTTTTGATTTTTTCTCATCATTTTTATAAACAACTAATGCGTTGTTGATATCTGGTAAGGATTGGTCTAAAGAAAATTCCACGTCGACAACGGGACCGATTACTTGAACAATCTTGCCTGAACTCATCTTTTTTCCTCCAATCTCAATACTATTCTAGCGCCGAAGCTCCGGCAACAATTTCGGTAATTTCTTGGGTAATAGCCCCTTGTCTTGCACGGTTATAAGATACCGTCAAATCATCAATGATCGTTGCAGCATTATCCGTTGCTGTCTTCATGGCAGTCATGCCGGCAGCGTGTTCTGCTGTCTTCGCATCAACGATTGCACCATAGATTAAGCTTTCCGCATATTGAGGCAATAACTGCGCCAAGATTTCTTCTTTTGAAGGTTCAAAAATGTATTCTTGGTCAAAAGTAGTTGCTTCTTCTGGATCTAAATCTGAAATTGGCAGCATTTTTTCTACACGAAATTGGCTAGTTAGTGAATTGATATGATGATTGTAGCATACGTACAATTCATCAAATACTTCATTTTGATACATCGTTGTTGCCATACCTACAATTTTACGCACTTCATCAAAACTTGGTTGATCCGATAAATTACGTAATTCGTAAGCTAAATTAATTCCTCTAGCTTTGAAGAAATCTGCGCCTGTACCTCCGATTGCGATCATCACATAATCGTCAGGAGATTTATGGTCTTCTTCTAAAATAGACATTGTTTGCTTTAAAATCGAACTGTTATAGCCACCAACTAAACCACCATCAGCGGTAATCACGATATACCCCGTTTTCTTTACCGGACGGCTGATTAACATACTATTGTAATTGATATCTCCACGAGGATTATCAGAAGCAATATCATTTAGTTGAGTAGCTGTCAAATGAGTGACGATTTCTCTGACTTTATTTGCATAAATCTGAAACTTCTGAGAAGAAGCTTCAGATTTTGTCAGTTTAGAAGCGGACACCATTTGCATTGCTCGAGTGATTTGACTCGTTTTCTTCGTTGAAGCAATCCGAGTCTTGATTTCATTTAATGAAGCGCCCATTCATCTCACCTCACTATGCATTTTGAATGGATTTCAATTTGTCTTCTGTTGAAGAAGTGTTTCCTTTTGTCGCTAAGAAAATATCTTTGTATTCTTGGATCGCTTGATTCAATCGTTCTTCTTCTGGAAGATCTTTCGTTGTACGGATCGTTTCAAAGATATCTGCATGATTCGTATCTAGATATTCAAATAATTCATGTTCAAAATCTAAGATGCTGTCAACTGGAATACTATCTAAGAATCCATGTGTCAAAGCATATAAGATAACTACTTGTTTTTCAACAGCTAGTGGTGCATGAAGTTTTTGTTTCAAGATCTCAACTGTACGACGTCCACGATTCAATTTCGCTTGAGTCGCAGCATCTAAATCAGAACCAAATTGGGTAAATGCTTCTAATTCACGGTAACTTGCTAAGTCAAGACGTAATGTTCCTGCCACTTTTTTCATTGCTTTGATTTGAGCAGAACCACCTACACGGGAAACGGATAACCCAGCATCAACGGCTGGACGAGTTCCGGCGTAGAACAAGTCACTTTCTAAGAAGATTTGTCCGTCAGTGATTGAAATAACGTTTGTTGGAATATAAGCCGAGATATCTCCGGCTTGTGTTTCAACAAATGGTAAAGCAGTCATTGAACCGCCACCTAAATCATCACTTAGTTTTGCCGCACGTTCTAATAAACGTGAGTGCAAGTAGAAAACATCCCCTGGATAAGCTTCACGACCTGGAGGACGGCGTAATAGCAATGAAAGTTCACGATAAGCAACAGCTTGTTTTGATAAGTCATCAAAGATAATCAATACATGTTTGCCGTTGTACATGAATTCTTCACCCATTGCAGTTCCTGCATAAGGCGCAATATAAAGTAATGGCGCAGGTTGTGATGCACCCGCATTGACTACGATCGTGTAATCCATTGCTCCATATTTTTTCAAAGTTTCTACTTGTGTACGCACAGTAGAATCCTTTTGACCGATCGCCACATAGATACAGATCATATCTTGACCTTTTTGGTTAAGGATCGTATCGATTGCGATAGATGTTTTACCCGTTTTACGGTCACCAATAACTAATTCACGTTGGCCACGTCCGATTGGAACTAAAGCATCGATGGCTTTTAGACCTGTTTGCATTGGTTCATTGACAGATTTACGTTGCATAACGCCTGGTGCCATTGCTTCGACTGGACGAGCTTTATCTGTAACGATTTCTCCTAACCCATCGATTGGTTGACCTAGCGGATTAACGACACGTCCGATCAAGGCGTCCCCAACTGGAACTTCCATGATTTTACCTGTTCGTTTTACTTTGTCTCCTTCACGAATGGATTCGAAATCACCAAGGATAATGATACCTACATCATTTGATTCTAAGTTTTGCGCCATTCCGTATGAGCCGTTTGAAAATTCAAGCAACTCACCACTCATCGCATTTTCTAAACCGTGTGCACGAGCAATCCCGTCACCGACATAAGTCACGGTACCGATTTCTTCGACTGAAAGCACGTTTTGATAATTTTCAATTTGTTCTTTGATCAAGGCACTAATTTCTTCTGCTTTGATAGCCATTCGATTCACCTACCTCTTTGTACTATCTATTTAATTGATTACGCATTTTTTCTAATTGCGTGCGAATGCTTCCGTCGATCACTCGATGGTTGGCTTCAACAATTGCCCCACCAATAATAGAAGAATCAACGATTTGCTTCAATTCAACTGTTTGATAGTCCATTGTTTTTGCAACATTCATTTCTAGTTTTTGTAATTGTTCATCAGAAAGTGGTACTGCTGTTTTTACACTACCTAAAAGTAGTCCTTTGTAATCGTTGTAACGGTGTTCGTATTCATCGATCATAAACGATAATTCAGACATCCGATTATAACTATAGACCACTTCTAAAAAGTTTTTCACGATACCGTCAAACCCACTGACAAGTTTATCCATAATGATTCGTTTTTCGTGAGGTTCTAAGCGGACGTCACTAAGTACGTTGCCTAATCCAGGTACTTCACTATAGATTTGGCGTAAGCTTAGTAATTCTTGGTAAATTTCTTCTGCGCTATTTGAATCGATCGCCAGTTCAAATAGTGCTTTACCGTAGCGTCTGCCGACAGTATATTTATCTAGTTTCATTTGAAGAACCTAGACCTTCGATATATTGATTGATTAAAGATTCATGCATTTCTGGAGACAATTCTTTGTTCAAGATTTTAGCCGCGATTTGAAGAGAAAGATCTGCTACATCATCTTTTACAGAGTTTAAAGCTGTATCACGTTCTAACATGATATCAGTTTGCGCTTTGCTTTTTAGACGTGCAACTTCTTCTTGTGTTTCCTTCAAAATATTTTGACGGCTTAATTCTCCACTTTCTTTCGCATTTTTAATGATATCAGCTGCATCAGAGCGAGACGCTAACAATTGTTGTTCGCGTTCTTGTTCCATTTTTGCTGAATTGATGCGAGATTTTTCGGCAGAATCTAAATCATTGGCGATCTTATCTTCACGTTTTTTCAAAATATCGCTGATTGGTCCCCAAGCAAAATGTTTCAATAGAAACATTAGTATCAAAAATGAGCCGCTGACAACGATGATATTACCTAACATCGGATTACCAACTTCTGCAATTGCCAATTGATTCAGCATAGGCTAGCCTTCCTTTCTTTAAGGTGTATCTCATGGATGATGAAGGAATCCTGACTTCAATGATTGAAACAGCCTCCTCAACGCCTTTTGTTCTAGTATTATGATGAAACAACTCAATTATTTTGAAAATAATCAGGTTGTTTTTTTTCAGTTTTTGACAATTAAAAGAGGATTAGTGACAGTAGTCCTATCCTCAAACAGTTAATTGATTAAACAGCAAAGACTAGAATCAAGGCAATAACCACACCTAGAATAGGAACAGCTTCAACTAAGGCTACCCCGATGAACATTGTTGTACGTAATTGACCAGACATTTCAGGTTGGCGTGCCATTGATTCGATTGTTTTAGAGATTACTTGACCATTACCATAACCAGCTCCGATAGCTGCTCCCATGATTGCGATTGCTGCTGCGATATAATTCATAATTTATTTCCTCCTAAATATAGATAAATAGTAGTTTGTTAAAAACGATGTTACTCTTCTACTTCAATCTTATGGCTCATATATACCATCGATAAAGTGACAAAGACAAATGCTTGGATGCTTCCGATAAACAATGAGAATGCGATCCAGACCATCTCTAAAGGAATTGCTAACGGTAATGAGAACCAACCTAAATTATTCATCATATTGGCAATCAAGGTAAGTAAAACTTCCCCCGCGTAGATATTCCCGTAAAGACGCAAAGCAAGTGTTAATAGGTTCGTAAATTCTTCGATCAGCTTCATTGGAAACATGAAACTATATGGTTTCAAGAACGAATTTACAAAATACCCTTTAAATCCAAGCTTTTTCACCCCGAATAAATGAGTAAGTGTGATCATTATAAATGCCAAAGTTAAAGTAACAAACGGGTCTGCTGTCGGACTTTTCCAAAGTGTTGTTTCGCTAGGTAAGACGATTTTCGTTATTAAACCTATATTATTTGCCACGAAGACAAACAAGAACAATGTAAAAGCCAACAAATGAAAATTATTCAATTCTTTTCTAGGCAGATTATCTGTTACGATCCCTCGGGTAAAGTCAATGACCCATTCCAGCGCATTTTGTTTCCCCGTTGGTTTCATCTTAAGATTTCTTGTAAAGAAGTAAACTAAGAAGAAGACAATCAAACAGGTCAATAACACCATCATACAAACAGTACCATCAAACCAAACCGGTCCAATATGGAACGTTAGCGAGCGTTCATCCAATCCATTTCACCTCTTTTCCCTGAATTTCACATAAAATCAAATTCATGTGTACATCTGGTTTTTCTAAATCGTTTTCTAACCAAACGGTATCATACCACCATGAAACAGAAAATTCAAAACATTTTCATGAAAATCAGACAATTTTTTATTTCAGTCAAAAAAGTTTGCTTTTTCCTAAAAATCATCGTGGCGTTTTACAAGAAAAAACCTGTGATATCATGCTTTATCAGATTAAATGCTAACAAATTTTATCATTAAGTAAACCTAAAAGCACCGAATATGCGAAAAAGGATAATGAAATTATCTAGAGAAATTTTTTAATGTTCGATCAATTTGACGATCCACATCTTTTCGTTTTAGATCTTCTCGCTTGTCATAAGATTTCTTCCCTTTCGCAAGACCAATCAAAACTTTGGCATACCCATCACGAATATATACTTTTAAGGGTACGATCGTGACCCCGGTATTTTTTGTTTCAGTCTCTAGCCGTGAAATCTGTTTTTTGTGTAATAGTAACTTTCTTGTTCGTAACGGATCATGGTTAAAAATATTGCCTTGTTCATAGGGACTGATATGAACATTATGCAAAAATGCTTCACCGTTTCGAATACGGACAAATCCATCTTTCAAATTGATTCGGCTGTTTCGGATCGATTTGATTTCTGTTCCTTGCAGCACCATTCCTGCTTCCATCGTATCGATAATCGAATAATCATGGCGAGCCTTTTTATTTTGGGCGATTAACTTTCCGTCGCCTTTTGGCATATGACATTCCTCCAAACTGGTATTCATAGTGGTTATTGGTTATTTTTTCTTTTTCTTCTTAATTCCCTTATAAAAAGGTTTTTTCCCTTTTTTATTAGATGGTCCTTTTCCTTTTTTCCGCTCATTTGAATAGGAATTTTTCTTTCCATTCCGTTCAGTATGAGATTTTGATGAACGTTTTTGATGACGATTAGAAGGACGATTTTTGTTTGACGTTTTTGGACGTTCTAATGGAACGATTTCTTCTGCATCAATCAATTCAAAGTCGATTGCACGTTCTTCCGGGTCTGCTTTGATGACTTTTACCCGCACTTTTTGACCGATTTTAAAAGTTAACCCTGTTCGTTCGCCTACTAATGCTAAATGATTCTCAATAAAGTGGAAATAGTCTTGTTTCAACTCATTGATATGGATCAACCCTTCAATCGTATTGGGTAATTCGATAAACAACCCAAATTTAACAACTGAACTGATGATCCCTTCAAATTCCTCTCCTACTTTATCCATCATGTATTCAGCTTTCTTCATTGCATCTACTTCACGCTCTGCCTCGACCGCACGACGTTCCATCTTCGAACTATGCTCCGCAATTTCGGGTAGCTCATTTTCCCAATAAGTTTGATTTGCTTCACTTGGGTCTTGTCCATACGAGCGAATTAAGCGATGAACGATCAAATCTGGATAACGTCTGATAGGCGAAGTGAAATGCGTATAATATTCCGCAGCTAATCCATAGTGTCCAAAATTATCTTCTGAATAACGTGCTTGTTGCATACTTCTCAACAGCATCGTATTGATAACAGCTGATTCCGGCTTGTCTTCAACGTTTTCAATGACTTTTTGAAGATCTTTAGGTGTGATCGTTCCTTTTGTTCCACGAACGACGATTCCTAGTGCGGAAGCAAAATCAAAGAAACGTTGCATCTTTTCTTCTTTAGGTTGCTCGTGAATCCGATAAATGAATGGAAAGTTGCGTTTATTAAAATGTTCCGCCACCGTTTCATTTGCTGCCAACATGAAAGATTCGATCAACCGTTCGCCTACGCCACGGCTTCGCAATAAGATATCAGTTGGTTGTCCATCTGGTTCTACGAGTATTTTTGCTTCACGGTCTTCAAAAGAAATCGCTCCTCGACGAATCCGCATTTCTTCTAAAATTTGATGTAGCTCTTGCATCTCTTGAAACATCGGCACTAATTGCTGATAACGTTCCATTACCTGCTCATCTTGTTCTTCTAAAATCTGATTGACCGCTGTATAGGTCATTCGTTCCGTCGTTTGGATGACACTTGGGAAAATATCATGAGATACCACCTGACCATTTGGATCAATCTCCATCTCACAACTCATTGTTAGTCTTGGTACGTGAGGATTCAATGAACAAATCCCGTTTGATAATCTTTGTGGGATCATTGGAATGACACGGTCGGTTAAATACACACTCGTTCCTCGTTCGTAAGCTTCACGATCTAACTGGCTTCCTTCGGTCACATAATTGGAAACATCTGCAATGTGTACACCTAAGAAATAATTACCGTTGGCTAATTTTTTCACAGTAACGGCATCATCCAAATCTTTGGCATCTTCTCCGTCAATCGTCACGATCAGTTGTTCACGTAAGTCTCTCCGGCCAACTAGGTCTTTTTCATTGATCGTATCTGGCACTTGATTAGCTTCTGCCAAGACATCATCTGGAAATTTTGTCGGAATCCCGTTTGAGACAACAATCGATAGGATATCCATTCCAGGATCATTTTTATGGCCGATGACTTGTTTGACAATACCTTCTAAACTGGTCGCATAGTTTTTCTCAGGATAATGGGTCAGCTCAACCATTACGATACTCCCATCAACTGGTCGAATCCCTTCAGCTGCTGCATAAACTTTAAACTGATTCAATTTTTTGTCTTTTGGGATAACCACCCCATAAAGATCCGTTTCATTTATCTCGTCGTCTGTGTAAGCCACGAATTCTCCAGCTAACTGCGTAGTTGCTCGTTTGCGGATCTCAACTACTTTACCTTCTGCTCCACGATCCATCGCAGTATCGGCCGTTTTTATGATATCGATCGCTACCGTATCGCCATCCATGGCATACCCAGTTGCTTCTTTAGGAATATAGATATCATCTTCTTCTGGATCAATCGTCACAAAGCCGAATCCTCTTTCATTGGCCCGAAACGTTCCTTCGATCAATACTGGTTTTAATGGTAGCTTCACTTTTCCTTTTTTGGTAAAGACCACACTTTGTTCTCGTTCCATTTGAGCGATTGTCTGAACGAGTAGTTTGAAATCTTCACTTTTTTGCAAGCCCAATCCTTGGGCGATTTCTTCCATTGAAAAGCTTTTTTTGCGCTCGCTCTCAATAAAAAAAATAATTTTTTCTTTCAATGTTTCTTTTGTCATTTTCATTCCTCATTCCAAGGTAAATTCTCTAGAAACTCCAACACATCTTTTTCCAGTAATTTTCTAGACTCTCCAACGGTGATCACATGTTTGCTGTTGGGATACCATTGAAGGGTCACTCTTTTATCGGCTAATTTTTTTGCTGTTTCGTAGACTCCAGCTGGATCAATCATTTCATCTTGACCGGCTTGGGCTAAAAAAACAGGTGCTTGGATGTCACTAAGTTTTCCTTCTGTAATTGCTGCTTGATTTTGTATCTCTGCTAATTGCTGATAAACATTTGGTCGAAGCGCAGCGACAGTTTCTTCGATTTCCTGTTCAGATTCCCCTGCAAGTTTTAGCACATAACGTTCATATCGCTCAAAATTTTCTGGTACATGATTTTCAACTGGTGAAATCGGTGAGCAGAAACATCCGCCGCCAATGATCTCTGACTGTTCTGCTAATGCTCGAACAGCGAAGATTCCTCCCATTGATAATCCAAAAACGGCAACTTGGGAAAAACCTTCTGCTTTTAAAAAGTGGATGGCTTGTTTCGTATCTTCCCACCATGTTTCCGTTTTTTGCGCTAAAATGTCTTGTGGAGCTAGCGTTCCATGTCCAGTAAATAATGGAGCATAGACAGTATATTCTGACTTTTCCAAATATCGAGCCAGCATGCGCACATCATTCGGACTTCCAGAATAGGCATGTAAGAGTAGCACAGCTTTCTTGCTATGTTTTGCATAAAGGGGTTTTGGTAGACTTTTCATTAGGTTCACCTCGTTCTTCTCATTTTAACATAGATTGGCGATCCCTTAGGACAAAACCGCTCTTTTGGCAAATAAAAAAGAGCCGCGACGTCAATCACTGCTCTGCATGAAAGGAATTCTTTTTTCGCTCATTCAAATCAACTACTTAAAAAATTAAGCCGAAATTTTTTGAACGAAAAAACGATTCATAATTATTTCGACTAATCGTTAAATCAACTTTTTATTTAGAAGATAAAAAGGCTAGTACAAATAATAAAATCATCCAAATGGCACCCATTACCGCTGTCGAACGTTGCATGACTGCTTCAAAACCACGTGCTTTTTGTTTACCGAATAATTGATCCGCTCCGCCAGTAAATGCACTTGCTGCACTGTTTTGTTTACTTGGTTGCATCATGATTGCAATGACCATTACAATCGATAACACGATCACGATTCCTAAAATTACATTATACATTAAGCAGCCTCCTTTCCGTAAAATATCATCTATTTTACTTTATCATATAAAAAAAACTCTGACAACCTTCTCTTGCGAATGGGGCTCCAATTTTAGATAACATTTAGTATTAGTACTTATTCATGGGCAAAGACTGAAAAGACGAAAAAACCGAAAGAATAACACCGCTGATAGCCGGTTGCTACAATTTCGGTTTCTCTAATTTAAAAAAAGTTCATTTAGCGGATAGATCCACTTTTTATCATTTCATTCATTGACGATCGTACGAAAACGAGTCGATTATTTACGAAGCACATCTTGATATTCAGGTTTTCTTTCAAATTCTTTCTTCGCATATGGACACAATGGAATAATTTTTTTACCTTCTCTTCGAGCTAGTTCTACGCCATTAAGCACTAATTTTTCTGCTAATTTTTGTCCACGATACTCTGGTTCTACAAATGTATGATCAATGATCATGATGTCTGGTCCTGCATCAGACCAAGTCATTTCCCCGATTTCTTTTGCTTCATCATTCAATAATACGAAACGATTTTTTTCTTCTTTGATTTCCATTTTCGCCACTCCCCGTATTGACCAAATAATTTGTTCTCCTTGATTCTAACAGTCTAGTTCTCAGCAAACAATTATTTATACTCGGAATAACCTGATTCTCTCCAATCGATTCGCTGTTCGATAAATGAGAAAACAACCGTCCAATATTTGGTGGGATCTTTCACGGCTGCTTCTAAATGTTGGGCTTCTGGGATCAGAAAAAGATCATTTTCACCAGCTGTTGCATTTTGGATCGTATAAGCGGCACTGACTGGAACGAACTGATCCTCTTCCCCATGAATGATCAATACTGGCAGATGGTTACTGCCCAACTGACGGGTTGCTGACGCCTGTTTCAAAGAATAACCAGCATATTTCTTTGCATAGCGATTTGCATGGCGCATGATCATTTTTTTAGGAAGAAAGGTTAGTTTGCTCAACATGTAGCGAAACTCCGCATAGACGGAAACAAACCCGCTATCCAGGATAAACCCTCGAACTGCAGGAGGTAGTTTTTCCCCACTAGCCATCATGATAGCAGAGGCACCCATTGAACTCCCATGTAAAATAATGTTAGCATCTGGCTGCATCTGTAAAATATAGTTGATCCAGATAATCAAGTCTAAACGATCCAACCAACCCATTCCGATGATTTCTCCTTCACTCTTGCCGTGAGCACGCAAATCAGGAATCAAGACGTTAAACCCTGCTTCTGCATATTTCTTTCCAATATAAGACATATCTGTTTTCCCATCACTTCGATAGTCATGGACACAAACAACCCATTTTTTGTTGGTAGAGGAACTTTGAAAGATTCGTCCTAACAGTTTTAACCCATCATGACTTTTGACTTCGATTTCTTTGCCTTTATTCCAAAAGCCCTCAGCTTCTGTTTCCGCAAGTTGCCGTTGCTTTTCCACGATCGTAAAAGCCGATGGGTCCATCAACTGATGACCAGTTTTCTCATACCAATCATATCCTCTTTGTAAACCCGATTGAATTAATTTTTGCGCATAGTAAGAAGAAAGTCCACGATAAATGACTGCGCCTAAAATGAGAACTATAAGAATAAGATACATGACAATCACTTATCTTCCCCGCTTTCCATAAATATTTTTTCTATTATCAATCCGTATAGCCTTCTATTCCATTGTACCATTTTCTAAAAAAACTGCTCAAGTTTTCACCCTAGGCTTCATTGAAATTTAAAACCAATCAAATAGGAATAAAAAATAAGATAACATTTACATTTTATTTAAAAGCCAGTATACTGATTCCGTGCATTTTAATCAAGGAGTATCCTTGGACTGGTTCGGAAACTTCCCAGAATAAAAAACTAAGTATCTCTACAGAAAGGAGATTGGAAATAATGCGAAAAGTAATTATTGACTGCGATCCTGGAATCGATGACACTTTAGCATTGATGTTAGCCATCAAGTCCCCCGAAATCGAGGTAGTTGCGATCACGACGGTCTGCGGTAATGTACCTGTGACGATCGGTAGCCAAAATGTTTTCAAATGTTTGAAACGTTGCGGACGCTTAGACATCCCCGTCTATCAAGGGCAAACACAACCGTTGAAACAGCCGTTTATTAGCGCACAAGACACTCATGGGATGGACGGATTAGGCGAGACAAACTTTGCTCAAGTACAAGAAAAACAAATAGAAGAAAAATCAGCAGTCGATTTTTTGGCGGAATACTTTTCTAAAGAAACAAACACCTCGATCATTGCACTTGGCCCTTTGACCAATATTGCTCGTGCTTTGATGAAAAATCCACATTTAGGGAAACATTTCGAGCGATTTATTTCAATGGGTGGCACCTACAAAAGCCACGGAAACTGTTCACCAGTTGCTGAGTACAATTATTGGTGCGATCCTGATGCAGCTGCCTTTGTGTTTGAAAATTTAGGGAACACGATTGAAATGGTCGGTTTAGATGTTACGAGAGAAATCGTTTTGACACCTACCTTATTAGAATATTGTTGTCAGCTCAATCCTGAAGAAGGAGAATTTCTAAAAGCGATCACTCGTTTTTATTTCGATTTTCACTGGCAACAAGAAAGAATCCTAGGGTGCGTCATCAATGATCCTCTGGCCGTTGCCTACTTTATCGACGAAAGCATTTGTCAGGGATTTACTAGTTATACCGCTGTTGAAACGCAAGGAATCAGCCGTGGGCAAACACTAGTCGATCGCTTTGATTTTTGGCAAAAAGCACCAAACAGCACCATTATGACAGAAGTTGATACTCATCTATTTTTTCGGAAGTTTTTGACCGTTCTTTTAAATGCACAAGAAGAAACGATTAAAAAAGATCTGGAAAGATTAAAGATGGGATGAAAAACATGCGCAAAAAAAGAATCACCACACAGACGATTACGATCGTCGCTTTATGTATCGGAATCAATTATATCGGCGGAACCATTGCATTATGGCTACGATTACCGATCTATCTTGATTCGATCGGTACCATATTCGCTGGGACTTTGTTAGGACCGGTATTTGGGTTACTCACTGGCTTAGCCAGCGGGGTATTAAGTGGTGTTACCACCGATATCTTCTCGTTGTATTATTCACCTGTTCAAATGGTAACAGGTTTACTTGCTGGAGTGATTTTCCATCAACGATTTACTCGAAGTAAGAACCGCTGGACCTTAGTTTTCTGGGCACTTGTCTTATCACTGCCTGGAACCATCCTTTCTTCCCTAATCACTGTAAAACTCTTTGGGGGAGTCACTTCTTCTGGTTCAAGCATGATCGTTCAGTTCCTCCATGGAATTGGGTTCAATCAAACAATGAGCGTGATTCTCGTTCAAGCGGGTACCGATTACCTCGACCGCCTGCTCTCAGTAGTCGTCGTCACCCTTGTCGTCTTGGCATTGCCGAAAAGGGTTGTGAACAGAGCGATTTGAGCTGCGTAGTTGTGATGAGCTGGAGTAAATATACGTGCGAATAGAAGTCGGTTACTTCAATTAGTAAATCAAAAAAAAGCAAAACAAATTTCATGTTTTGCTTTTTTTTGATTTAATTGAAGGATCTATTTTGTACTTTTTTGTACTTTGAACCAAAATAGGCTGTTATGCTAAATAAGACAAGATGATTGCTTGATATGTGTCAATCATATCCAAGTAATTATCGATTTCTACATACTCGTCTATTTGATGAGGCAAGTTTACGACTCCGGGACCGAATACCACAAAATCGAAGGAGTGAGCGGATTTAGTAAATTCAGCTGCATCTGTCGTTGCTGCTGCACCTACTAGGGGCAATGGTTGCTTGAACTGTTTTTGAATATGGTGGATCAACGAAGAATCAGGATTTGCTTTCACAGGAATCTTATTGTAGTCAATCGTCAATTCTAAGTGATAGTTCGTTCCTTCATTCAATTCATCCACGATCTTTTGTAATAAATCAATGATTTGATCGTTTGGAAATTCAGGGATTGAGCGGATATTTCCTTGTAATTGCGCCTGACTTGGAATACTGTTGACTTGATTTCCTCCGTTGATCACTGTAACGTTATGAATCGTTTTTCCTAACGCTGAATTTTGGAAATCATTCGCTAAAGCATCCATTTGCTCATTTGTACGCGTAATAAAGTCATTTAAATGGTTGATCGCATTGTAGCCTTCTTGAGGCATTGAGCTGTGGGCTTCTTTACCATGAGAAACAACGGTATAGTTTATTGAACCCATGTGAGTATACATCAAATTGTAATTGGTTGGTTCACCAATGATCAATCCGTCTAAATCGTCGACATAACCTGCTTTTGTCAGTTGTTCACTACCTAATTCTCCGACTTCTTCCCCTACTGTCGCTAATAATTTGATTGTCCCGTTAAACGGTTTCCCAGACTCTTTCAATTCAATCATCGCAATCACCATAGCGGCTAGCCCACTTTTCATATCGGTAGTACCACGTCCATACAAGCGATTACCTTTTATTTCTGCTGCAAAAGGCGGATAGGTCCAATTCGATTCATCTCCTACAGACACAACATCCATGTGACCAGACAAACCTAATACTCTTCCATGACCATTTTGATACGTCGCCACCAAGTTATCACGCCCCTCAGTGTGAGAAATGATTTCTCCTTGGATTCCATGTTGATTCAATAATTGATTTAAGTAGGCGGCTACTTCCCCTTCGTTCCCATTCACTGACTTGATTCGGATCAGTTCTTGTAAAATAGCTATTTTTTCTTCATTTCCCATCCTGTCCCACACTCCTGCTGTTTCTTTCTATTTTACTGAAACAGTGTATCATTTTCAATCATTCATCCATTCTCAGTCGATTAGCTAGCAGCAGCCATTGACACTCCTATGTCTAAAGACACCGAAGCACCCCAAAATAGAAGGAGCTATTTCGGGATGCTTCGGCAATTCGTTATTGAGCTGTTGTAGATCGAAAACAGTTTTCAATGAACCGCTCCGTCTGCTCATAACATTTTTTTGATTCTGGCAATGAATAATTAAATTGATATTCATGACTGATTTCTTTTTTCTGGTCTTTATAAAATAGTTCGTCTACAGGAACGTCTAACTCTTTTAATTTATTTGCGAAAGCAATCCCTTGATCTTGGAAAGAATACGCATTTCCATCTGTGATATACGTAGGCGGGAAGTCTTTTGACACTTGATCAACTAAACTAGCTTGATATAAGCGTTCGTCTGTTTGCCAATCTTTCGTTCCAATCAAAGACCAAGCTACCGTTTTAACGAAGAAATGCATCAATCGATCACTCGATTGCTGTTTTGCTGTTTGTTGCAAGTCAACTGGCCCACAGTAAGAAATGGCCCCTTTGATCGCCGATGGATCGATTATTTGGTTCATCTTCATTTCTTTTGCATACTGCTGTTTTGTTTGGATAGTGACATACTGTAAGGCAATCTGAGCGCCTGCACTGTCACCCCCAAAAATCAGCTTCGAAAGATCCAACTTCGGATTGTTCTCTTTTTTTAATTGTTGGACTAATTCATTGACTTGGACTACTTGATTGGGATACTGAGAGCTAGGTGCCGGCTCATAGTTCATAGCAACAACTGCGATGTGCGCATCTGAAGCTAATTTTGTTGCAAATTCTTTTACTCCTGCTTTATCCCCACTCACATAACCTCCACCGTGAACCCAGATCAACGTTGGCAATGGTGCTTCACTATCTTTAGGAGAATAGATATCATAGTTGTTTTTTTTGAATTGCGACTGATAAGAACGATCGGCGAGCAAACTAGTGGTTGCTTTTGCTTGTTCATACGTTTCTTTATCTGTGATCGTTACAGCGTCGCTAAACAGATGTCGGATCACATAAGCACCTGGTCTTGGCGAAACTTGAAAAGCGATCACGACCAATAAAATGGTACTGAGAAGCAAAATACCGAACCATTTGAACCCCTTTAAAATTTTTGCTTTCATACACTTTCCCCATTATTCTGTTTTTTGCTTTTATCGTAATATTTTAGCAATAATTAAATCGTTTGTAAACGTGACAAAAAACGATTATGTAATTCAGTTTTTGTTAGGATAATCTCTAAATTTTTTCTGCAAAAAAAGACCTTTCTCCTATCTTCAAGATAAGAGAAAGGTACTTTTTAATAACTTTAGAATGAAGTAGACCAGCACAGCTACATAATCGACGCTCTGCTATCGCCGTACTTATTTGATCGTCCTAAAATTATTTGTTTTTTAAGTTGTAGAAAGATTTCAAACCTTTGTATTCAGCAACTTCGCCTAATTGGTCTTCGATACGTAGTAATTGGTTGTATTTAGCAATACGGTCAGTACGTGATAGAGAACCAGTTTTGATTTGACCAGCGTTTGTTGCAACAGCAATATCAGAGATTGTTGAATCTTCTGTTTCACCTGAACGGTGAGAAACAACTGCTGTGTAGCCAGCTTCTTTAGCCATTTCGATTGCTTCAAAAGTTTCTGTCAAAGTACCGATTTGGTTAACTTTGATTAGGATTGAGTTAGCGATTCCTTTTTCAATACCTTCAGATAATTTTTGAGTGTTTGTTACGAACAAGTCGTCACCAACTAATTGAACTTTGTCGCCTAATACGTCAGTTAATTTCTTGAATCCGTCCCAGTCGTTTTCGTCTAATCCGTCTTCGATTGAGATGATTGGATATTTAGAAACTAATTCTTCGTAGAATTTGATCATTTCGTCAGTTGTTTTTTCGCCTTCGCCTGAATCAGCTAATACGTAAACACCTTTTTCTTTGTCGTAGAATTCTGAAGAAGCAGCATCCATAGCAAGAACAACGTCTTTACCAGGTACATAGCCAGCTTTTTCGATTGCTTCGATGATTACTTCAAAACCTTCTTCGTTTGAACCAAGGTTAGGAGCGAATCCACCTTCGTCACCAACAGAAGTAGCTAATCCACGAGATTTCAAGATTGCTGCTAATGCGTGGAATACTTCAGCACCCATACGTAGAGCTTCTTTGAATGTTGGAGCGCCAACAGGCATGATCATGAATTCTTGGAAGTCGATTGAGTTATCCGCATGTGATCCACCGTTGATGATGTTCATCATTGGAGTTGGTAAAACTTTTGTATTGAATCCGCCTAGGTAGTGGTATAAAGGTACTTCTAGGTAGTCAGCAGCTGCACGAGCAACAGCGATAGATACACCTAAAATTGCGTTCGCACCTAATTTACCTTTGTTAGGAGTTCCGTCTAAAGCGATCATAGCTTTATCGATTGCCATTTGGTCACGTACATCGTAGCCAATGATTGCTTCAGCAATGATGTTGTTTACGTTGTCAACAGCTTTAGTTACACCTTTACCGCCATAACGAGCTTTGTCTCCATCACGTAATTCAACGGCTTCGTATTCACCAGTTGAAGCACCTGAAGGAACCATTCCACGGCCAAAAGCTCCGCTTTCTGTGTATACTTCTACTTCGATTGTTGGGTTACCGCGTGAGTCTAAGATCTCGCGAGCGTAAACATCAGTAATAATTGACATGTTTTGTCTCTCCTTTGAGTTTGTTTTTTCCTAAGGGATTTCCCTCATATACGATTTTAGTTAATTTTAGGCGTTAGTGCAAACATTTCTTGCATTTTTCGCAAATTTTCACTAATTATTTTACAGCGTCTAATAATGCTAAGAATGAATCAGCTTGTAAGCTTGCGCCACCAACTAATGCTCCGTCAACATTTTCTTTCGCCATATATTCAGCAATGTTTTCTGGTTTTACAGAACCACCGTATTGGATACGTACTGCATCAGATACTTCTTTGCCGTATAATTTTTCAACTGTTTGACGTACAACGCCACAGATTTCGTCAGCAATTTGTGCATCAGCTGATTTACCAGTACCGATTGCCCAGATTGGTTCATAAGCAATAACCATGTTGCTTACTTGGCCATCTGTTAATCCTTCAAGACCAGCAGTGATTTGTCCTTCGATCCATTCAGCTGTTTTTCCAGCTTCGTAAGTTTCTAAAGATTCACCACAGCAAAGAATTGGGATCATGCCGTTTGCAAAGATAGCTTTCGCTTTTTTGTTGATGTCTTCATCTGTTTCATGGAAGTATTCACGACGTTCTGAATGTCCGATGATCACATAGTCCACACCTAAGTCTGCTAAAGCAGCTGGTGAAGTTTCACCTGTGAATGCACCTGAGTTTTCCCAGTAGCAGTTTTGTGCTGAGATTTTTAATTCTGTTCCTTCAGCTGAAGCCATTAGTTCTTGTAAGAACAAAGCAGGTGATCCGATAACAGAATCAACTTTTTCATTTGAAGGGATGTTGTTTTTTACTGCTTCAGCAAATTCTTTTGCTTCAGATGCAGTTTTGTTCATTTTCCAGTTACCAGCGATAATTGGTTTACGCATGACAGTATGCACTCCTTTAAAATTATGAGTCGTGGAACTCTCCTCCACGTATAAAAAGAAAAAGCTGCTTTTTGGTTAAGTTTATTTGAGTTTGAATCAATTCACCGTTGCAAAAAGCAGCTGTCTTCATCTAAATCAGATACAACGAACGATGCTTATTTATCGTTGATTGCAGCTAAACCAGGTAGTTCTTTACCTTCTAGTAATTCTAAGCTTGCGCCGCCACCTGTTGAGATATGTGTGAATTTGTCAGCAAAACCTAATTGTTCTGCAGCTGCTGCTGAGTCACCACCACCGATGATTGTTGTTGCATCTTCAAGGTTAGCGATTGCTTCACAAACACCGATTGTACCTTTAGCAAAGTTACTCATTTCGAACACACCCATTGGCCCGTTCCAAACAACTGTTTTTGCACCTTGTAATGTATCAGCAAATAATTTCACTGATGCAGGGCCGATGTCTAAAGCCATCAATCCTTCAGGGATATCGCCTTCGATTACTTGTGTTTCAACATCGTTTGAGAACTCTGGAGCACAAACGTTATCGATTGGCAAGACTAATTTGTCGCCAGCTTTTTCAATCAATTCTTTTGCTAATTCAACTTTATCAGCTTCTACTAAAGAGTTACCGATTTTGATTCCTTTAGCTTCGTAGAATGTGTAAGTCATTCCGCCGCCGATCAAGATTTTGTCTGCTTTAGGAATCAAGTTTTCGATTACACCGATTTTATCAGAAACTTTTGCGCCACCTAAGATTGCGATCATAGGGCGTTTTGGTTCTTCAACGGCTTCACCGATAAATTTGATTTCTTTTTCCATCAAGAATCCAGCAACTGTTGGGATACCAGTTGAAGCAATTCCGACGTTTGAAGCATGCGCACGGTGAGCTGTACCGAATGCATCATTGACAAATACATCACCTAATGAAGCCCAGTATTTACCTAGGTCTGCATCATTTTTGCTTTCTTTTTTGCCATCAATGTCTTCAAAACGAGTGTTTTCAAAAACAACCACGTCGCCATCTTTCATGCCATTGATTGCTGCTTCTAATTCTGCACCACGAGTTTCAGGAACGAAAGTTACTTCTTTTCCTAATAGTTCGCCTAAACGTTTTGCAACTGGAGCTAAAGATTTACCTTCTTTATCTTCTTCCGTTTTTACACGTCCTAAGTGAGAGAAAAGAATTGCTTTTCCGCCTTGTTCTAATACGTAGTTGATTGTTGGTAATGCTGCTTTGATACGTGTGTCATCTGTGATCACGCCATCTTTCAAAGGAACATTAAAGTCAACACGGACAAGAACTTTTTTATCTTTTAAATCAATATCTTTCACTGTTTTCTTAGCCATTTTATTTCCTCCTAAATAAACTTACTATCAAAAAAAGCGGAAGAAGCGCGATTGCTTCCCCGCTTTTAAGTGTACATGCTTATAAATTACACTTGTACGTTTGGTCTATCTTATAAGTTAGCGAAGTATTCTAAAGTACGTACTAATTGTGCAGTGTAAGACATTTCGTTGTCATACCAAGCAACAGTTTTAACTAATTGTTTGTCGCCAACAGTCATTACTTTAGTTTGTGTAGCGTCAAATAATGAACCGAAAGTCATACCAACGATATCAGAAGAAACGATTTCGTCTGTGTTGTATCCGTAAGATTCGTTTGAAGCTTCTTTCATTGCTGCGTTGATTTCGTCAACAGTTACTTCTTTTTCAAGAACTGTAACTAATTCAGTTAATGAACCTGTTGGTACAGGAACACGTTGAGCAGCTCCGTCTAATTTACCGTTCAATTCAGGGATTACTAAACCGATAGCTTTAGCAGCACCTGTTGAGTTAGGAACGATGTTTGCAGCAGCAGCGCGTGCACGGCGGAAGTCACCTTTAGGATGAGGTCCGTCTAGAGTCATTTGGTCACCTGTGTAAGCGTGGATAGTTGTCATTAATCCTTCAACAACACCAAATTTGTCGTTTAATGTTTTAGCCATAGGAGCTAAACAGTTAGTAGTACATGAAGCACCTGAGATAACTGTTTCTTTACCAGTTAATGTTTCGTGGTTTGTGTTATAAACGATTGTTGGAACGTCATTTCCACCAGGAGCTGAGATAACAACACGTTTAGCACCAGCTGTTAAATGTTTTTCAGCAGCTGCTTTTGAAGTGAAGAAACCAGTACATTCTAGAACGATGTCAACACCTAGTTCGCCCCAAGGTAATTCTTCAGGGTTACGGTTAGCTAAAACTTTAACTTCTTTTCCGTTAACGTTGAATGAACCTTCGTGAACTTCAACTGTTCCGTTGAAACGTCCTTGAGTTGTGTCATATTTTAACAAGTGTGCTAACATTTTAGCATCTGTTAAGTCGTTGATTGCTACTACTTCGATTCCATCTACATCTTGGATACGACGGAATGCTAGACGTCCGATACGTCCAAAACCATTAATACCTACTTTAACTGTCATTTAAGATTTCCTCCTTATGAAAATCAAAAAAATATTTATTTTAAAGGGATACCCCTTTTAAAATCTCTTTTGCTGCAGCTTCATCAGTGATGAGCCACGTTTGTTTTGGTGCATTTTTCATATAGGCGCGAATCGCTTTTGCTTTTGACTTGCCCCCAGCAATCGCAAGAATGATGGGTACATTTGCCAAATCTTTCAATTCGATTCCGATGCGAGGAACTTTATATACGACTTCGCCATTTTCATTGAAAAAATAGCCGAAAGATTCCGCCACCGCATTCGCCTGTTTCAGCATGACTAATTCCTTTTCAGTCATTTTTCGACGTGCTGCCATATGGAGTGCGCGTCCAATACTATGAATAACACAATTCGCCTGACTAATCAAGTTTAACACTTCTTGAATAGAGGGTTCATTGAGCAAGGAATTGTACGTTGCTAAACTTAATTGTTCTGGAACATACAATGCACGATGATTTCCACTTGCTTTTGTAGCCATTCTAGCACTTACGGAATTTGCTTGTACAGTCACAGCCTCTCCGATACCACCACGAGCTGGCACAAATAGATTATGTCGCTGATTGTTTTCCAAATTTGTCAGTTGTTCAGCTACTACAGCCATCGTTGTTCCGCCCATTACAGCAATGATATTATTGCCCTCCGGTAGTAACAAATCTAAAGCTTCATTTAATGCTTCACCAAAAGCATCCGCCACTTTAGGCTGTTCTTCACTGTTTCCTGATACCACGATACAACGTTGATTTCCAAAATACTCAGCCAGTTTTTTTTCTGTCTGATGCATTCCTAAAAGTTGATCCATGAAGTTCTCAAGACTTTGATAAACTTCTTCTCCTTTTTTGGTCAAAGTCATACCGCTTTTAGAGGTGTTGATCAAATCTAACTGTTTCAATAGATCTGTTTCTGTTCGTAATACGCGTTCTGTGATGCCCATACTCTCTGATAAACTACGACGACCTATTGGCTGCATCCAATAAATATTACGTAAAATTTTATATCTTTCCTGTAAAACCTCGATAATATCCGGTGCAACAGATTCAATCATTTTCAATTCATCAAGCATAGCGATCTCCTTAGTTGGACGATATTTGTCCAATGTAGACTCAAAACGACCCATGTACGATAAAAAAAGAAAAGCGACTTTCCTACTACTAAGTATTTAAAAGGAAAATCTCAACCTCACGAATGTAAGTCTAACAGTTTTACCCGTTTTTTTCAATAAAAAAAGACTAGAAAAAACTTTTCATTTTTTTCTAGTCGAGATTCACATTATCTATCATAACGTTTTCTTTTCGATGAACTTGGGATTCCCAGCAGGTCACGATATTTTGCTACCGTCCTTCTTGAAATCAATATTTCATCTTTTTTTAATAATTCTACGATCTTTTGATCAGAAAGTGGTTTGATTTTGTCTTCTTGATCTACAAGTTCTTGGATTTTCTTTTGTGCAGTATCAGCTGAGAGATCGGTCTCAGTATCTGTCCCACTTTGCTGTAGTCTAGTTGTAAAGAATTTCTTAAGCTCGAAAACCCCAAATTCAGTTTCCAGGTATTTTCCATTGACGGCACGGCTGACAGTGGATTCATGTACTTCCAACTCTTTTGCCACTTCTTTTAATGTCAGCGGTTTAATTGGTCGTTCTTTATTTGTGAAAAAGGCTTGTTGATGGGAAACAATGATTTGAGCCACCCGTAAAATCGTATCCCCTCGTTGTAGAATCGTTTTTTTCAACCAGTCAAATTCTTGTTTCCGTTCTTTCAAGTACGCTTGCGTTTCTTTGTCTGCTTTTTTAAGCATCTGATTAAAATAATGTTCTTGGAAACGAACATCTGGTTGATTTCCTCGTCTAGAAAGGACAGACACTTTTTGGTCCTTATCAACCATCACTTTGACATCAGGAATGATATATAATTCACTGCTTCGATCAAAAATCCGTCCAGGGCTTGGGCTAAGTGTTTGGATGTAATCAAAGATTCGTTGTACTTCACTAAGTTCGATTGAAAAGCGTTGAGCGATCTCTTTCCATTTGCGATCAACCAGCAACTCAAAACACTCTTCCAAAACGATATACGCTAACTCTGGTGCAAAGTCATCTCTTTCCGTTTGTAACATCAAACACTCTTGTAAACTTCGTGCCCCCACACCTGCTGGTTCAAGTTGTTGGACCAGCGTCAGTGCATCAAGGATCTCAATCGAAGTAGCATTTGTTTGTTCTTGTGCCTCTTTTAAATCAATCGTCAAAAATCCATTTAAATCAATGTACTCGACTAAATAAAGAACTAACTGACGTAAGAAGGTCTGCCGATAGTTCAAATGGATCTGTTCGATCAATGATTCAAATAAGGAAACACTGGTATCGGGAATTTGATTTAAGTAGTTGGTTTCTTCATTATCATTGGCTGATCTGATCTTCTGATAGTCAGATTGCCATTCTGGTTCCACTACTTCTATCAATGGATTTTCTAATGCTTGATTTTCAACAAATGCCAAGAGCTCTTCACTGTTATATTGCAATACCTGGATGGACTGTTGCAGATGTTGTGTCATGGCTAATTTTTGTGTTTGCTGTTGTTTTTGTGAAAAGTTTTGTTGAAATTTCATTTTTTTGTCCATTCCCCTTGTAATTTTTTTTTAGTTTCGTTACAATTGTGTCTGTACTTGCGTCCTTAGTGTAGTGGATATCACGTAAGATTCCGGTTCTTGAGACGGGGGTTCGATTCCCTCAGGACGCGTCTATTGCTATCTTAGCATATTTGGGAATGTTTTGCTTTCTAAATTTAAAAGATAAAAAGCTGATCCGCATGTATGGATCAGCTTTTTTCGTTATTTTTTGTGTAAACTAAGTTTTACGAGCCACCCATATCTCTCCCATCACTTTTCTTTAACCATTCACTATTATTCAGCAATGGTTAGCGATCGCTGTCCACTTCCTTACCCGCCTGCAAATCAAAAAGTGATTCGGTGTTCACTATAACTGTATTGGTAATGGCTCCCGGCATCCTTTGTAGTAAACCTTAGATCTAGCGCACTGTCTACACCACTCGTTGATCCGATTTGCCATGAAGTCGTACCTTGATTAAAGAAGTCACCATTCACGATATAATAGATACGATTGGCTTCTTCTAAGTTGACATAGACAGTTCCGGAAAAGGCTTTTGCCACTTCCTGGTCTTCTCTAACCAAATTTATTGCTATTATTCGTTTAATCGCTCTAAAATGACCACTTTCACTCGTTTCACAATAAAACCGCATCGTTGGCTTGTATGTCTTATTCACCGTCACAGTATGCGACAGTACTCGAAAGGTTGCTCTATTTCGAGTAACTGTGTGAACAATTTTGTCCGAAGATTCGAGTTTTTGCCTTGCTTTTGTTGATGAAAGCTGAAGATCGTTTGTGAGTTGCTCAATCATTTGATCATAAGTCATTACTTTGGAAAATGTTGCATGTGTTTCTACATTAGACTTGCTTGTAGTTGCCGCTATTTCTTGGGGATGAGAAATCAAAAATAGGAGTATAGAGCTAACAAACAAGGTCATGAGTATCTTTACTTTGTTCATACATCACCACTTTTCTTCAATTAAGAATAAATCGCTTACAATAAATAGTTTATTGGACGATCCATTGAGATTCAAGTCTATTTTTCACTCTACTTTTTAATAAAGAGAAGGAATAAATCAATAAAGAGAAGGAGCAAGTTGGCAAACGATGAAATTCAGTTAGCTAATTGATCGAATCTTTCTACCCAAACATTGACATTGATCAAAGCCTTACGTGTTCCTCATCTCCCTTGATCCAGCTTGTGGCAAACCATTCTTTGCAAGCTTCTTCACACAAAAAGCCAATCAAAACATACGTAATGATTGGCTTTTTTCCGTCATCTATCGAAACAGCTTTTCAACTTAAGAAAAGACATTATGCTCCGTTTATTCACTTTTGATTCAAAAGATCATTTCTTGTTCTGAGGAAGTTCGTTCTTCCCCTTTCGCTAACTGTGTCACGATTGTTGCCATATTTTTATAGGATTGATTTAGTCCGATCCCACCTTTTTTTGGCATTTTAACGATGGGGATCACTTGCTGATATTTTGCTACAGCAGGATTTTCAACAGACATTGCAGCGGCAGCAGGAATGCCTTCTTTGTTAAAAGCTTCGACTAACCCGCCTGCCATCTCTCCAAAATTAGGATAATGCATAGCTGGTCCACATAATATCGCATCTGCTCCAAACTTTTTGGCGAATCCGATAAATTTTTGTTTGACTTCTTCTGGATGACTTGAATAATAACGATCACCGCAGTATAAAGTAGCAATAATCTCTGCCTTTTTTTCTTTAAACAATGGCGCTAATGTTTCTCCCGGTCCTAGAGCTGTTTTTTTTCCACCTGGAGGCAATTGTGCTTGTTTGTCACTTCCCATACCTGCGGTCACATGGTTGAGGATCAAAATGATTTTTTTCATGCTCCTACTCCTTTTTATAAGGTATCAAAATCAAAGTCATCAAAATTGATTTCTTCTGCTGTTGATTCTTCTGCCTCAAGCTCTTCTTTCAGATATTGATTGTCTAACACTTTGATGAATGGATAATAAACTGCCATTCCTAATAAAATAAGTAATCCCTGAAGGACAGAAGCTTGCCAACCACTGACTAAAAAGCCTGAAATGATCGGTGGCGTTGTCCATGGAAGTTGAATCCCATTGGTGTAAGCAACTAGCCCTAGGTCCATACAAAAATAAGCAATAATGATATTGATTGTCGGTACTAAAGCAAATGGGATCAAAATGATTGGATTTAATACGATCGGTAAACCAAAGATGATCGGTTCATTGATCCCGAAAATTCCTGGTACAAGCGATAATTGTGAAAGTTTTTTCACTCGCTGACTTTTACATACAAGAATCATAATCAAAATCAATGATAAGGTAGAACCGCCCCCACCAAATGTTGCAAACATATCTTGAAATTGACCTGTAATGATATTAGGAATTTCATGTCCGTCTTTGAACGCATTTAGATTTTCAATCGATAAAGCACGAAGAACTGGATTGAAGACTGCACCTACGACACTTGAACCGTTGATTCCGAAAAACCAGAAAAAATGTAAAAATAAGTACGCAATGATCATAGCACCTAAGGTATTCCCTAAACTTAACAATGGTGTTTGTAAGAATTTAAACAGGATTTCTTGTAAATTCCCATATGTGGTTAAACTCGCTACCCAATTCGCCACCATAAAGAACGTTAAGATGACGAAGCTTGGAATCAACGCTTCAAACGATTTAACAACAGTAGGCGGCACGCCATCTGGCATTTTGATTGTCCACCCTGTGCGAATCAAAGCAACGAACATACGAGTCGCTACTAAAGCAACTACCATCCCTAAAAATAAACCACTTGATCCCATCCAACGTAAAGGAAGACTTCCGACTTCAAATACTTCAGTCGAACCTTCTGGCGTAAATAATGTGGTAAAAGGCGTTACGATAAAGAATGAAACTAAAGAAATAATTGCCGCTTGCATCGCATCCACTTTAAATTGCTTTGCTAAACTATAACCGATGCCCCCAACTGCTAAAATCGTCATGATATCAAAACTGGCGGTAGCAGGCTTATTCAACATGACTGCCCAATTTTCCCCTAAAAATCCAGCCATCCATTCATTCCAATTTGGTATTGGAAAGTTGGTCAATACTAGAAACAATGACCCCACGATCAATAACGGTGTAGAAAGTAAAAAGCCATCTCGTATAGCAATCAAATATTTATTTTCTCCAACCGTTTTTGCCATTGGTGTCAAAACTTTTTCTAACCAATTCAAAAATTTTTGCATCTTTTTTCCCCCGATCTTTTTGTTGACTCCGACTGTTTCCGTTTACAAAAACTCATTTTCTACTTTCTTTGATCATTTTCAGGACATCTTTCATCGCACGTTCGCCATCCATCATGCCATATGCTTCTGTGGCAATTGTGCCTACAGGAATGCCTAACGGCTCAAACGTTTTTTTCATTTTGTCACTTAAATGACGAACTTGTGGTCCTAATAAGATGGCTACCGGTTTCTCTTGTTCAACTTTTTCCTCTGCATGGATTGCTGGGAACGCATGGATTTCTAGTGGCATCTGATGTTTTGTGACTACTTCCATCATTTTATTGACCATAATACTCGTTGACATCCCTGCTTCACAGAATAAATAGATTTTTTTTGTTGCCATTTTTTTCTCCTCCTTATATATACATATGCTGATTATCAGCTAAATGACTTCGATACTGGGATCAAACTGGGGCTTTGATGCGTTTTTCATAAGCATCCAGCCATTCTTTGGTGATTGGTTCAATGATCGTTGTCTGATCAACTCCTGGATTAGCTAAGTAGATAGCTGGTTGCTCCTTTTCAGTTGCAACAGTAAACGTAAATTCGACATTGGTCGCAACTCCCCATTCACCTGCTTTATTCATAGCAACTAATGAAAAAGCACCTGCTTTGCCATACCGTTCTTTTAATAAATCAGTAAAAGAATACACAGCTTGATCACAGGCTTTTTGTGGAGTGACTCCTTCTCCCATCAAGCGAACAATTTCATAAGCTAGACAGCCTTTCATTAGATCTTCTCCTAGACCAGTTGCTGTCGCACCACCGATTTGACTGTCGACGTAAAAACCAGAACCTGATAAAGGGGAATCTCCCACACGACCTTGCTTTTTCATAAATAATCCAGAACTAGACGTTCCTGCAGCCATGCCAGTGTGTTGATCCAAAGAAACCACGCCCACCGTATCATGTCCGTCATAGGGGCTTAGATTCGTTTTCGCCACTTCTGCCACTCGTTTTTGCCAAATTTTTTTAGCTCTTGGCGTTAGCATGTTTTTCCGTTCGAATCCTGCTAGCATTGCATATTCAGTGGCTCCTTGTCCTACGCGAAAACTATTGAATTTTTCATTACTTAATTTTCTGGCAACTGATATTGGATTCGCAATATCTACGATCCCAGCCACTGCCCCAATTTTGAACGTATCTCCATCCATAAAAGCCGCATCCATTTCTACAATGCCTCGTTCGTTTGGCAAGCCACCATAGCCAACTGATTTATAAAATGGATAGTCTTCTACACATTTGATTGACGTTTCCACGGCATCTCCGCATGTTCCTTCCTGTTCTAATAATTCTTTGGCAGCTAACACACCATCATGTGCCATACGCCACGTTGCAATAATTCCCCACATGTTTACTCCTCCTATATACAGCGCTTACATCTATTTTATTTAGTATATACTATTATGTCTATACTAAAAAGAGACTTTTCTTAAAATCTAATTGATTTATAAGAGAAGTCTCTGATAATCTTTTTTTTAAAAAATATATAACTGTTTATTCGATCAATGCTTGAATGCTTCGCAGGTATATCTCTAAATTCATGCGCAGATCTGTTACTTCCATATACTCGTTTTTGTTATGCGCAATTCCTTTCTGTCCAGGAAAAGAGGGACCAAACGCTAATACATTAGGAATCTTTCTGGCATAAGTAGCACCCGTTGTCGTCACTGGCGTGGAGTCGTTCCCAGTAATCTCGCCATAAATTTGAGATAGTTTTTTGATTTCGGGCGAATCTTTTTTCTGACAGATCCCTGGAATACTGCGATTGATTGTAAAAGTCGCTTTCTCGGGCAACTGTTTAGCCAACCCACTCACGACTTCTTCTTCTGTGACTGAAACAGGGTAACGAAAAGCAACTTCTAAATCTAACCCGTTAGTGTTTTTTTGCAAATTCACAGGTGTAAGAATCAACCTGCCTGAATCTTCATCAGACAAAGCAAGCTCGATTCCTTCTCCATAATGTTTATTGTGGAAAGCTTGCCAGATCCAATCAAAATAAGCTCGTATTTGTTCTGGAACAGCTGAATCTGCTTTGATTTTTTCGGCAAGCAGTGTAATCGCATTCTCTCCTAATTCAGGAGCATTACTTGGAGAACGTTTTCCTTCCACATCAAATTTTTTCGCATTAATCGAAACACTCAGCTGGTCTGGCACATGATCTCGATATTGCTCCCCTGCAAAATCACTGATTTGAATAACTTCTTCTTTAACTAATGGGAAATGAATCGTTAGGTTGACTACTCCTCTTTCGCCGTAAACAACTGGATATTTACAATCTGGCGTAAAACCAAATGATGGCGGAACTTCAGCCTGTAAATAATGAGCCACATCAGACATCCCACTTTCTTCGTCAGTCCCAAAAATAATGCGGATCGTTTTTTTAGGAACCGCTCCCATTTTTTTCAACAGGATCAGAGCATAAAAACAACTAATGATCGGCCCTTTATTATCTAAAATCCCTCGTCCATAAAAGCGTCCATCTTTTTCGCTTAAATCAAAGGGTGGAAAATCCCATCCCGATCCTGCTGGAACCACATCTAAATGACCAATGATCCCAATATAGTCCTCATCATCTTCTCCCCATTGGACGTACCCGATCGCATCATCAATCACTTTGGTCTTAAACCCTACTTCTTTTCCTTTTTTAAGTACAAGGTCCAACACTTCTCGAGGTGCTTTCCCAAACGGAGCATGATCTTCCGGCTCCCCTTTCACACTTGGTACTTTCATAACTGTTTGAAGAAACTCAAGAAATTCTTCCCAATGATCATCGATCATCGACTTGCTTTTTTTCAATTTATTCACTCCTTTTTTGACGAATCAATGTATTTTTGAATGTATATTTATCTGCACGATAAAACGAGCAGTCATATAAGATTGGTTTGGCTGCTGGCGAATATGTCATTGAATGGACAAACAACATCGGTTCATCCACAGCTACTTGCAAGAGTTTTGCCACGTCAGCCGTCGCTTTCACTGCTTCGATTTCTTGGTGAGAATAAGCGATCTCCACGTTTTTTTCGATCACTTGATAGAGTGACCCACTTAATTCTTCTTGAGAGACTTCTCCCAGATAACGTTTTAAAATATAAAGATTTTCAACCGTCATTGGTTCGTCATCAAAATAACGTAATCGTCTCAAATGAACGATTGGCTCAGAAATCGATTCACCAAAAGCTTGTTTAACATTCGTTGGTAGTTGTTCAGTAACTTCGCATTCTAAGACTTGCGTTTTTGTCTTTTTCCCTTGGATTCGAGCAGTTTCGGTAAAGCTTTGCAATCCTCCAGAGCCACTTTGGATCTTAGGTTGTTTCATGACATACGTGCCTTTACTTTTTTCTTTGATCAACTTATTTTGGCTGATCAATAATTCGATTGCTTTACGAACAGTTAAACGACTACATTGAAACTCGTCTGCTAAATCATATTCTGAAGGTAATTTTTGACTAGAAACGTAAATTCCTTCCATGATTCGCTTCTCAATCTCATTCGCAATTTCTTGAAATTTTGGTTGTTTTTTCACGAGATTCCTCCTATATATTTTCCAAGCTCCTGTTAACACGATCATTTTGAGCAATGAACAGGATGGTTTGCCATAGGAAATAGTATGGATTAAGTATATACCAAAAAGAATATACTTTCATTCCTCATTTTTATTTTCCAAATAATATAAAGGTTGGTACCTAAAAAAACACACTTCAAGAACCCCAGTAAGGCTATCTATTTTTTATAAGGAATCACAAAATTGACCCTTCAAAAATGCCACTTACCGTTTTTTCATTTTGCAATTTCTCTTGTTTGATTTTCCTTTACAAAGAGACGATTTTGCTAAGCAAGATCGAAAAGCATCAGGAAACAGAACAAAAATATCCGAACGATAGTGAAATATTCCTGATACTCCATCAGGATCGATGATCAAAACATCCATCAACTATCGTTCGAATAATTTAGTTTTACACTTACTATTTTTCATTGAGTGGTACAGCGGACTTTTATTGCGATGCAAGGAACAATTCTCATTGCATCGTTTACAAACCGTCAATAATTCTATACATGCAACAATCAATAACCTCTTGGACAAATACTATTTATTAAATTTTACTGACTATTAGAAAGTTTGAACGTACTTTTTCTCACTGTCATAGTTTTGATTTTACCAAATAGATAGACAGCAATACTACTTATGCCTACTGTTATAAGGTATCTTGTCTCCCACCAATTATTTACTACAGGTAATCGATCAACTACTCGTACGATAAAGATATGGATATAATAAATTTGAATAGAATTTTTTGACAACCATATGATTGGGTCGAGTTTATATTGAACTATCTTTTTACTCAATAGTGTAGTCACTAGAAATAAAAGGATAGATAGGCTTAAGCCATAACTTATATACTGTAATTGCGGTGGGTATTTGAAAGCTTGTATGTCAAAACTTCTTGTTTTAAGGATTGAAACAAAAAATAGAAAAACAAACAAACCACAAAATTTGAGATTATCTACCATCCGATTATTGTAAACACAGATTCCAATAAATACGATAAATGAATAGCCAACTAATTCTAAAGCAAACAAAATCCAAAAATGTCCCGTTGAAACCAATGACAGATTTTGCGCATACTCCAATAGCAGCATACAAAAAATGAATAGCAAGATGATCACTGTCCGTTTTTCTTTCAGTGAATATAACCACTTGAAAATCGGACTCAATAAGGCTATTTCAAAAAATATCCTTAATATCCACATATAACCGATACCTTTATCAGAAGACATCGCAAACGAAGAAATGATATATTCAAAATGATATGGAAAATCCTTATGTCTCAATAATGCGATGGCCCCAAAGAGAATAAAATAGCCTAGTAACACTTTCCAAGTAGGAATAATTAACCGCTTAAATCTTTTAAAAAGATAGACTCGGTATTTTTCTTCTTTTGTGGATAAGCTAAAGCTCATCCCTAGTAACATAGTTATTAATGGAACATCAAAAGTTCTTAGCTGAAGTAGATTATTAGGAGGTGAAATATGGGCTAAAATAATGAATAAGATAGCCACTCCTCTTAAAATATCAATGCGTTTGTCTCTCATCGTTTTCCTCTCATTCAAATGCCACTAATTTTTACGATAAACACTCTCTGATAAGTTAAGGACAAAAACTGGTGTAAACGTTAATCCCTAGTGAAAGAACAATATTTCGCAAAAAATGTGCGGGGCATTTTTGAATTTCTTCACTTTCAAAAGTAAAACATCATTAAGTCATTGATACCAATTCGATTCGTGTTAGTTTTCTGAAAAAACATTATGTGCCTCACTGAGATCAATGACTTTCTGGATGCTTTCACTTTTACCTTTCACTTTTACCTTTCACTTTTACATAGTAGCTGGACGTAATCAAAATAATGAGTGATTATTTTTCTTTGATCGTCACAACATTTCCTTCGCTAATTTGATGGCCATTTGGTGCGTATAAGTTCATTGTTACTTTATCCCCTGATTTTATTTGATTGGCTTTCACATAGTAATCGATGTTTCCTTCAGCAAAGCTACCGCCCCAGCTGACTGATTTTCCATTAACAAACAATTGTCCTTTTTTAACTTCTCCTTGATAGGTTCCAGAAATCGTTTGTGTGCCTAAGGTATAGCTTAAATCAGTTACTTTTACCTCACTTTTTTGATAGGTTACGTTAATTTTGCTGTTTTCGATGATATTTTTATTTCTATCCACTCCTTCAAGAACCACCGTATCCGTTTCAGATAGTTCCAGTTGACCAATATAGTAAGTGAATTTACCATCTTTAAAGGCACCTCCCCAACTGATCACTTTTCCATTGACAGTTAAACGACCTTGGTAGATGTCGCCTTCATAAGTCCCTTCAATGACTGTACTTCCTTGTTTCTTCACTGCTTGAGTTATTTTTCCTGTTACTTTTTTTAGATTGACCGGTTGTTCTTCTCCTAACGAATGTTGATTTGGATCATATCCTTGGATCGATACCTTATCCCCATCTTTAATTTGAGAAGGCTTCACATAGTAGGTAAATGTCCCGTCTTTAAAAGTCCCACCCCAGCTAATGGACTGTCCCTTGATTGTTAAGTGAGCCATTCGAACATCTCCTGTATATGTTCCGGTAATAACAGAAGCACCTAATTGATAGTCAGCCATCGTAATCGCTCCAGAATAACTAGTGATCGTTAGAGTTACGGTATCCAGTAATTTATTCTCTTCATCAAAAGCATCTAAAACAACTGTATCCCCTGCACTGATTGTTTTAGGTCCACAATAATATGAGAAGGTTCCATCTGAATTAAAAGTTCCTCCCCAGCTGATCACTTTTCCATTGACGGTTAATCGAGCCTTTTTCACATTACCATAGTATTTTCCAGTAATTGTTGTTTTACCAAGGATATACTGATCCGCCTGAATCGTTCCTTTGGTTTCTTCTGGAAGTTCCTCTTCAGTGATTGATTTCCAACCTTTATCTGTCATTTGATACCAATAACTTTTTTCATCATCATTAGGAATCAATTCACTATTATGATAACGTTCAATCCGGTTATCTGATTCTTCATGGGTAATATGGACATAATCGCCGATTTCATAAGGAGCGCCTTTAAACATTTGACTTAACTTGTCACTATCTTCTTCACCTGACAATTCAACTGCTTTTTTCTGTTTCAGGTAACGATCATATTGCTGGATCGTGACATACACGTCATTTCCCCAACTTTGATGAAGTTTACCTGATTTCCCAACCATTGAGAAAGTTTTGGTCTCTGGATTTGGCACAATAATCTGATAGCCATAAGCATTACCAAAAAGTTTAACGGCTTCTCCCCCCAGAATAGTCAGCTCATCATTTGAAACTGTTGTGGTTTCTCCCACACTGTTAGTAACTTTGATCTCTGTGCTGGTTTGTCCTACAGTTGCAAAATCTGGCTCTTTTACATATTCGACTTTAGTGATTGGTACAATGTTTTTTTCTGAGCTTGTATCTACTAATTGTTTAGCATCCACTGGTAATCCCAAGAATAAATCTTCTGTGATTGATGTAACCACTGGTTTTAGATCAACCTCTTTCCAGCCTTTATCTGTCATTTGGTACCAATAACTTTTTTCATAATCATTAGGAATCAATTCACTATTATGATAACGTTCAATCCGATTATCCGATTCTTCATGAGTGATATGAACATAATCGCCAATTTCATAAGGAGCATCTTTAAACATTTGACTTAACTTGTCGCTATCTTCTTCACCCGACAATTCGACCGCTTTTTTCTGTTTCATCTGATGGTCGTATTGTTGGATTGTTACATATACATCATCTCCCCAACTAAAATGAAGTTTACCTGAATTTCCAACCATCGAGAAAGTTTTGGTCTGTACATTTGGCACAATAATCTGATAACCATAAGCATTACCAAAAAGTTTGACTGCTTCTCCTCCTCGAACAGTCAGCTCATCATTTGAAACTGTTGTGGTTTCTCCCACACTGTTAGTAACTTTGATCTCTGTGCTGGTTTGTCCTACTGTTGCAAAATCTGGCTCTTGTACATATTCAACTTTAGTGATTGGTACAATATTTTTTTCTGAGCTTGTATCTACTAATTGTTTAGCATCCACTGGTAATCCCAAGAACAACTCTTTTGTGAGAGATTTAACTACTGGTTTTAGATCCACTTCTTTCCAGCCTTTATCTGTCATTTGGTACCAATAACTTTTTTCATAATCATTAGGAATCAATTTATTGTTGTGGTAACGTTCAATCCGATTATCTGATTCTTCATGGGTGATATGAACATAATCACCGATTTCATAAGGAGCATCTTTAAACACTTGACTTAACTTGTCGCTATCTTCTTCACCTGACAATTCAACCGCTTTTTTCTGTTTCATCTGATGATCATACTGGTGAATCGTTACATATACATCATCTCCCCAACTAAAATGAAGTTTACCTGATCTCCCCACCATGGAGAAAGTTTTAGTTTCTGGATTAGGTGCAATGATCTGGAAACCATAAGCATTACCAAAAAGTTTGACTGCTTCTCCCCCAGTTACCTCTTTAATAGGTAAAACGTTAGAAACACCATTCTCATTCGTTAGCTTAATGGTATTCCCTGGATAATCAGAATAGTTGCCAATCCCTTGATAGTAAACATTTGAAATCTTCGTAGGACTAGCAAGTGGAATAGATTTGAGGTTTTCTAACGAAACTTGGCCTGCTGTGGTAAAAATTGGCAGATTAGTCAATGTAAAGGAATCCAGTGTCGGAATGGTGTAAGGCTTAACAGCTCCTGGGAGTGCATAATCCTCCCCACGACCGTCCACATCTTTCCAAATTTCTTTTTCTAGTTTCTTAAACTGTTGGCAATATTTTTCTGTTTCAGCAGTTGTTTTTATTCCCCATTGATTAAAGTAAGGAACTAAGTTACGATTTGCCGCTTGAGAAAATACTTTAACCATTGTCTGAATCTCCTCATCATTGGATGAAGGGAGTTCTCTTGTTTCCATTGTTCGATATAGTTGAGAAACAGTCTTATAGTAATCTAAACCGAAGACGCGCTCTAAGGACCAAAACATCCCCAACTGAGCAAATAGCTCATCGCCTAAACTACTAAAATCACGTTTATCTACATCAATATTAAAGTAATCATCAATGACCTTTTGTGTTGAGCTGCTTGCAAGTCGTGAAGGGAAGCCTAATTTTTGTTGGACATACATAGAAGAGATATTTACCGTCACTTCTGTCATGCCATCAAATTTGTATTGAGGTGTTTGGAACGTATGCCCCATTTCGTGCCAAAATCCCCATTGCTGATCTGTCGGTTTACTTCCTAAAATATCCTGAGAAGCGCCCGTATCTATTTGAAAAGAGATATAGTTATTGGTCGCATAAGCATAGCCTGCCCCTGAATCAGGATTGGCAATATGAATTCTTTGATTCATGTTCTTCTCAGCAGCATAGCCTGCTTGATTATTAAACCCATAACATTCTACAGTCAGTTGATATACTTTATCCCAATAACTAGCCAATTCATTTAAACGATCTTCGGAAAGAGGCGTTATATTTTTTAGTTCACTCATTTGAAATGTTCCAAACACATATTTTCCCTCAATGACAAAAAAAGGAACATTCGTCGTTGAATCATTCAATCGTTGAAAAAAGGTTGCTTGATTATTTTTGCCACCTAATCGAAATTCAGGAACCTCGACTCCACCTGTTAAAGTGACATGAATCGTTTGGTCATAAGATTGGTTACGAATATAAACCATGCCATCGCTGTCTTCTCTAGTAATATGATTGATCCCCTTAGTTAACTGATAATCAACCGGATTTGAACCAATGCTTTCTGGTGCAGAATTAAGATTCTCGTACTTACCATACTGCCCGATTACTAAGCTAACATTTTCTGGATTCTCTTTGACTTCTACCGTAATTTCTTCTCCACGAGGTAAAAATAGCCCTGTCACTTCCAAGTTATTGTGAGTAGTATTTCTCCGCTCTTTATCATAATCTGTATAGAGATCTCCTCTTGGAATAGCAGTAACATCCACAGTTGGCGTCTTTAATTCGTTCGTGTCAGCGTGAACAACCATCGAACTAACCTGCCAAGTTATCGCCATCAATAAAAAACAAAAACCCCATCTTTTGATCAAATCGTTTAATTTAGCCATCTTTTTCATAATATCTCCCTATCTATAAAAGATAATTTTTTATAAATTCTTCTATTACTAATTGTTAATAGCTGTTTTCTCGTTGATTATTCATTTCGTTACTCTTATTTTTGAACATTGCTTTTTCATAAGGATATCTTTCTGATAACTAAGTACTTAAAAAACTAAATGGTACTGGCAATCAGCGAGTACCATTTAGTTCATCTTAATGGAATTTTTTTCTTAATTAACAGAAACTGTTTGGTTTTCAGCCAATAAGTTGCCACTTCCATCATAGAAATTCATTGTTACTTGATCATCAGCTTTGATTAGATCTGGCTTCACATAATAACTGATTGCCCCATCCTTAAAGCTCCCACCTTTACTGATCAGTTTACCATTGACAAACAAGTGTCCTTGGTGGACTTGGGTATCAGAACCATAGGCTCCTTTGATCGTTTGTGTGCCGATTTTATAAGTCAATTCGTTGATTTCAGCTGTTGGTGTTTGAATAGTGACCCCAATCTCTGATCCTGGAATTTGTTGTCCTCGATTGTTGGCACCCATCAAGACTACCTGATCGTCTTCTGATACTTTAAGGTTTCCTACATAATAACTGAACTTGCCATCTTTGAAGCTACCGCCTTGACTAACTTTTTCGCCATTGACCAACAAGATTCCTTGGTAAACATCGCCTGTGTAGCTTCCTTCGATCACTGTACTGATTCCCACACGATGGGCTTCTGTTAATTGACCCAGTTGTTCTCCTATAGTCACTGGTTGTGGGTCCCCTAGTGGCGTATTGAATTTATCATAGCCTTGAATCGTTGCTTGATCCCCTGCTTTGATGATTTGAGAGTTCACATAATAGCTAAACTTGCCATCTTTATAGGTTCCGCCCCAACTAACGACTTCTCCATTTACTACTAATTTCCCTTTATGGATATCCCCCGTATAAGTTCCAGTAATCGTTGAATCCCCCAACTGATACTCGTCCACTTGATCGATTGATCCTGAAGATTCGGAAATCACTTCAATCTCTTTGGAATCCATCAATTCCTTCTCTTTGTTGTAGCCATCTAATACGACTTTGTCACCGACTTTTAATTTGCCAGCACCGACATAATAGCTGAATTGACCATCTTTGAAGCTACCGCCCCAGCTGACAACTTTGCCATTAACGGTTAATCGGCCGAGAGACATATCCCCTGTGTAAGTTCCAGTAATATTGACATCTCCTACATGATATTCTTGTGGTTTCAACTCACTTTTCACTAGTTCTGCCACATAAGTTCCTGCCGTTAAATCCCCAGTTCCGTAATTTGTCATAAAGTCAGCAGGTGAATAGCCTTTGGACTGACCATCTTCACGAATCCAATTTCCTGTCAGCTGATCTCCATCGTTCAATGCTTTCGGTGCTGATAAACCAGTGTCTCCAACCGCTTTAAAGTGATCGCCTAGTGTTAATTTATTAAGTGAAGTATCAGCAAACATATCACTCATATCTGTTACTTTGCTAGTGTCAAAGCTGCTTACATCTAGACTTGTTATGCTACCCATACTACTAAACATAGAAGCCATATCTGTTACTTTGCTGGTGTTAAAGTTGCTTAAATCTAGATTTGTTAAGTTACTCATATCGTAAAACATATACCTCATATCTGTTACGTTACTGGTATCAAACCCACTTAAATCTAAACTTGTTACGCTGCTCATACCTTGAAACATAGATTCCATAGATGTTACGTTGCTAGTATCCAGTTGACTTAACCCTTCGATTTCAGTTACATTCGCAAGGTTACCTCTAGTGCTATTTCCAGTAAATAATAAATTAGCATTTTCTGGAGCAACTACTTTTCCAGCCAAGACAATTTTCTTGATGGCTTTAATATCTACTTTGTCGCTGTTCCATGGTGATTCTGCAGCGCCACTTAACTCACCTGCTCCGATTGTTAACGTTCCTGTATTTTCATCAAACATATACGGACTAGTACCCCACGTCTCTGTTTCAACGGAAACATACGTGCCAGCAGTCAAATCACCAGTGCCATAGTTGTTCATGAAATCTTCTGCTGAATAAAACGTCCCTTTGCCATCTTCTCTCATCCAAGCAGAAGTAAGACTTGCGTTTTTTCCGTCTGCTCCTACAAATTTAAATGTATCTCCTAGAATTAATTTCTTAAGTGGAGTATTATGAAACATACTCTTCATAGATGTTACTTTGCTAGTGTCAAAGCTGCTTAAATCTAGACTTGTTACGCTGCTCATACCATAAAACATATAACCCATATCTGTTACGTTACTGGTATCCATTTGACTTAGCCCTTCGATTTCAGTTACATTCGTAAGATCCTTACCACCGGCACTTGTACTAAATAAGAATTCAGAATTTTCTGGAGCCACTACTTTTCCAGACAAAACAATTTTCTTGATTGCTTCAAGATCCACTGTTCCGCTGTTCCATGGTGATTCTTCATAACCACTTAACTCACCTGCTTCGATCGTCAATACCCCTGTATTTTCATCAAACGTGTACGGACTAGTGCCCCACGTGCCTGTTTCAACGGAAATATACGTGCCAGCAGTCAGATCACCAGTGCCATAGTTTTTCATGAAATCTTCTGCTGTATAAACCTTTCCTTTGCCATCTTCTCGCTTCCAAGCAGAAGTAAGAGATCCTTGTCCATTAACAAATTTAAATGTGTCTCCTAGTGTTAATTTCTTAAGTGGAGTATTATAAAACATAGAAGTCATATCTGTTACTTTGCTAGTGTCAAAGCCACTTACATCTAAACTTATTACGCTATCCATACCTTTAAACATATTACTCATAGTTGTTACGTTACTGGTATCAAAACCACTTAAATCTAAACTTGTTATGTTACTCATACGGTTAAACATATTACTCATAGTTGTTACGTTACTGGTATCAAAACTACTTAAATCTAAACTTGTTACACTCTTCATATTGTAAAACATATTACCCATAGTTGTTACGTTACTGGTATCAAAACCACTTAAATCTAAACTTGTTACGCTGCTCATACCATCAAACATAGAAGCCATCTCTCTTACGTTGCTGGTATCCAGTTGACTTAACCCTTCGATTTCAGTTACATTCTTAAGGTTAATGCTACTTCCAGTAAATAATAAATTAGCATTTTCTGGAGCAACTACTTTTCCAGACAAGACAATTTTCTTGATGGCTGTACTATCCACTTTTTTGCTGTTCCATGGTGATCCTGAAGTGCTACTTAACTCACCCGCTCCGATTGTCAATACTCCTGTATCTTCATCAAACGTATACGAGCTGGTACCCCATGTGCCAGTTATCTTAGAAGCTGCTGCCACGTTCGCTTTTTGCGCTACTTTTGGCGCTTCAGCTGTTGGATTAGTTGCATCCCCTTCACTTTCAGCAGTCGGTGCTGTTGCTTGGTCTTGTTCTGTTGCTTGTTCTTGGGTGTTCTCAGTTGTTTCATCAGTTGTTTCATCGGTTGGTGCTAATGAATCACTAGTTGTAGTGGTTGAATCCGTTGGGTTTACTAACGGATCTGTAACGTTTTGTATCGTTTGATCGATGACTTCTTTTGCTTCATTCGCCTGTGTTTGTTCAGTAGCAGTTTCAGCTGTTGGTGACAAAGTATCCGCTAATGCCATCGTTGGTGCAATCCCAGTATTTCCCATCACACCAGCCACCGCAAACATCGTTAATAGCTGTTTTTTACGTTTTGCTGTTAATTTTTTCTTACTCATTTTTTTACTCCTTCATGTCCTTATTTTTGATCATCTATTTTCCATGAATACATCACTTTATCTGTTGGTTTGTATTCAATGGCTTTAGGCGTTTCGCCTTTTTTCAATTGGAAATAGAGGTCTCCTTCAATCGTCTCTCCTTTGTCCATTTCGTCCCCGAAGCTGGCAAAATCCATATTGATGGTTTGTTCCCCTTTATCTGTTTTCAATAAGAAATCAATCGCACCTAAGCCTTTCATATCAGCAGATACATTCTTCCCTTTGACGTGTACGCTATAGATGGTTTGTTTTTTTTGATTCGTATCGAGCAATGTCTTTTCTCCAAAATCAGTAAGCGTCATCTCGACCCCATTGACGATCAACGATTCTGCTTTTTTCTGCGTATGGCTAGCAGTACTAGTAGAAGTCGTTGTAGTCGAATGCGTCGTACCACAAGCGCTCAATCCCCAAAAGCAGGCAATTCCAGCTACGAAAAGTCCAATTGTTTTTTTCATTTCTTCCCTCCTTTTTTCTGCCTAGTCGCTAACTAATTCTATATTCAAGCAAATCCACTTGATTTACTTGTATCGCTATTTTACTCGTTTTAACCCCTAATAAACGCTCAATTTAACCACTTATTATTTTAAAATTTTGATCGTTTTTTTTTAATTCTTCTAAATTAGAGTGATTTTTCAGTGAATATGGTTAAGCATTGTTGTCCCTGGACAACAGATCCTTATTGACCGATTTAGCGATAGACACTCGTTTTCTCAAAGGTTTTCCCTTGGCTATTCATCTATACTTTCAGTATATTCACTAAAAAAACAGACTAAGCATAGCAGTTAAACACATCAATGGATGATGTTATACACTATGCTTAATCTGTTTCGATCCGTTCATTTGTCAGTCTTTTTTGGAAAACTACAGGCGTTTTTACAACGATGAGGGTATAGCAAACCTTAGTTTTCCTATTCTCTATGCTCTATTTCAGTTGAATTAATCATTTAAGTAATCTGGAGAAGCTAAAAGTGAACGTGTCACTTCTTTAGGTATCACAAAGGTTGGTGTGCCCATATAGCCAGGTGCGATCGAAAATTGATCGTAAACTAAGACTAGCTCGTGATTTTTATTGATATAAAAAGATGTGTCTTTAGTAACTAATGGCGTTTTTTTGATTAGTCCATCTTTAAAATCATCATCTGTCCAATAATACTGATCAGGGTTTTCTTTGCTATTTTTTTGCATTTGCTCTTTGACTTCATTTGTCAAAACGGAAAGATACTGATCATCTTTGAATAAAAGTGGTAAAGATAAGACTACTCCGCTTTTTTTATCAATCGTATCATAACGCTTTTCCGTATAGCTGTCTGCGGCAGTTTGTGTCATCTTTCGTTCAATCACTAAAAAACGCGGATCATCCAACAGTTTCTGATAATCTCCCGTAACTTGAAAATGATTTGTTTTAAAGTCTTGGTACTGTACTTTTGCTTTTTCAAAGTTTTCTTGTCCTTCACGAAAGTACTTTTTGTTCAGTCCAGCAATCGTCTGACTATTTTCTTTATCTTTTGTACTGATTTGCGGCACTCGGATCTCGATTGCTTCATCAGACAGTGTTTTCCCTAAAATTAATTTCACGACTGGGCCAATCAAGGGTAAATCTTCAGCAAAACTACGAATTTGATTGTTAAAAAAAACACTGCTGAACATCATCGCAATAATAGCAAAAGATAGAATAAGTCCTTTCACTTGTTTTTTTCGTTTCACTCGCTGGTTAAACCTTTGTTCTTCCAGTGAGTAGCGCTTGATCATCTCATTTTTGATACCATGAGGGATTTCTTGTTGTTGATAGACTTGTTTCAGTTGTTCTAGTTCCTTCTGAGCTGAATACATCCGTCTTTCTCTCCTTTATTGTGATTTTTACTGTAAGATTTTTCTTAGCTGATTTAACGTACGATACATTTTGGTTTTGACGGTGTTTTCATTCAAATCAAGAATCTCTGCAATTTCTTTTAAACGAAAGCCTTCAAAAAAATGTAAAATCAAAATTTCCTTTTCGGGGCTATCAATTCCTTCAATGATTCCATGTAAATCAGTCAATGAATCGTCCATTGTGTGAGCGAGTTGAATCGTTTCTTCTTCCAATGTTTCCGATTGATTTCGTTTTTGCTTACGCCAAGCATCGATCGCTGTTCGTATCAAAATACGATAAAACCAAGCTGAAAATCGTTCAATCTCTTTCCCTTGTTCAATAGCAGCTAACGCTTTATGAAAACTGTCTTGCATTACGTCCAATGCTTCTTCTTTGTTATGAACATAATTCATTGTGATCCGAAACATTTTCTCATATTCCTCTTGGATCAATTCACTTAATAAATTCTTTGATTTTTCGATTTGCTTCTTTTTCTTGTAACGATTAAAAATCGGACCCATCTCCTTTCCCTCTCACTTACTATGACGATCAAACAAATCAAAAAGTTTCAATTTTTTTAATTTATGTAAAAAAACAATACAAAAAAACTGCAGATCCCTTATTGGGGGATCTGCAGCTATGAATCCGAAAGTCTATTCTTCGGTGAACTCTTCGTCCTCGTAGTCTTCGTCTTCATCGTCATCTTCAATGATGCTTAGATCTTCTTCGATGTTGCCTGGTAATTCTTCTTCATCGTCACTTGTGTCGTCTGCACCGATTTCTTGCAAGTCAGAGTTATAAGCAGCGATTTCTTCATCATCGTCATCATCATCTTCAAAAAGATCATCGTCATCTTCGTCAGACAAGTCAGTATCTTCTGGGTCATCATCATTATAATCGATCGCATCTTCATCATCGTTGATAAAGGCATTGACTTTTTTACGTTTGCGTCGACGAGGTGTATCTTCATCTTCTTCGTCAATTCCATGGTTTACTTCTTCATCGATCGAATCGATCGCATACCATGAACGCAAGCCCCAACGATTGTCACCTAATGAAATAAAGCTACCATCAATATTTAAGTCAGTATAAAATTGTGCCAGTGAATCACGAATCTCACTGTCTGATTTTCCAAGATAGGTTTGGATTTGGTTGGCTAAATCAGAAAAATCCATCACATCGCCACGTTGTTCTAAGATCGCATGTGCTACTTCGATCATTGATAATTCGTTTTTGTTTGCACCTTCAAATACACTAATTTCCAATCAGGACACGTCCTTTCACAGTCTACTCCTTATCATACAAAATCATACGTAAAAAATCAAACGTTTCTTTGCGATTTAAGCAGTAAAATCTAAAGTTAAATAATATTCCCCTAATTTTTCTGGTCCCATTAGCAAGTCGTATTCAATCATTACTTTCCCAGCGGTTGGTCGGTCTTTCAGACTAACATGTAATTCTTTGGTATACGTTTCAATTTGAAGCATGCCATAAGGTGTCCGATACGTTGTTTCCAAACGTTCACGATACCCGAATTTTAGTCGCATCCGTGTTTCTCCCGCACGAATCAATTGAACCTGTCCATCGGGCATCAATTTGATCGTTACAGGGATTTCTTCTGCTGTATTTTCCTGAATTTCCTGGTATCGTATGTATAACGTATCCCCAATTTTGACCATTTGACCTTTCAGATCAAAGAAAAAGTCTTGATGCTCCCCATTTTGCATGACTTTCGTCCGTAATTTGATTGAAATGGGTGTTCCTTGCGATTGTGCCATTTTACCTTCTCCTTTACTTCATATAGGTACATTGTTCCTAGTTTTCGTCTATTTGTCAAACAACTCGTCATCGAAGAGGTTGTGAAAGCATCGGGGAGCTCCGATGACAATAAGAAAGAATTTTTTAAAATAGCTTCTCATATTTTGAAAAATTCAGGCTTATTTCAAGGAGCTGATGCTTGAACACCGTTTATTCGTTTTTAGAGCTACCAGAAGAGACTGAGCCAAGTTTTGTCCCAGACTCAATAAATTCTTTTTTTAGAGTATATTAGAGTATAGTATAATAATGAGAGAAACTCCCATGAAACGATGACAAACGTGAATCATTGGAATGTCAATCGATGATTAATTATATAAAGGAGCGAATGTAATGAATCCAACAATTATTTTGGATCAAAAAATTTATCAAAAAAATGATTTTACCCCTTTTGCTCTGACGGATATCTTAACCGAGTATTCAAAAAAAAACAACCAAAACTTTCTCCATTTTTGGCAATATGAACAAACGGTGATCTTAGGAATGAAAGATACTCGAACGCCCTACTTCCATGAAGGCATTCAGGAGCTAAGAAAAGCAGGCTATCAGCCAATCGTTCGTAACGCTGGTGGATTAGGGATCATCTCTGATCAAGGGGTTTTAAATATCTCATTGATTTTCCCTCAAAACGAACAGGAGAAGATATCGATTGATGCTGCCTATGAAAAAATGCTCACATTGACTCGTCTGGCTTTTCCAACCGTATCAATCGAAGCTTTTGAAGTGACTCATTCTTATTGTCCTGGTACGTATGACCTGAGTATCAACGGTAAAAAGTTTGCGGGGATCGCCCAACGTCGCATAAAAAATGGGATTTCTGTGATGATGTATGTTAGTGTCAATGGCGCACAACAAACCAGAGGTCAAGCGATGAAACGATTCTATCAAGAAGCGCTGAAAGAGGATTTCGGTACGAATGGTTATCCGGCGGTCGTTCCTGAAAGTATGGCAACCTTAGCTGATTTACTTGAAACGCCTTTAACCATTGAGGATGTAAAACAACAATTCCAATTGGCACTCACACAACTCTATGGAGAGAGTCGTTCAGTTGATGCGCTCTGCTGGAAAGAGGCACATGTCACTTCTGAACAGTGGACGGATCAAATCAATCGAATGGAAGAACGAAATAAATTAAAGGAGCTTGCTGATGACTATTCCTTATAAATATCAATTATTACCGATCGAAAAGGTCTTTCGTGACCCGGTCCATAACTATATCCATGTCCAACACCAAGTCATTTTAGACTTGATCAATTCAAAAGAAGTCCAACGATTGCGCCGTATCAAACAGTTAGGCACTTCTTCCTTTACTTTTCACGGCGCTGAACATAGTCGATTCACTCATTCATTAGGGGTCTATGAAATTTCAAGACGGATCTGTGATATCTTTTCCCGCAATTTCCCTCAAGAAAAAATTGGCGCTGACGGCTGGGATGATCGAGAACGTTTGGTTACATTGTGCGCAGCATTGCTTCACGATGTTGGTCATGGTCCTTATTCTCATACATTTGAGCATATTTTCCATACGAATCATGAAGCGATCACTGTAGAGATCATTACTTCTCCCGAAACGGAAGTTTATCAAATTTTGAATCGTGTGGAAGAAGGATTTCCAGAAAAAGTCGCCAGTGTGATCCAAAAAACATATCCTAATCCCCAAGTCGTCCAAATGATTTCTAGTCAGATCGATGCTGATCGAATGGATTACTTGTTGCGAGATGCCTATTACACTGGGACAGAATACGGTACGTTTGATTTAACCCGAATTTTACGTGTTATTCGTCCCTATAAAGGCGGGATCGCCTTTTCGATGAATGGGATGCACGCAGTCGAAGATTATATTGTGAGCCGCTATCAAATGTACGTTCAAGTTTATTTTCACCCTGTGTCTCGTGGCATGGAAGTAATTTTAGAACACTTGTTACATCGGGCGCATGAGTTGTATCGAGAAGATCCCAATGTGTTTGAATCCCATTCTCAACTACTCTTACCGTTTCTTGACGAAAACTTTACACTGGATGAGTATTTAAAATTAGACGATGGCGTTTTAGGAACTTATTTTACCCAATGGACAGAATTTTCTGATCCAATCTTAAGTGATTTAGCTAAACGTTTCTTATACCGTAAACCGTTAAAATCGGCAACTTTTTCTGGGGATCGCTCTTCTTCCTTGATCAAGGAAATGACTGCTCTTGTGGAAAAAGTTGGCTACAATCCTGTCTACTATACTGCCATCAATTCCAGTTATGATTTGCCTTATGATTTTTATCGCCCCGAAGAAGGACGCCATCGAACACAAATCGAAATCTTGCGAAATGATGGAACTTTGGTAGAATTATCAGAGGTGAGCCAACTTGTGGCTGCTCTTGCTGGACAAGAACAAGGAGATGAACGATTTTTCTTTCCAAAAGAAATGGTTGATCCGTCTTTAAGAAATCACTACGATCTATTTGACGAAACCTATCAAGAATTTGCAAGCCATATCCGCAATGGTTCACTGATTACCCAAACAAACTAAAACACACGATCACTGGAGGAAATTATGTCTATCAAGTTAGTCGCCATCGACATCGATGGAACCTTATTAAATGAGAAAAGAGAAATTACAGCAGACGTCAAAGAAGCGATTGCTCAGGCTGTCGCTAAAGGAGTAGCTATCGTCTTGTGTACCGGCAGACCGTTGCCTGGTGTCCAGGAACAGTTGAATGAACTCGATTTATTCCAAGAAAATGACTACGTGATCACCTACAATGGCGCACTTGTCCAACAAACAAAATCAGGAAAAATCATCGCACGTCATGGTTTGACACATGAAGATTATTTAGAAATCGAAGTGATGGCTCGTCGAGTTGGCAGTCATCTACATTCCATTGATGATCAGGCGATTTACACCTCTAATCGTGATATCAGTGCGTATACGATCCATGAAGCCAGCTTAGTTCATATGCCGTTGAAATACCGCACACCTGAAGAAATGACACCAGATATCAATTTGGTTAAAATGATGATGATCGACGAACCTGATATCTTAGATGCTGCGATTGCTCGTTTGCCACAAACATTCCGTGAAAAATACACGACAGTGAAAAGTGCACCTTATTACTTTGAAGTATTAAACAAAGAAGCAAGTAAAGGCGCAGCCGTTGCGAACTTAGCGCAACATCTTGGAATCGATCAGGATGAAATCATGGCGATTGGTGACAACGAAAATGACTTATCGATGATTGAATATGCTGGCTTAGGCGTTGCGATGGGAAATGCAGTTCCGCTAGTTAAAGAAGCTGCCAACGTGGTCACTAAAACAAATGAAGAACATGGTGTGGCAGAAGCGATCAAAACGTATGTTTTATCATAATAAAAATAACACTTGCTACTAAATAAAAATCCAAAACCAGTTCGTCACTGACTGTACGCTGGTTTTGGATTTTTTCTGGATTTAATTGTTTTAATTGTTCAATAACCATTTTTCAACCGCCCACTTGTGGCTACCTCGTTTTAATTTTTCAATGGCTTCTTGTGGTGTGACCCACCAAATGGTATTCGTCTTTTCAGTTGGTTCTGCCACTTGTTGCCAGCCGTTTGCCACGTAAAAGTAGCCTGGGTTATAGTAATAGGTCTGACGGTAATTGGAATAAAAATACTCATCCGCTTCCCCTAGATAAGTCGCAATTTCTGCGACGATCCCCATTTCCTCAAGGAGTTCTCTCTTAAGAGCTGCTTCTTTTGTTTCCATCGCTTCGATCTCTCCACCAGGTAAAAAATAAGCACCATTTGGAGCTTCAATCAAAGCTAGTTTGTTCTTTTCTTCCACGATGATATAGGCAGCATATCGTGGGGAATACTGGACCCCTGCTTCTTTTTCACCAAATACTGGTTTATCCATCATTTTGTCCACCTTAAGCTTATTTACTTTTTATTTTACATGAGAGTTTTCTCATAAACAAGCGCAAATCTTCTATTGCTCTTTCTTTTTTTGTTATGATGAAAAAAAAGGAAAGGAAGTAGTTATTTATGAAAATGGCTCATACTTGCGTTCGAGTAAAAGATCTTGACGCTTCATTAGAATTTTACCAAAAAGCGTTTGGCTTTGAAGAAAGTCGTCGTCGTGATTTTCCAGAAAACAAATTCACCCTTGTTTATTTAACTTTACCAGGAGATGACTACGAACTAGAATTAACTTATAACTATGATCATGAAGGCTATGATCTAGGGAATGGCTATGGACACATTGCTATTGCTGCGGATGATTTAGAAGCACTTCACGAAAAACACCAAGCAGAAGGATTCAATGTGACAGACCTAAAAGGACTTCCAGGAACAGCTCCTTCTTATTATTTCGTTGTTGACCCTGACGGATATAAAATCGAAGTTATTCGGGGATAAGGTTGTGAAGACATTGGGTAGCTCCGAGGATAATAAGAAAGAATTTTTTGAAACAGCTTCTCATGTTTTGAAAAATTCAGGCTTATTTCAAGGAGCTGATGTTTGAACGCCGTGGATAAGGTCGTGAAAACATGGTCTTCTTCATTCCACAGAAGAACTTACGAAGCGAGTAACCGCAGAAAATGCAAAAAAGAAAAGGTTGGGACAATAATCAGTTTTTTTCTGACTATTGTCCTACTCTCTTTATTAAGGAGAAAATCACTATGAATAAAAAATTTTTTACTGGATCAAAAGTTTCTAGCGAAAATGCTTTATTTCAAAATCATGTCAGTAATTATTCTAATTATCTATATGATCAAAACTTTATTTGGTTAAAAAAAGAACCTTCGACACTTGAATTAGATGATATAAATACTAAATTTATGTCAAAATGGTTAAATGATTCCCCACTCTTTAAATTTGACTTTAAGCCTTCTGCTAAATTCATAGCTACGCTAGAAAGCAAAGGATTTTTTACAGAACAAATGTTAATTTTTACTATTCCAAGTAGCAAACTAGTATTTCAAGAATCTCAGAATTTTGAAATCTCAAAAGTAACTACAAACACACTGGATAAATTTTTAGAAGTAAAATTTAATCAAGATATCATATACGGAGAAGAATTTGCAAACATAAATAAAAATTTTCTTCTTTCTTTATTTAAAGAAGGAATACTAGATATTTTTATCGCTACTTTAAATCAAAAAGTAATTGGTTTTGTTAATGTCATTAAGCATATTTCTAACATTGAAATTTATGATATTTACACACTTCCAAAATTTAGGAATAGATATGTTGCAACCGCGTTACAACAATACGTAGGAAAATTTTATAATGATACCACTATAGTTGTTATCGCTGACTATGCAGATACACCTAAAGAAATGTATGCAAAATTAGGATATGAGATAAGTGGTTCGTTTTATCAAGCTCAAAAATATGATAAATAATAGAACAAATACTTTACTTAGTCAAAAAGAAAAACTATTTATATCTATTACCAGAATTTTTTAACTTTATTCTGGACGGCTACCGCAAATTTTAAATCATTCATCCTAACTTAGTACATATTAAATATTTCCCAATTTATTATCCTATCATAAGAGGTTGGGACAATAATCAGTTTTTCTGACTATTGTCCCAACCTCTCCTTTTTTATTATTATCAGAACTCCCCGATACCTTCACAACTACCCAAGCATAATGCTTTCTTCTGGGTATTTGTAATTGGCTTCTGCCCTGTTCGCTTTTACTAGTAGTGAAAAAACTACTGTCATGATTCCTACTCGACCGATATACATCAAAGAAATAATGACTAGTTTTCCAATCAATGTCAAATCCGGGGTCAACCCCATCGTCAAACCAACTGTCCCAAAAGCGGAAAAGACTTCAAACGCAATATATTCGATTCCTGACGTTTTAGGAATCGTCTCCGTCACAGATAGGACCATGATCGCAACAACACATAAAGAGAGAGTTACAAAGAAAAGAGTCAATGCACGTAGCACGGCTGCTTGGCGAATGGTTCGACCGAAGGCTTCTGCTCGTGTCTTTCCTTTGAACATGGCATGCATTTGGATCAATAAAATTCCTAATGTCGTAGTTTTCAGTCCTCCAGCTGTCGAACCAGAAGTTCCTCCGATGTACATCAAAAACATCGTTAAAATCAATCCTGCATGACTCATCTGTAAATAATCAATAGAGTAATAGCCTGCTGTTCTTGGTGTCACACTCATAAAAAATGTATTCGCTAATCTTTCTGTAAACGTACCTTTAACTAAAGTCAGTCCATTTCTTTCAGTGATGAAAAATAAAATAAATCCACCAATTAATAAGAGTGCAGTTACAGATAAGGCGACTTTTGAATGTAGTGTGATTTTTTTGACCCGATGATAACTTAGAATATCACGCCAGACAATAAAACCTAATCCACCTGCAATGATCAACGCTGAAACGACCATGATCAGGTAAACATTTGTTTGATCCGCGAGTAAACTGTCTCCTAATAAATCAAATCCTGCATTACAAAAACTAGAAACGGCATGAAAGATACTAAACCAGATTCCTTTAACCCAACCAAATTCAGGAATAAAAACTACACTCAAAGCAACCGCCCCGATTACTTGGATCACCACCGCAAATTTTAAGATATAGATCATTAACTTAATTACACCCGACATCTCTTCAAGGTTTAAGGCTTCCTTTAGTACAATCCGCATACTAAAACTGATTTTTTTCTTCGCAATAGCAAAAAAGAGGATCGGGATCATCATAAAGCCTAACCCACCGATTTCAATCAAGGTCATGATCAAAAACTGTCCTGCACTATTCCAATGCTCCGCAGTATTCAGTGTCGTCAAACCAGTCACACAAACAGCTGAGGTTGCAGTGAATAAGGCATCAATAAAATGGGTGCTTTCTCCGCTGCGGCTAAAAAATGGTAACGTCAGTAAGCTACCTCCAAACAGGATCAAGATAAAAAAACCAGCAGCAATTAGCTGGACAGGTGATAATCGTTTTCTTACTCTTTTTTTCATGATAGTCATTCCTTATGCTTAATTTTTATCTAAGATCTCAGAACGACATTTTGTTCTGCGATCATAAATAGGTACAAAATGAATCATTGGCGTGAAGCAATTACTCGGCAATAAGCCTGAATTTTTCAAAACATGAGAAGCTGTTTCAAAAAATTCTTTCTTACTGTCATCGGAGTTCCCGATGTTTTCACGACCTTACTCACGGTGTTCAAAGCATTACTTCTGCGGAATTAAGCTCAAAAAATCAAAAATATGAAAAGCTATTTTCAATTTTTAGTTCTTAATTCTTGAAGCAGACCATGCTTTTCACGACCTTACTCACGGCGTTCAAGAAGCAACTCCTCAACAATAAGCGATGATTTTCTAAAATAGGAGAAGCTATTTAAAAAAATCCTCCCTTATTCGCTCGGAGCTGACCGCTTCTTTCACGACCTCTTTCCATTATAAGCAAACGAGCGCAAGAAGAAAAATAAATGACTACTTTTTCTTCTTACGCTAAATTCGATTTGTTTTGATCATGAAAAAAGTCATTAGAATGCTGAATTGGATCAGCCTTACTCTTCTGTTCCCATATTTTTCACTTTGATCAGGCGAGTTACTTCTGCTCGTTCGTTTTCTTCCAGCTTCATTTTAATATAATAAATCGTTTCTTCCAATTGAGGAATCGTCATATATTCCAACGCATTGACCCTTCTTCTGGTTTTCTCGATCTCTTCAGCCATGAGTTGACATGTTTTTTCAACTTCTGCCAGCTTCAAAAGCTTTGGTAAGAGCTGCGTAAAACCATCGATCGAACGATCCAACTCTGCATTAGAATGAAGATAGCCATACTCTAATGGTGTCTCATTCAATGTTTCATCGTATTGAAAATTCATGAGGGGAACTTTGACACTCATAATATTTTTCTCAACTACAGAAAGTGAGACGTTTTCCGCTGGTAATGCTAAAAGTTCGTCAATGAAGGCTTCTTCGACTGTTGACTTTGCTAAGACAAAATCTTTCATTGCTGTTTGGGTTTCTTTTTCTATTGCTTGGCGTAACTCATTATTTTTACGGATCAGTAAAATAAATTGACGCATCAATTCATCTTGTTTATCCTTTAAAAGTTTGTGTCCCCTTGTCGCTGTCGTTAATTGTTTCTTTAAACGAGTTAACTCCATTCTCGTAGGATTAACGTTTAATCGCATAAGGAACTCACTTCCCTTCTGGCAAATACTTATCCAGTAAATCATCCTTGATTCGTTTTAACTCGGTTCTTGGAAGCATCGCCAACAGTTCCCAACCTAAGTCAAGCGTTTCTGTGATCGTCCGATTGGTGTAAAATCCTTGGTTGACATATTCGTTTTCAAATCGTTCCGCAAATTTTGCATAGATTTTATCAATATCTGACAAGGCAGATTCACCTAAAACGACAGCTAATTCCTTCGCTTGTTTTCCTTGCGCATAGGCGGCAAACAATTGGTTCATCGTTGCTGCGTGGTCTTCTCTCGTTTTACCGGCACCTGTTCCTTTGTCCTTCAACCGTGAAAGAGAAGGCAAGACATCGATCGGTGGTTGAATCCCACTCTTATAAAGCTCTCTCGTTAAAATGATCTGACCTTCTGTAATATAACCCGTCAAATCGGGAATCGGATGAGTCTTATCATCTTCTGGCATCGTCAAGATCGGAATTTGAGTCACAGAACCTTTCAATCCTCTAATCCGTCCAGCTCGTTCAAATAAGGTGGCTAAGTTTGTGTAAAGATAGCCTGGATAACCACGACGGCCAGGAACTTCTCGACGTGCGGCCGAAATTTCTCTGAGCGCTTCTGCATAGTTGGTCATATCGGTCATGATGACTAAGACGTGCATGCCTTTTTCATAAGCTAAATATTCAGCAGCCGTCAATGCCATTCTTGGTGTGGCGATTCGTTCGATTGCTGGATCATTAGCTAAATTCATAAACATAACGGAGCGGTCAATCGCACCTGTTTGTCTAAAGTCTTCCATAAAAAATTCGGCTTCTTCAAAAGTAATACCGATAGCAGCAAAAACCACAGCAAAATCATCGGAAGAATCCAAAACAGTTGCTTGGCGAGCAATTTGGGCAGCCAACTCTTTGTGTGGTAAACCTGAGCCAGAAAAAACCGGCAATTTTTGACCACGAACTAATGTATTCAAATGATCGATTGCTGAAATCCCTGTTTGGATAAATTCATCGGGATAATCTCTAGCAATTGGATTGATTACTTCGCCATTGATATCTAAATATTTTTCTGGCAAGATTTCAGGTCCATTGTCTTTTGGTCGACCAAGACCATCAAAAACCCGACCGATCATGTCTTCTGATACCCCTAATTGTAAAGGGTGTCCTAAAAAACGTACGGAAGAATTTTTTAGATTGATTCCACTTGTTCCTTCAAAGATCTGAACCATTGCTTTGTCTTCTTGGACTTCTAGTACTTGTCCACGACGAATCTCGCCGTTTTGCATCCGAACTTCAATCAATTCTTCATATTTGACTCCCGAAACTTTTTCGACTGCCATCAAAGGGCCGACCACTTCTTTGATTGTACGATATTCTTTAATCATCGGTCATCCCTCCTTCTGAAACAATCAATTGGATCGTTTCTTTGATTTCTTCATTTATACTACTAATTTTGGCTAACTCTTCTTCTGGAATATACTTGCTCCGACTAATGCGTTCTCTGACTGCTACTGTACCTTCCATGATTTCATTGAAGTACGCTCCCAACGATAAGGCTTTTCGTGCTTCTTTCCCAAAAGTCAAAATAACTTTCAACATGTTGAATTGTTTTTCTCTTGAAGTAAACGTATCTACATCATCAAAAGCATTTTGTTGTAAATAGTCTTCTCGAATCGATTTTGCTACTTCAAGGGTCAAGCGATCGTTATCAGAAAGCGAATCGATCCCTACCAAGCGCACGATTTCATTTAATTGTTCTTCTTCTTGCAAGATCCGCATGCCTTCAGTTACCATATCAGACCAATCCTGTTGTAAGATTTGATCCATATATCTGCCAACTTCTGTTGAATATAATGAGTAACTTTGGATCCAGTTAATCGATGGAAAATGTCTTTTTTGAGCAAGACTAGAATCTAATCCCCAGAAAACCTTTACCACTCGTAAGGTATTTTGAGTCACTGGTTCAGAGATATCTCCACCAGAAGGAGAAACCGCACTGATGGCAGTGATACTGCCCTCACGTTGGTCAGAGCCTAGAGCAATGACACGTCCTGAACGTTCATAGTATTCAGCTAGACGAGAGCCCAGATAAGCGGGATAACCTTCATCACCAGGCATTTCTTCTAAACGTCCGCTCATTTCACGCAGTGCTTCTGCCCAACGAGAAGTGGAATCTGCCATGATTGCTACATCATACCCCATGTCGCGGAAGTACTCAGCAATCGTGATTCCCGTATAAATAGAAGCTTCTCGAGCAGCTACTGGCATGTTCGATGTATTAGCGATCAACACAGTTCGTTCCATCAAAGACTCGCCCGTATTTGGATCGATCAGTTCAGGAAATTCATTGACGACATCCGTCATTTCATTTCCTCGTTCCCCACAACCAACGTAAACCACTAGATCTACGTCCGACCACTTAGCAATCTGGTGTTGCACAACTGTCTTCCCTGCACCAAACGGACCTGGAACGGCTGCCGCTCCTCCTTTAGTTACTGGGAAAAACGTGTCAATGACCCTTTGACCGGTGATCATCGGTACATCTGGATTTAATTTTTGTTTGATTGGTCGACCACGACGTACTGGCCATTTTTGCATCATCGTCAGCTCTTTTAAGCCTTGTTCCGTTTCGATCACACAAATCGGATCATCGATCGTAAATGATCCAGATTCAATTTTTTGTACAGTTCCTTTGATACCATTAGGGACCATGATTTTGTGCTGAATGATCTTCGTTTCATCCACGTACCCAATAATGTCTCCAGCACTTACTTCTGTTCCTTCTTCGATTGTCGCTTCAAACCACCATTGTTTCTCATGATCTAAAGCTGGTAATTGGACCCCACGTCCTAAGAAGTTACTTTGAGTCACTTCCATAAATGTATCCAGTGGTCTTTGAATCCCGTCAAACATTTGTGAAATGATTCCTGGTCCTAGCTCAACAGATAGTGCTTCCCCAGTTGAACGAACAGGTTCCCCGGGACCAATTCCTGAAGTTTCTTCATATACTTGAATAGACGCCACATCTTGACGCATCTCAATGATTTCGCCGATGACTCCTAAATCTCCCACTAAACACATGTCTTGAATACTTGCTTCTGACATATTTTCTGCCATAACGAGAGGACCGGAGACTTTTATGATTTTTCCAATTTGCAAATGACTATCTCCTTTTCCTATTATAAAATATTTTGTCCAACAGCTTTTTCCACACTATTTTGGATCTCTTCTAAACCGATACCAAGGGTTCCTTGATGACTAGGAATCAAAATGATCGCAGGTGTCAATTGTCCTTTATAGCGCTCAATCGTTTCAGGGACCAGATTTGCACATTGTTCGGTGATATAGATCACACCATATTCATTCTTAGCCATCTCATCGATTGTTTTTCTTATTTCAGTCTTTGTCGTACCATGCTGTACATCAAAGCCAAATAATCGAAAAGGCGAGACAGAATCCTTGTCACCTACTACTCCAATTTTATAAGTCATAGACCTGTCTCATCCTTTCTTTTAGTTGTTCCAGTGAAAAGTGATTTCGTTTGCCAATGATCAAAAGGCGCAGATTTTTACTTTCGACTTCTTTTGCGTTCAAAAAAGCTAGTAATGGTAACGGGCCAAACGCTTGTGTCTGTGCTACTTGATAAAAAGAACTTAAATAATCATCTTTCAATTGTTCCAAGCTGACTAGATCAATCTGTTCTTCATGGATGACTTGCTTTAATAGCTCACTGTAATCTGTTGTCAGTAAAAACTGAGTAAAAGATGCCATTTCCCCACGAACAAAGGAAAGCAATGTGTCTTTCGGAATACTTCCTGAACTTGAAATAACTGTTGTCATAAAACCTGCAGAACGATGCTGCAAGATCCCTCTTGCTGTCGTGGTGATATTCGTTAAATCGATAAAAGCAATGATCTCTTCTAATAGTTCAGGGTAACCAAGCTGTTCCCCTAAGCGACGTTGCTCGGTTAGAAAACAACGGTCATAAATCACATCGATCCCTTGTAAAATAGTCGATTCTTCGCAGTATTCATGAACTTCTCGAATATAATCCATGAGACTGTCTGGCAATTCCACCGACACTTGCGTGTGAATCGCATCTTTCAACACTTCCAGCGAATAAAATCCATCATGGATGTAAAGGTGATCAAGGTTTTGCCCTGTGATCTCAGCCTTTGTCAATACTTTCAAATTATGGAAAGTGTAACGCATCGTATAGATCCAAACGATTTCCGGTTCTGGTGCAGATTCTTTCAACCACTGGAATAATTTGCTGCGTTCCTGAGAGAGATTGGCTTCAAAATCCTTGTCAAAGCCGTCATAGATATACGGCTGATAGATCGTGGATTGTAAGATTTCTCCAAGTGAATCAATCGAATCGGTTTGGATCATTTGCTCAAACGTGTCTTTTGAAATCAACTCTAATTCTCTACCACGTATCAAGGGATTTAATTCATGATACTCCATTTAACAATCCCTCCTTAGTCAAATAATTCTTTGGCAATTTCAGCACTCATCGTCTCTTGAATTTCCTTGATCAAGTGACTAAATAAAAAGTTATATTGGATACCAGCATCATCAATGATCAACCCTGCTTGTGCTTTTTCAGTAAAGTCTTCCCGGATTAATTCAAAAGGAAGTTCTTCATTCCATTCAGCGATGACCGCAGGTGTTAAGATATCCGCTGATTTTTCTCCTGGGATCAAGCGAGCTGTGCCATTGATCGGTAATGTTTGGATCATTTGCTTCATCAATGCAAGTTGTTCTTCTTTTGGTTCATTTTCTAACTGAAGCGTTGCTTCCGTGAATAAACGCTGTAAAACTTCTTGTTTCACATTTAAGATTTCTTGTTTCACTTGCATTTTTTGCTTGTTTCTCAACTGGCGATAACTTCGTTCAATTTCTTCCAGTTTACTTGCTTTTTCTTTCTGAAAATCTGCTTCGATCTGCCACTTTTTCACTTCAAATTTTTGATCGATTTCTTTGCGCTTCATTTCTTCGAATGATGCACGTTCGAGTTGTGCTGTTTCATTTATTTGAGTGATGATTTTATCAATCGCATCCACCGTCATTCCTCCTTATAAGCTAGGCTATTACGCATTTAAGACCAGTAAGAAAGAAATAACGAAACCTAAGATGGCATATGTTTCAACCATCGCAGCAAAAATGATCCCTTTCGTTGCATGCTCAGGTTTTTTCGCTAGAATTTGAATACCAGCAGCTGCAACCTTCCCTTGAGCGATCCCTGAGAATAAACCAGTAAAGGCAATCGGTAAGGAAGCTCCTAAGAAGTTCAATCCTTGAACGACAGACATATCGCTGCCTAAGTTGATAAAAATCAAGAAGGCGATAACGAAGCCGTATAATCCTTGGGTACCTGGAAGTAATTGTAAAATTAACGCTTGTCCGAATTTTTCTGGTTGACTGGTCGTCAATGCAGCTGCCGCTTCCCCAGTCATTCCAACGCCTTTAGCAGACCCGATTCCTGAAAAAATCGTTGCTGTTGCCATCGCTAATACTGCAAATACCATTCCACCATTTTGAGTAATCAAATAATCCATCATTGTATCAAATTCCTCCAATATTTCTATTTTTTCTTATGATTGATGTTGACGTATTTCTCCACCGTTTTTAGTGGTTTGAAGGAACGCCCTCCTCCAGTGTAAAACTTTCCAAAAAATTCTACATATTGTAATCGTGCGCCATGTACATAGGCACTCAAAAGTGTTAAGAACATATTCAAAGCCTGTAGGACAATGATCAATAAAATTCCGACACTAAAACGAGCAGCTGGAGGCATAAAAGCAACTAACATGTTGAAAGCTGCGGCAATACTTCCTCCAGAGATTCCCAGTGCCATTAGTCGTGTATAGCTGACTAAGTCTCCGATATAGCCAGTTAGACCATATAAATTATACGCACCTTTGGCGATCCCCTTGGCTTTTGAAGAAGATTGGAAAACAGGAATGATCAAAATACATACGGCTGAAAGAACAGCTAATGCACCGCCTAAATAAACAAAGGCGTTGTTTTTAAGGATCATCGTTCCCAATAAAATCAGAATGATACCAAGCAAGATCCCTTGCCAAGCAAACCCATCATTCACGGCATCGACATATGCTTTTCGTTTGATATGTTCCTTAGCAGCAATAAATAGTCCGACTAAAATTTGGATCAACCCAAAAATTACGGATAAAATCAAGATCGTGTTGACATCATCTGTAGTAGACAAAATCGGAAATGGTAAATGAATACCAAAAATTTCTTTAGGCAATGCCGCCCCAAAAAATGAGCTGTAGATAAATCCCCAGATGATCGAAGGGATTGCTAGAATCTCAAAGAATTTTGCAAAACGTTGCATTCCCCGTGGCAATACCACTAATTTTTGGAGTAAAAATGCCCCTAAAAACATCAGTAACCCATACCCGATATCCGCCACCATCATGCCAAAAAAGACGAGGTAAAACGGCATCATCCACGGCGTTGGATCAACTTCTTCATACTTTGGTAAACTATACATCTCCGTTAACATCTCAAAAGGAGCAACGATCGGATGATTCTTTAGTTTGGTCGGTACTTCTTCAGCAATTTCATTGTCCGTTGGCTCGTCAAAGGTCAAATAGACTTCTTCACTTGCTAAGACATTTTGTAGCATGTGGATCAATTCTTGTTTTTCTTCATGATCCACCCAGCCTTGAATCAGAATCAGATAAGGAGTATGAATGATCCGGTCCTTGATTGCTTCTCGTTCAGAGCGAGCCAAGAAGATTTCTTCCGTCCATTCGAAATCTTTGATATACCCACTACAAGCTCCAATGGCTGAAGAGAGTTTCTTTTGTTGGTCCTTGATTTCCTGTAAACTTTGTTTTGCAGCAACTAACTGTTGCTGTGGTGTCCCCTCATACAGATAGTCTTCTTTAACAAATCCATAACGACTGGCGATTTCTTCCATGCGTGACTCGTCAGCTCGTAAAACAATGTAGGCAAAGTAAGTCGTTGTTGGTGAAGAGTTGATTTCTTCTAAATAGGCTTCGTTTATCTCAGCAACTTCAGCTTTAAAAGATTCAGCATTTTTAGCATTGACCGTTCCAATGACTAGCTTGGTCATTTGACTATCAAATGCTTTAGGTGCCAGATCCAGATTTTGCCAATTGAGCAACCAATTCTCTTGGTCTTCCAATTGTTGGCGTTCGTCTACCAGTTGCTCCCATTGTTCCTTCAAAAGTAAGACTTCTTCCAGCTTTTTCGAAAAAGCTTCTTCTGAATAATTTTTTTCCAAAGTATCTAACGAAAGTTCACGCCTTTTTAAGTGTTGTTTTTTCTGACTTTTTTCGCCATGATGTTCGATAAATTGGATAGCTGTACGAATATCCGTTAATTTATAGGATAATTTCGCCAGTTCCTTGTCCTTATCGATCATCTCTGGTTCAGGAAAAAACGTCTCTACCCATTGATTGTTTTCAGATTCTTGGAACAGATCACGGATTTCTACTGCATGAAGTCCTTGAACTGCTTGCAACAAGATTTCACGATTTTTCTTATCTGAAATGAGAGTCACTTTTTCCATTTTAGTGACAGCCATTTTTTTGTTTCATCCTTTCAATGATCTCATTTGTTAAGTTCTTTTTCTTCGCTATTTCCTCTTCTTCTTTTTCTAAATATGTTTTTTCTATTTCAAGAACTTTTTGACGAAATTGTTCTAAAATCAATTCCAGTTTGTGCTGTTCATCTTCAGTTACTTCCTCTTCATTTTTTCTTTTTTCTTTCATCAGCTTGGTTAATCGTTCTTGGAATTCTTTATTCAAATCGATTAATTCGTTATTTTTTAATTGTTCATATTGAGCAAGTTCAGCTTTGACCTGCTCTTCTTTTTTCTGATTATTCTCTTCTGCTTCTTTGATTCTTGTCAAAATTCGTGCCATTTCTGTCACAATCACTTCCCCCTTTCGATTAAAAAAGGACACATGCTCTCGTTACATTGAAAGTATGTGCCCTTTAGTTGACTAATGATGCTGAGCCCTTCAATATGTTCTTCTCACCCCTTGAAGAACGCGATCCTTGAAGCATTATGCCCAACCATTTTATTCGTGATTTAATTCTATTGTACCAAAATGACGAAAAAATTCAATAAGAACACCATATTTTTCCTCGGTAACTCTGTTTTTTTATAAGAAATTCTCATAAAAAAATTTTTTCTTCATATGTATTCCCAAACTAGATCTATTTCAAATAGTTTTAAATTTTTTTTATTCTTGATAGAATAGAACGAATAGACGATTTGGAGGAATGTTTATGTTACCCATTATTGGAATTGCTGGAAATCAGTTGATCCGAGCGACAGATACTTTTCAAGGAAATCAAGTAACCTATACTCCCCAAGGCTTTGTCAATGCTGTACAGCAGGCGAATGGTTTACCGATCGTTTTACCGATCTCATCCCCTAAGACCGCTTCTGCTTATATTGACCAAATCGATAAACTGATCTTAGCCGGTGGACAGGATATTTCCCCACAACTGTATCATGAACCTCCCCATCCAAAACTTTTAGAAACCAACCTTCAAAGAGATCTCTTTGAAGCAGCACTTATCAGCGAGGCACTCAAACAAAACAAACCAATTTTTGCTGTTTGTCGTGGAATGCAACTCTTAAATGTCGTGCTTGGGGGTAGTTTGTATCAAGATTTAACCACTTATCCTAAGTGGTCAGTCAAACATGAACAGCATCCAACCGCCCCACAATTTGCTACTCATGAAGTAAAGATTTTACCCGATACTCTTTTACATCAGCTACTACCTGATATTTATTTAGTAAACTCTTATCATCATCAGGCGTTGAAAGAGCTGGCACCTTCATTAAAAGCCACAGCCTTTTCACCTGATGGTCTAGTGGAAGGGATTGAAAGTCTCGATAAGGATGTTCGATTATTTGGTGTACAATGGCATCCAGAGCTGACACATTCAAGCAATCCCACTGATCAAGGATTATTTGATTTTTTTGTTCAAGAATTTTAGTCCTGAAGTGATTGGGCAACGATTTTTTTCCTTTAGAATATCCTAAAAAATGCTGGCGTTATTTCGTAGATCAACCGAAATAACGCCAGCATTTAGTTTTTCATTTACCATTTTGTTGTGCCGATACTGCTTTTAATAGTCAGTCGGTTAGGATTTCTTACGTTCATTTCTCATAATTGAAAGTGACTGTTTCAATGAACTCCATAAGCCACCTTCACTATAAACAAGAACATTTGATTTATACATGTTCGCTGAGAAGAACATTAGCAGGAATGTGACAATGATTAACACTACAAGTGAAATCAATACACTAGTCATCCCAACTGTCTCATTCGCCAAACGAATCGGCATAATATAAGAAGAAAGGAACGGAATATAGGACGTGATCCGAATCACGATATTGTTTGGATCAGATGCGCCTAAGATCAACCCAAGCATATAGCCACCTAAAGAAAGATAAGTAACTGGTAAAATCGCTTTTGCTGTATCTTCTGCTTTGTTGACTAATGATCCACATAAAGCCGCTAAAACGGAGAAGATCAAGATACCAAAGAACATAAACAACAATGCGTACCATAAAAATGGTCCGATGATCTTATCTAGTGAAATATTCTCTATGATACTTTTTACAAAATCCATATGTTTAAATTGTTGGAATCCCACAGTCAAGATCACTCCGTATAGAGCCATCTGCGTTAAAGCAACTAACAAGACACCAGTCAATTTACCATAAAAATGTTTTTGAGCTGTCGTACTTGATAAAATGACTTCCATGATTCGAGTTCCCTTTTCAGAAGCAATTTCTTGCGCGATGATTTGTGAATAAGTCAGGATAATGATAAATAAGATAATGGTTGCTGCATAACTAATCGCATATTGTACGCCAGAATTATCTTCTCCAACTTTCATTTTGTTATTACTATCAAAACTTACTTTTTGTCTAGTCAAACTTGCTGGTTGACTAAGACTAGCTACTTCTTCAGGAGAAAGTCCCAGTTGGCTAGCTCGCAATAGTGATTGCAATCCAGTTAATTGCTGTTGGATCAACAATTGTGTACTTTGTCCTAACGAATTTTCACTGTAAAGTTGACCTTTTAGCTGATCGTTTTCGACTGTGACGACTAAATAGGCATCAATTTTTTCATCGGCTAATTCTTTTTGAGCTTGTGTTTGCGAATCAACCGCTTGAAAGCTGAACTCATCGGTTTTTACTTGTTCAAGCTGTTGCGTTACTTGTTGATTTTCGGACAATACACCAATTTTATTAATCTCACTGTTTTGCTGAGCAAAATTGCCTGCTAAATAAACGATCCCTATCATAATGAATGGCACTAAGATCATAATCAAGAAAGAGATAGATTTGACATTTTTTAAATAAACATCTTTTGTAATGATCCAAAATTTACGCATCAATCTCACCTGCTTTCATTTTGAATATCTCTTCTAAGGTAGGCGGTTGTTGATTGAACATTGGAATATAGCCAAATTGTGTTGCTCGGGTAAAGATTTCTTTTCCTACATCAGGATCGTTTAAAGTGATTTCAAGCGTTTGATCTTCATGAGTGACGACTTTTTCGACCCCTTCGATCATTGCAACTTCCTCCTGGGACAAGCCAGATTCTAAGAATAACTTTGTACGTCCAAAAGAATTTCTGATTTCATGGACTTTCCCGCTTAACACCATTTTTCCATTACGTAACATAATTAAATGATCACAGATTTTTTCAACATTATCCATATTGTGACTGGAGAAAATAACACATGAGCCATGTTCTTTTAACTCAATGATCCCGTCTTTCAGCAATTCTGCATTGACTGGGTCAAGCCCACTAAACGGCTCATCCAATATGATTAATTTAGGTTCATGGATCAACGTAGCAATCAATTGGACTTTTTGTTGATTTCCTTTAGACAATGATTTTACTTTATCGGTTTTCTTTCCTTTTACTTGGAACTTTTCCATCCAAAAATCGATTTTTGGTTCGATCTCTTTTCTTTTTTTGCCTCTCAATTCAGCAAAATACAACAATTGCTCTTGAATCGTTACTTTCGGATACAACCCACGTTCTTCAGGAAGATAGCCAATAATGTCATAGTCTTTTTCTCCCAAAGGTTGTCCATTCCATAAAACTTCCCCTTGATCCTGTGTCAAAAAATCTAAGATCAATCGAAAAGTTGTGGTTTTTCCTGCCCCGTTTTGTCCGATCAGCCCCATAATCTTTCCATCAGGTATTGGAAAAGACACATGATCAACAGCGGTATAGTCTCCAAACGTCTTAACCAAATCTTTCACTTCTAACATCGTCTCACTCCTTCGTCTCCATTTCTTCTACCATATTCAGATAGTTCAGACAACTTAAATCGCATACAAATGCAAAAAATGAAATAGTCCAGAGATTCTTTATCAATTAAAGGTCCAAAGTCTATTGAAAAATGAATAGTTTAAAAAGAAAACCATTCTTTCCCACTTTTTCATTGAAACAACGACCATTTTGACATTTATTCAATCTAGGTTGGCTATAATCATTTCCAATAGTCATCATAGCGCTTCCCGCCTCGTCGAACTAAAACGAATTCTACATCATTTGTTATACAAAAAATCATAGGACACTTTACGTAGTTTGTAAAGTGTCCTATGCTAGTTCTCATGCAATTTATCAAAAACATTTTGAGCAACATTTTTTGGTAGCCCAATTTGTTGGAGTTCTTCCATCGTCGCTGCCGTAACATTTTTCAACGATTTAAATTCTTTTAGAAGTAATTTTTTTCTTTTCGGTCCTAATCCTTCGATTTCATCCAGCTTAGAAGCAAAACTATTTTTACTTCGTAGTTGTCTATGGAATGTGATCGCAAACCGATGGACCTCATCTTGGACCCGTTGAAGTAAAAAGAACTCGAGCGAATTTCTTTCCAATGGAACCACCGAAAGTTCATTTCCAAAAAGGAGTTCATTCGTTTTATGCTTATCATTTTTAGCCATACCAGCCACTGGTATGTCGATCCCAAGTTGATTTTCTAAAACATCTTTGGCGACATCTACTTGCCCTTTCCCACCATCGATCAAAATCAAATCAGGTAAAGGAAGCCCTTCTCGAATGACACGAGAATATCTTCGATAAATCACTTCTCGCATCGAAGCATAATCATCTGGTCCTGTGACCGTTTTGATTTTATATTTGCGGTATTCTTTTTTTGCTGGCTTTCCATCGATGAATACCACCATTGCCGCTACTGGATTGGTTCCCATGATATTCGAATTATCGAAGGATTCAATCCGAACAGGTGTAGGAATATTCATGGCATTCCCTAAACGTTCCACTGCCCCAATCGTTCGTTCTTGCTTTCTAGCAATCAAATCAAATCGTTCATTCAATGCAACCGTAGCATTTTTATTCGCAAGTTCTACTAATTTTTTCTTTTCACCACGTTTGGGTTGTAAAACTTTTGTGGACAACAATGCCTCCACACTCGGTTGATCGATCGTGTTAGGAATCAAGACTTCTTTAGGAATAAAATGTTCATTTTCTTGATAAAACTGCCCGATATAAGTCAGAAAATCCTCTTCTGCTTCATTATAAAAAGGAAACATCGACACATCCCGTTCAATCAATTTCCCCTGTCTGACAAAGAATACTTGGACACACATCCAGCCTTTGTCAATGGCATAACCAAAAACATCTCGATCCACCAGATCTGTATTGGTCATTTTTTGACGAGTCATAATCGTTTCAATGGCTCGTATCTGATCGCGGTATTCTGCCGCTTTTTCAAATTCCATCTTTTCAGCAGCTTGGACCATTTTTTGGTGGATTTCTGATTCAACTTTTTCATAGCCACCATTTAAAAAGCTTTTAACTTCATCAACGATTTTCGTGTAAACTTGTGGATCAACATCAAAATAATAAGGACAAAGGCATTGTCCTAAGTGATAATACAAACACGGTTCTTTCGTTTGGCTAGGTTTACACTTTCGTAACGGAAACAACCGATCAAGGATTTTTTTGGTCTCGTTGGCTGCGCCAACATCTGGATATGGTCCAAAATAAACTGCTTTGTCTTTTAACACTTTACGTGTAATGACTAAGCGTGGGTACTTTTCGTTTGTGATTTTCAAGAAAGGATACGTTTTATCATCTTTCAACATGATATTGTATTTAGGATCATTTTTCTTGATCAAATTGATTTCTAAAAGTAAAGCTTCGATATTGGATTCTGTAACAATATATTCAAAGTCTTCGATCTCACTAACTAATCGTTCGGTTTTGGTATTATGACTACCTGTAAAGTAGGAACGGACTCTATTTTTGAGAATCTTTGCTTTCCCAACATAGATAATGGTGCCATTTTTATCTTTCATCAAGTAGCAGCCAGGTTGATCAGGAAGTAAGGCTAATTTATTTTTGATACGTTCGTTCATGAAATACTTCCTTTCAAATTTCATTGAATTAATTATAACATGTCTGTCAAAAAGAATCGTAATCGGCTCATTTGTTTCCTAGACTTGTTTGAGGGTTTAGATAAACTAGAGAAAGGTTTTACTGAAATTTGTGCTAAGGACAAAAAAACCGAGATATCAATCCATTGATTGATATCTCAGTAACATTCCAGATGTTTATAAATATTGATCGATCATTTGACGTAATTGCTCTTTCGAGTGTACACCAACCGCTTTTTCAACGACTTGCCCATCTTTTTTCAACAATAATGTTGGAATACTCATAATCCCAAACTGTTGAGGTGTTTGTGGGTTTTCATCTACATCCATTTTTACGATTCGGAATTCATCTTCATCGTATTCTTCTGACAGCTGATCTAAAATTGGTGCTTGCATGCGACAAGGTCCACACCAAGTTGCCCAAAAGTCGATTAATACTAAGCCTTTATCTGTTTCTTCGTTAAATGTCGTATCTGTAACTACTTGTGACATATCAAAGACCTCCATTTTTTAGTCTAGAGTCATTATAGCACCTTTCTTGATTCGAGACGAGCCTTCTGCTTACATTTAGTAAGTTTTATTTAAATTTAACGATCGTCGCCCCATTACCGCCTTGGTTAGCAGGAGCAAATTCAAAACTTTTGACACTTCGATGATTTTTCAAGTAGTCGGTGATTCCTTGACGCAAAGCTCCGGTCCCTTTTCCATGTACGATCGTTACTTGGGGATAGCCAGCAAGGATCGCTGAATCAAGGTATTGGTCAACCTCACTCAACGCTTCTTCATAGCGTTTGCCACGAAGATCTAGTTGGTTCGACACGTGACTAGCTGATTCAGAACGTACAGCATGAATGACCCGCTGTTTTGGTTCCTTTTGTGGTGCAACGGGCGTTAATTCACTTTCAGAAACATTCATTTTTAAAATCCCGATTTCCACTTGCCATTGCTCCCCGTTTTTACGTAACAAGGTTCCTCTTTGACCATAAGTTGTCACTAAAACTTCGTCGCCTGGTTTCAATGTTTTTTGTTCTTTGGCTTTTTTCAACACTTTATTTTTTTTCAGTTGTTCTTCTTGATGTAAGTTTGCCAATTTGGTTTTCGCATCAATCAATTGGTGCTCTTTTACATTTCCTTGTCCTACTTGTTGTTGCATTTTACGAATATCTGCAATGATTTTTTCCGCATTTTCTTGTGCTTCAGAAACTAATTCATTGGCTTTTTTCTTGGCTTTTTCGATTTCTTTTTCTCGTTCTTCAAAGAAATAGCGATACGCCTCTTTTAAGTTTTCATATAACTCTTGTGCTTCATCAACGTAGTGGCGCATTTCTAAATACTCCGTTTCAGCCATTTTTCGTCGATTTTCTAAATCAGCGATCATTTCATTTAAATCTTGGCTTTCGTCATTCATTAATTGTTTGGCTTCATTGATGACTGATTGATCTAATCCTAAGCGGCTAGAGATTTCAAATGCGTTACTTCGCCCTGGTACACCAATCAACAGACGATACGTTGGACTAAGTGTATCAACGTCAAATTCCATACTTGCATTGATTGTATTCGCCCGATTGTATCCATAAACTTTTAGTTCTGGATAGTGTGTCGTAGCCATCACATAAGCCGATTTTTTCCCAAGATCGTCTAAAATAGCAATCGCTAAAGCTGCCCCTTCTTGGGGATCTGTTCCTGCACCTAATTCATCAAACAAGACTAAACTTTTTTCATTCACATGTGCTAAGATATCAACGGTGTTTGTCATATGGGAAGAAAATGTTGAGAGACTTTGCTCGATGGATTGTTCATCACCAATGTCAGCAAATACTTCCTCAAAAATACCGATTTGACTTTCTTCATCTACAGGGATCGGTAAACCAGATTGCCCCATCAATTGTAACAATCCTAAAGTTTTTAAAGTGATCGTCTTTCCTCCAGTATTTGGACCAGTAATCACGATCGCTTGGTACTCTTTCCCAATACTGATATCATTAGCCACCACTTTTTCTTGATCAATCAACGGATGTCTTGCTTGTTTTAAAATGACATGATTTTCTACACTGATTGCAGGAACGATGGCTTTCAGTTCTTTCCCAAAACGTGCTTTGGCGTTCATCAAATCTAGTTTACCGATCACGTATGCGTTATGAATGATTTCATGTCGATGAGGAACCAGTTCAGCAGAAAGTTCACTTAAAATACGTTGGATCTCATTACGCTCTGCAATTTGATACTGTCTCAAGCGATTATTTAATTCAACGATCTGCTTTGGTTCAACAAATAATGTTTGCCCAGAAGCACTTTGATCATGGACTACCCCACCAAAGACACCCCGGTATTCTTGCTTGACAGGAATCACATAGCGATCATTTCGCATGGTAATGATCGTATCACTTAAGTATTTGGCGTTTTTCCCCCGAACAATGCCGTCTAGTTGTTCTCTCACCGTTTGTTCACTTCGACGAATATTTTGACGAATGATTTTTAATTCAGGGGAAGCATCATCTGTTACTCGCCCATCTTCATCGATCGACTCTTTTAAACGTCGATTCAATTCGAGGATCGTCACCAATTGTTCTGCCCAGAAATAAAGACGTAAAAATTCAATTTCGCTATCTGCTAAATCAGCAAAGAATCGTTTTAATTCACTTGTAGTCGATAAAACACGCGCAACTTGCGCTAATTCGAGTCCATTTAAATCAGCACCGATCTCAATTCGTTTCATATGAGGTCGAATGTTCTCTAACTTAGGAATAGGGATTCCCCCACGTAACCTTTGAACTTTTAAGCCATCTTCTGTTTCTGCTAACCAATCTGTTAATTTCTCTTGTTGGTTGATCGGCACTAACTTTGCGAGTTCTTCTGTTCCTTGCGCGGTTACCACAAACTGACGAACAAGCTGTTTCACTTTTTCAAATTCTAATGTTTCTAGGATTCGATTATTCACGTTATCACCCTAACTTTCACTAAAAGAAGTTGTCACATTTCGCATTGACTCATTGGTCTTTGCTGTCCTGTCACAACTTCGTTTTTTTTCTTTCACTACTTACTGTTACACTTTTACAAAAAATTTTTGATTAGTTTATCACATTCGTTATCCATAAATCATGGATTTTATTGGTTAGAAATGGTGTCTGCTCTACGATAAAGCGGGCAAGACTATTTCCACTAAATTGTTTTTGAACGATATCTACTGGCACAAAAGTCAATAAACTCAAGAGCAAAAATATCGTGACATAGGCAACGATTAAAGATAAGATGCCTCCCGCAAGCCAATCGACTTGTTTTAGGATCGGAATATAGGTCAAGCTATGAACAAAAATCCCGATAAAACGAGTAAGCAATCCTCCGATAAATAAAATCAGCAAAAAGGCGACTCCTGCATAAAAAGCTTCATCTAATCTGAAAGAAAATGTCTGATCAAAAAAGACCATTTGGGAATTAGATGTTACCGCAGGATAAGGAATATATAATTCCAGACGACTTGCTAGATCCTTATAAAAGTGCTGTGCTGCCATAAAAGACAAAATATAACCGATCGTATAAACGACCTGCATAGAGAATCCTCGTCGCGCACCTGAAAAAAATGCAAGCAGCAAGATAAATAAAATCAAAAGACTTAACATGTCTTGTTCCTTTCTCTTTCATTAATTTGAAGATTTTTGTTTGATTTGACCTTTTCTTTTTTCATTTAAAATTTGTTGGGCTTCCACATGATTCTTGATTTCTCGATCTGCCTGTCCGTTTTCTTTCAACACTTCTCGTGCTTCGTTTTCAATCGCTTCAATTCTTTTGATTCGATTTTCCATTTCCACAAATTTGATCATTTTTTTCTTTAAATCTGCTACTTCTTTTTCAAGTTCGAGATTTCTTTCTTGCTTCTTCAATTGATCCGAGAGCGCATTGACAGCCATTAAGATCGCTGCTTGTTCATTATCGATTTGCGGAGACAAATCCTTCAATTCTTTTAGTTGTTCATTGATCAAATTTGTCACGATATCCATATGGTGCTTTGTTTCACGTCCAATAATCGTGTAAGTTTGGTCGGCAATCACTGCTTTATAGCGTGTTTTTTCGTGCGCCATCCGAATCATTTCCCCCTATTGATAAAATTATTATCTAGTGTACCATGAAATTAATGATTTAACAGTTGTACACAAATTTTCTTATATTTACCTTATCATTATATGATAAACTTTGAAAAAATGCTATGTCTCGTCCCCAACTGAACGACAAGGAACTATTGAGGGATCTTTCATCTAACAAGCATCTAAATTTATTAATTTAACTAAACTGGAGGTACATAATGAGTAATATTATCATCAAAGTAACGACTGCCCAAATGGAAAAAATGAAACAAGCTTATCTTTCTTATCTTTTACCTAAAAAAATTCCTTATACCGTATTTGCTGCTAAAAAAAATGGCACGACCATCACTGCATACACCTCAGGAAAAGTCATGTTCCAAGGTGCAAATGCCGAAAAAGAAGCAAGTCAATGGGGAAAGGCAGCTTCAGCAAAACCCAAAGCTGGAAAAACAGCTGCATCTTTGCCTAAGAACATCGAATCTTTATCTGTATTAGGAAGTGACGAAGTGGGAAATGGGAGTTACTTCGGTCCATTGACAGTTTGTGCTGCTTACGTGGCCAAGGAGCAACTAACACAACTAAAAAAACTAGGCGTTCGTGATTCAAAAGAATTAAAAGATCCTCAAATCATTCAATTGGCTAGTATCTTGAAGAAGACGATCCCTTATCAACTTTTAGTACTCGAGCCTAAAAAATATAACGAGATCCAACCGAAATACAATGCTGTGCGTATGAAAGTTGCTTTGCATAATCAAGCGATCCAGCTACTGCTGAAAAAAATTGCTCCTGTCAAACCAGAGGCAATCTTGATCGATCAGTTTACACCAGAAAGCAATTATAAAAAGTATGTCCGTTTGGAAAAAAATCAAGTGCAAGAAAAACTCTATTTTGTGACTAAAGGAGAACAATACCACTTAGCGGTAGCTGCGGCATCGATCATCAGCCGAGCAAGTTTTCTAGAAGAATTAGCTAAAGAATCAGCAGAGATCGGTCTAGAGTTACCTTCTGGCGCTGGAACAAAGTCGGATCGAATAGCTGCAAAAATCATTGAACAAGGTGGCGTTGATTTGTTAGCAAATTATGCAAAATTACATTTTGCGAATACTGAAAAAGCAAAAAAAATGAGTTTATGATATCCCTTTAACGCTTTATTCTAAAAATAATAAACGTTGTTTCAGAAATCATTCTATAGGAATGAAGCGTTGAAGCAACGGTCATAAGACCTCTTAAAACAGGCTATCCAATTGGTCATTTGACCTTAAGAGCATAGCCTGATCTTTTAGATAGCATAAAAACTCCCATCACAGTAGAATAGAACTTTTTTCCACTGCGATGGGAGCCCATTAATTAGTCCCAAACGTTAAAACTTAGTATGTTTTACCCATTAATAACCAGCAATTTAATCAATCAACTCCCAAGGTCCCCATTGTTCAGTACCTGGTTCTTCCCCGCTTGTCCACCATTTCGCTTGATAGTTTTGCCCTTTATGAGACACCTTATCACCAGCTTTGTAAATATTTGTAGCACTCCATGCTTCATATTTTGATGAAGATGTGCTATCTAGTGTTGTTACACTCAAAGGTTGACTGTGTTCTGAAACATTACCAGAATGATCAAACGCTTTTACAGTATAAATGTACGTTGAACCAGCCATTAAATATTTGTCAATATAATTGGTAGTAGCTGTTTGACCAACTTGTTGTCCGTCACGATAAACATAATAACCTGCTACTCCTTTATTATCCGTCGAAGCGGTCCAGTTCAACGTCACGCTTGTCTCTGTCACATTTGAAGCTGTCAGATCAGTCGGAATAGATGGTGCTTCTTTATCTTCTGGATCTGGTGTTGGCGTTGGTGTTGGATTAGTTGAATCCTCTCCATAAATCGTTTGTTGCGAGATATCTATACCGGCTTTTGTAATTCTTTGTGCTAGATTTATAGAAGCAATATGATCAACGGATACATCAGTTGCATTTGATTTTAATCTAAACGTATATGTCTCCCCTGGTTTAAGCTCTTTTCCTTCATAAACCCCACTTAAATCGATCGTCACCGTTCCATTTGAGGTTGAAACCTCGCCTGCTTTGTAATCACCACTACTAAGAATTTCATTTGAATTCAACGCTAAAGTGTATCGTGGTAATTTAATTATCTTGTGAGAAGATTCAATAGCTGATAAAACGTCCGAATTTTCATTTAGTGTTTCTTTATTTTTGATGACTAACTCATACCCTTTTGAACTGTTTTCAGAATAAGTAGAAATCCCTACCTCGACATTTAGATCACTTGATACAATTTTATGCTCTGGAAGTTTTTCTGTACCAAACAACCCATTTTTGATTGCTTTGGTCAGTTCATCTCTTTTCGTACTCGTTGTTGGTTTATCTTGCGATTGCATCCAAGAGATTACACCACCTAATTCATGCTCTTTCACATATTGCGTTTTGTAATTAATTGATTTTACATTGTCATAGGTAAAGAACTCTTTTGAAACTTCGCTGTATAAAAATGGTGCTTTGGCTGTATCATCCCAATATTCTTTTAGAGTCGGGATTTTAGTTTTTAATTCATCAATGTTTCGGTAGGACCAAACTCCACCTGCTCGGCCACCATCCCCAAGTGCCAGAGAATGTTCATTGTCCGCACCATATGTCGGCGTTTGGTCTGCATCTTTATTGCTTTTTTCAGCAGGTTGGAATAATCCAGGAGTATTTGGGTCTGTCCCTTTAGCTACTTCATTCCACCCACGAGTATAGAAAGCTGCGCCGATAACGATTTTTTCTGAAGGAGCCCCATTTTCTTTCAAAAAGCGAACGGTCTGATCAACGGACAACCCATTTGCATAGTTCGGGTCGTTAGGATTACCATAAAGTGCAGTATGATGACCACTTGTTGCACTCCAAGCACCATTCATGTCATAAGTCATCATATTCGCAAAGTCAACTACTTCAAATAGTTGTTTGATGTCAACTCCCTTGTCCAACATTCCTTGGGACGCAGGTAATGCTACAGAAAGTTCATAAGTCTTACCTAATTCCACTCCTTGTTTATCGATCGCCGCTCGAATATCTTTTAATAGTAAAATATAATTTTCTTTATCCTCTGGTTTTGCGTTAGGTGTTCCTTCATCATTTTTGTTGTCGACACGATCAGGCTCACGAACATCTGCTGGATATTCCCAATCAATATCAACGAAATCCATGTTGGTATATTTTAAGAATTTAGTAATGTTTTCCACTAATTTTTTTCGTTTCGCAGGACTAGCTGCAACTTCAGAAAAATCACCCGATTTTGACCAACCACCTAATGACACGCCAATTTTTAAGTTTTTATTTTGTCCACGCAAATTTTGAAGCGCATTCAACAAACCAGAAGCAGCATTTCCCCATCCGACTTCTGCTTCACCTGCTGGCACGCCTACAGCGGCTTCTTTATCTGTAAATCTCAACTCACCATTACTATCAAAATCCAAAAAGGCATAATTTAAATGCGTCAATTGGTCTGCGGCAATATCTTTAGGATAAAATTCTTGTTCTCCTCCCCAAATCGACCAATCACCATAATACATCACATTACGATAAGACGCTTTTTTTGTAATTTCCTGTGCTTCTTCAGCATGCACATGTTCTTTGTGGCTGAATAATGGCGTTGTCAGAGAAATAACAGAAGAAAATAACATTGCTGCCAAACTAATTTTTTTCAACTTTTTCATTTTTAACCCTTCCCCTCTTTTTCTATACGAACTCCCCTAATAAAACTTATTACCCATAAAATAAATAAGTTATTTTTTAATAAACCAACCTCCTAAAAAACAAAAAATGATAACCCTTACAAAACAAGGTTAACATTATCTTATCAAAGCATCAAATGATTTGATATTTTTGTATTGCATATTAACATTTATATATTTATAGTTATCTAAAATAACTAATAAATATCCCTATTCTCTTTTCTCTTTTTCATCTTTTTTTACTGCTTTATTTAAAATAACTATTATTTTTTATTTTTATATTTATAAAAGAACAAAAAAAGCATTCCGCCAAAATAAATTGGACAAAATGCTGCGAATCTTTTTATGTATGATTTGTTCATTTTTGAATGTATCCTCTTAGAGTTGGATCTTCCTGATTCTTTTCGTTTCATCATTAACATTTAACTGAAAACTTTTTCAACGAAATTGACGATCATATTTAATCTGCGATTCCTGCTCTCTAAAACAATTTAATGTACGTAAGTATCGTTTAGCCGATTTTAAATGTTCAGCTAGTGGTTTTTTTTCTCCAAGATAAGTATAATAATTAGCTAACACGACTCTTTTTACCTCGTCTTTAGTGATGGTCTCTAATTTTAGCTTTTTGATGGTTTCTTTTGCAATTTTGACTGGCATTTTTTGTAAGAAAAAGTAATTGACCAGCGCATGTATATGCCCCCCTTGGATCGGTTCTCTTTGATTAACTCATCACAACGTTCCCTTATATCCCTTTTCCCTTTGTTAATCTCATCTGCTGAGAGTTTACCATCAAAAATCGGTGGAAATAATGGAATCTCATAACGATCACTTAATCGATTACTGATTCTTCTACTTGCACCTATGGAAATCAATGTATTTTCTATTTCTTTCCTTCGCCAGAGCCAATCATCCTTTTTTTGTACGATATGATCACAATACTTCTCAATGATGCTCACCTTTAATGCATCTGAAGAAACCGGCAAAGAAAAATCAAACCCATCAATCACATGGAGTGTTTCCTTTAGTGGTCTCTCTGTAAATAATAGAAAATGAACAATAGCCTTCATTCCTTTTTCATTACCTAAATCCTTTAAAAACGAGTGACAACGATTCAATTGTCCAGATAAACGTCCAGCTTTGGGGAATAACTCTTCATTTACATGGTTATTGATCAACGTGACTAATTCTTGATTCGCTCCCCTTAAGGCAAGGGCATTTTCACTTGATTTTTTCCACTCAATGAGCCCTAATTTATTAAAAGATGCTTGGCACTCCTTAACAAGTCTTACTTCTTCTTTGATAGTCAAATAACTATTATCAAGAACAACATTTACTTTTGAAGGGATTTTTGTAAAAATTTCCTCAAGAATATCTGGAGGCAGCTCTTGAAGCACGAGATAATTCCGTGTTGCCAATCGGTCAAAACGTTCACAACGTTGGACTACTTCATCAATGAGTGTTTGAGACGACTTCATCTTCAAAGAAGGAAGCAAGGTGACATTTAGTATCTTACTCAATTGATCGATCTGCATTCGATTCATTCCTCGTAAAACAAGATATTCCTCACATAGTTTCTTTCCAAAAGTTTCCTCAGATCCTATCAACATCGATTGGCACTTGTACACTTCCTCGAATTGTTTCTGTAAATAAAATTTATTGATAGTTTTAGGAAACCTTAGATCTCTAAAAATTTTATCAACATACTTGGGCGCTGTATTTTGTAACAATAAGTATTTTTGAATCGCTACAAAGCCTATTTTTGGTCCTAAGTCTTCTAAAAAAGAATTGCACCGATCAACTAATGTGCTAATTGCCCCTCTTTTAGTCATATCTATCATTGGGAATATTGATTGATCGATGTATTCATTCATTTGATGAAGCTGTTGTAAACTAGGATAAGTTAAAATAAAATAATTCTCGAATTTTTTTCTGCCCATTTCTGATCCTAATTCTCGAACAAATTGGCTATATTTTATATATCTAGTTAAACAAAAATGGAAATTTTTTCGGTCCTCATCATTCATAGAATCTTTTATTCGCTCTATGACTTCGATATTGATTGCAGGAGAGAAATCTTCCAACATAAGGTAATTATTGACTGATTTAACTCCATTTACTTTGTTTGGATACCAGTAATTTAAAAAACTTTGGCAATATTTGACTGCTTTAGTTATTTTCTCCTCCTTTGATAAAGGTTCATCTTTCAAGGAAGGCAATAAATTGATGTTTAAAATTTCTCCTATCCGATTGAAAAATTTACGATCTACTCCTTGTAGAACTAGCCGATTTTCTACTTCTGTTGCCCCCATATTATTATAATAGAGCGTTGTAACGAGAAGGTCTTTATACTCTTTTTGATTGATTGTCTTGGGTAATTGAACTTCATTAAGTATATCCTTCGCTCTGTCTGCTGTTGTATTTTGCAACAATAAATAATATTGAACAGCTAATAATCCTTCTGTCTCACCGAAATCCTCTAAAAAAACATTACATCTTTTGGCCGTCAAAGTAATTTGTTTAGAGTATCTGGAATTCTCCCATGTAGGAAACAAAAATTCTCCAATTGTTGCACTTATTTTGTTGTATTCAGATCGAGGAAGTTCATTTAAAATGAGTTGATTTTCAATTGCTTTTATCCCTTCATTTGTGCCATATTTGACCAATGTTTCATTGAACTTTTTATGTAATTGTTTTTTCTTTTCTATCTTTTTAAAAAATCCATGTTTGTTCACAGTTCCCTTAAAAACTAGTCCTTCAACAATTTCTTTAGTCAATTCTGGACTCAGGTCATGTAGCATAAGATAATTTGTAATAGCTTTTTTTCCTATCGCACTATTAAAAACATTTAGCAGCGATTGACAGTATTGAGTGGCTTCGTTAACTATCTCTTGCTGGGTTTTATCCTTAAATATTGGTAAGAAATCCATCTTCTTGATTTGACTGACTGTATCTATAGACTTTCGATTTGCACCTTCCACTAATAAATGGTGTTCGATACTTCGTTTTTCATCTATCTCTTTGATTTTCTCTAATAAATAGCAAACATAACTATCCCTATCTAAATAGAACAAAGTTCTTTTCATTTCTCTTTCCCTTCTCGTTTATTCATTGAGCTTAAGTATAAAGTGGAAAATAGGGAGAAACGTTCCTTTTTTTTCAAAAAAAAAAAAACTATTGAAATCCCCTAATAGAAAAGCCGCTTCAACTAACGAATGAATCCCATCGGCAACATTAACACAAAAAAACGGTGTGCAAGTGTTCGTTCTTTGAAATGGATCTGATGTTTTGGAGACAGCATATAGTGTCTCCAAAGCATCAGATCCATCCAATCGAACGGAGCTTACACAACCGTTATTCGTCTCAAGCTAAACAATAACCCCATTTAAGTAAAGATCGATCAAAGTCGCCACATCAAAAGGCTGTTCCTCTGAATGACCAGATTCAGTAATATAAGGGGCTAGTAAAAGGAAAAAATGTTTCGCTGCCAGTTCCTGTGTGACGTTTTTTCGTAATAGTTGTTGATGATTGGCAAAAATCTTTTCAAAAGGTTCCCGATAATTCTTTTTCCATAAACAAAACAAATGATTTCTTGTTTCAGCTGAAAGATTGAGCTTCAAATCATGCAGCATCATAAACAAATCAATGAGATGGGTTTCGATAAGATATTCAGCCATCTTAGTCAACGTTTGTTGAAAATCATCGGCACTCGTTGCGGCGATCTTCCTCAAATCGTCCCCTACTGTTTTCAAATGTTGTTCCAGAACTGCCTGGTAAAGTTTTTCTTTGTCACTAAAGTAATGATAAAGATTGGGTTGGGTAATCCCGGCGTTCTTAGCAATTTCACGAGTAGACGTGCCGAGATAGCCTTTTGACATAAACAAATGATTGGCTTCATGTAAAATCTTTTTTTGCGTGTCTTTGTTATAGCGATGAACCACATACACACCTTCTTTTTATGCTTATTCTGTTTTTTCTTGAAAAACACCGTCTTCCATCATAAACACTTTATCACATTTGTCAATCAGGCGTGTATCATGGGTGACCATAATGATGGCTTTATTTTTTTCTTTCGATTCTTTCGCTAAAATATCTACGACTTCTCTTGCTTTTTCTGAATCTAAACTGGCTGTTGGTTCATCTGCTAAAATAATGGACGGATCGTTGTAAAGCGCTCTAGCAATGGCGACTCTTTGCCGTTCTCCTCCTGATAATTCTTCTGGATATTTGTTGACCAATTCGGCAACACCTAACTGTTCAAATAGTTCATTCGCTTCTTTCTGACGATTCTCATGTTTGACTTTATCCACTAATATCAATTGCTTTTTGACCGATAAAAATGGAACCAAATTAGACGCTTGTAAAATAAATCCGATTTCCTTAAAACGTAATTTTACCCGCTGATTCTCAGGTTGAGCACTAAATTCTTGCCCATTGATCAAAACAGACCCTTTACTAGGCGTTTGTAAGCCACCTGCAATGGTCAAGAAAGTACTTTTTCCTGAACCAGAAGGACCGATGATCGCAACAAATTCGCCTTTATCTACACTAACATTGGTTTTTTTCAGTGCGTGGACGATTTGATCACCATCTTTGAAATTCTTTTCGACATCTTTAAATTCGATTGCTTTCATTTTTTTCATCTCCTAACCAATTGCCTTCAATGGATCGATTTTTACAATTGCTCGTACCGAAAACAGCGCACCTAAAATGGCGACCACTAACATCAAAACACTGATAACTCCGAAAAATAACCAATTACTTTGAAAAGGTACGGTATCTGGTAAAAGGAACGAGGTCCCCACTGTTCCCAACAAGCCAAGACCGATCCCAAAGAATGAGAGTAAGAAAGTTTGGGCCACTACTGAGCGAGCGATAAACCCTCCTGTCATTCCTTGCGCCTTCAAAACACCAAAAATATTGATTTTTTGCATGGTCAACACATAAATGAAAATTCCGATTACAATCGCTGCAATCACGATCAAAAAGCCGATCATAAAACCAAAAGTGAGTACTTGCGCACTATAGCCAGGTAATTCATTGATAAATTTAGAAATGCTGATTTTTTCAAGATCATTTGGTAAATCATCTATCTGCCCTCTAACAACCACAGCGTTGATTCGAGCATTCTCACTTGTATCTGTTTTTTCAAAACGAATTTCTTGGTAAGCATCAAGTGTTGTATATAAAACTGGCGATACATTGAACTTCGCATTTTCGGTAAATCCAGTTAATCGAAAGGTTTTGTCATTACCAGAAAGTTTAACTGTATCGCCAATTCCTAGACCATACTCTTCTTTTAAGCTAATATCACCCACTGCTTCATCGTTCCCAACAAAGGCCTTACCTTCAACAATATTAGGCATGATAAATTGATCTGGATCAATACCAAAAAAACTCACATTGATTTTTCCTGCCTCATCGTTGTCTTTACTGGTTACGACACCTGGTGTTTGTGCCAAGTAAGCCACCTTATCCCCTTTTACTTCTTGCGCTGTCTTTTTCGTTATCATTGACATCCCTAGGTTCGTATTGGCATCTTTTGACAGTACAATATAGTCTGCCTCCCACTTATCGACAGCCGTTCGGTTATCTTGTGCCAGTCCATACGCTAAACCGGTTAAAAAAAAGACCAAATATGCAATTAAAAACATCACCCCAGCAACCAACGCATAGCGTAATTTTGAATGTATGATTTCATTTAATGCTAAAAACATCTAACTCCTCCTTTAAAAGTTTATCAAACAATAATACAAGTTTATCACTTGATAAATTTTTAGAGGAATAATCTGCTCACAAAAAAACGGGACTGAGACAAAAGTTGTCTCAGTCTCTTCTAGTATCTCTAAAAACGGATAAACGGCGTTCAAAAAGCAACTCCTCAACAATAAGCGATGATTTTCTAAAATAGGAGGAGCTATTTTAAAAACTCCTCTCTTATTCGCTCGGAGCTAAACGCTTCTTTCACAGCCTATTGCTAAACGGTGTTCAAACATCAGCTCCTTGAAATAAGCCTGAATTTTTCAAAACATGAGGAGCTGTTTCAAAAAATTCTTTCTTATTGTCATCAGAGCTACCCGATGTTTTCACGACCTCTGATTCACGGTGTTCAAAGAGCTGACCTTCGGCGATAAGTCAAAAAATCTCAAAACATGGGAAGCTGTTTCGAGATTTCCATCCTTAATGCTCCTGCGATTACTCGTCGCAGTTTTTACTTGGTGAGCGCTCAGGTCAAAACACTCTTTTCACGACCTCTTGTTCACGGTGAGACAAAAGTAGCATCTTCGGAAATTCCTTCTTATTTCTTGATGCTGAACACTTTTGTCTCAACCTCGTTTGATTATCGCTATAAAACTGGTTAATATCTTGTTGAAATATTCTTTCCTAAAATAAGCACGATCATTCAAAAATTCTATCCAAAATCACTATCTGTTCAAGCTATTTTGCTACTTAATCCCTATTGATAAACCGATTTTTTGTCTTAACACATGAAACGATTTTCTCTCAATTTTGCGTTTTTGATGTCTTCAACAGTTTGAGTTCCAGCTAATTGCATGACCATTTCAAGTTCTGTTTTGAAAAAATCAAATACTTGTTTGATCCCTGTACTTCCACCTAAAGAAAGTCCATAAATGGCTGGTCTACCAATGGCAACTAAATCAGCTCCTGAAGCAATCGCTTTAAAGACATGTTGCCCTCGTCTAACACCGCTATCAAATACGATAGGTACACGTTTATCCACAGCTTCAGCTACATAGCGTAATGAATCAAAAGAAGCTGGACCACCATCTAACTGTCTACCACCATGATTGGAGACCCAAATCCCTTGTGCACCAGCATCAAGAGAACGATACACATCATCTTCTGATTGTACCCCTTTGACATAAACTGGCAACTCTGAATGGGTCGTAATAAATTCGATATCTTTTGGACTTAATTTTTGTTTAGACGATTTATAGACTGCATCCATCGTTTGACCGACTCCCGATTGGTAAGCTTGAACGATTGGCATGGGCAACGGAAAAGTAAAACCATTTCGCCGATCTGTTTCACGATTTCCGCCAACTGTTGCATCAGCTGTTAAAACAACCGCCTTTGCTCCGTTTCTTTTTGCCATTTCCAAGATATCCAAGTTGATCCCATCGTCCTTACTCATATAAAACTGAAACCATTGAGGAGCTTCAGGACCACCAGCTGCTCTAATTTCTTCCAAGGTACAAGAAGCGTAAGAACTAGCTGTATAGATCGTTCCAAATTCTGATACTCCTTTAGCCGAAGCTTTTTCAGCTTGTTCATGGGCTAATCCATGCGCTGCTACTGGTGCCATAATGATTGGTGCGGCTAATGTTTCATCAGAAAAATAGGTCGTTGTATCAGGTAATTCCACATCTTTCAAAACATGAGGGATAACCAATTGATGATTAAAGGCTTTTTGATTTTCTCGATAAGTAAACAAATCCCCTGCACCACTACTGATATAGCCATATCCACCACTAGGGATTACTTGAGTAGCTGCTAATTCCAGATCTTCCATATTGATGAAATCAATCATCCCTTCATGTGTACCAGCTTGATAAACTTTTTCCATAATAAAGCCTTCTTTCTCTCGAATTAAGAACCATGAATTTTATGATAGCGTTTGCATTATTATCGTACCTCTCAAAAATGATACAGGCAAATAATCTGTTTGAACTCTAGCAGTAAAGTAGTAGTAAAATAATAGAGAGATTTTCTAGGAAAGCTTCAATATTATGGTTGAAAAGAAGAGACTAAGCCAAAACCTGCCTCAGCCTCTTCTAGTATCTCTAAAAACAGGCTTACTTCTATCCTCTGGAAATCGCCCTGGAAGAAAAAGGTATAGATTGTCAGAGGGAACTCCTGCTTCATTTGCGATGCTTATTTTTCTGGAATATAAGCTTCTCCTTGAGCGAATAGCACTGCTTCTCCACCAATCATGATCCGCTCCCCTCGTAACTCACAATCAAGGTAGCCACCTCTTGGTGAAAGCTGATGGGCAATCATTTTTTTCTTACTTAATTTATTTGCCCAATAAGGAATAAGATTGGAATGAGCAGAACCGCAAACGGGATCTTCATTGATCGTTAATTTCGGGAAAAATGTACGAGAAACAAAATCTTCCTTCTGACCACGTGCGGTCACGATCACGCCAACGCCCAAATCAAAATTTTTAATAGCTGAAAAGTTTGGTTGCAACTGTTTTACGGTTTCTTCATCTGTCAGTTCAAAAAATAAATCTCGCGCTAAATAAGCAGCTTTGATTTTTGCACCGATCGCTTTTTCGTATTCAGGTAAAATTGCTACTTTTTTAGGCATGATACTTGGAAAATCCATATAGTAAGTTTCTTGTTGTTTTGTCACAAGAAGTTCGCCACTTTGACTAGTAAATTTGATTGTTTCTTCCTCTACCCCATAATAATTGAACAAAACAAACGCTGTTGCTAAAGTAGCATGTCCACATAAGTCGATTTCACGATCCGGAGTAAACCAACGTAACTCATAGTGTTCCTCCTTTTTGACAGTAAATGCTGTTTCAGATAAGTTATTCTCAATAGCAATTTTTTGCATCACTGTATCTGGTAACCACTTCTCTAAAACGTAGACTGCTGCTGGATTCCCTTTAAACACTTCTTGTGTGAATGCATCAACAACATAATAACTTAACTTCATTTTATTCAGACTCCTTAACTTTTTGATAAATATATTCTGCACAACATAGATCTTCAATCGCTAAGCCAACGGCATCAAAAATCGTGATTGTTTCTTGTTGGTCTTTTAGTAATCTTTTTCCTGAAACCAATTCACTTAACGAGCCTGAGATCGCTGATTCTGATAATTCTCCTTCAGCAATCGGAATCAGTAGATCCCCACTTTCTTTCATTGCAGCTTCATAATCATCGACATAGATGGCACTGCTTTTCATCAATTCACTAGTGATTTCACGTGTATCTGGTGTAAACGTACCAATAGCATTGATATGCGCACCAGGAGTAAGCCATTCTTTTTTCAAAAACGCCTCTTTACTAGGTGTTAGCGTACAAATGATCTCAGCTTGTTCCACTGTTTCTGCGAGTGTTTCTCCACTTGAAAATTCAATTTCCGGGTATGCTGTTTGCATCTCCTCAATAAATTGTTGACTTCTTTCTTTACTCAAGTCATATACAGATACTTTATTGATTGAACGTATAGCACAGATCGCATTCAAATGCGAGCTTGCTTGTTGTCCAGCCCCGATTAAAGCTAATGATGCCGCTTCTTTTTTCGCCAATATATCAGTGGCTAAAGCGGAAACTGCAGCGGTACGAATCCAAGTGACTGCATTCGCGTTGATTAGCGCTACAGGTACACCGTTTTTAGAATCAAATAATAGAATTTCCCCCAAATGTGAAGATAGTCCTTGTAAATGATTATCAGGAAATGCAGTAATGATTTTTGCACCAAAATAACGATCTTTACCAAGATAAGCAGGCATCATCGCAAAAACATTTTTGTTTTTACCATCTGGCAAAATCTCTACCATACGTGTATTTTGACTAATTTTTCCTTCGCCATAATCGCTAAAACACTGACGCATTACTTCAATTGCCTCTTGAAAATCTAATCGTGATACTGCTTCTTCAAAATCGATTTTTCTCATAAAAATCTCCCCCTCACGTCCATATATTATCATTGAATTATATACATTCAATAGTATAATTGTATGGAATACAATTTTAGAGGTGAATAAAATGCCCATAAATTCTTATGAAGATTATCCGATCACTTGGCGACCTGATAAAACAAAATTAACACGCCCCATCTATAAATCTCTGATCCAACAGCTAGAAGAAGATATTCTTACAAGTAAGTTACAAAAAAATACCCAACTTCCTTCTCAGAGAGAATTAGCCGACTATTTAGATATCAATTTTACAACTGTCGGTCAGGCCTATAAATATGGTATTGAGAAAGGTCTCTTGTACACCAATATTGGAAGTGGTACGTTCGTTTCCCCTAATGCTTTTACTTCAATCACGATTTCAACTAATCAAGTAGCTGAGCATGTGATTGATTTTGGATTAGTTAGTTCTTTTGAAGACTGCAACCATCTTGTCCTGCCTTTTATCCATTCAGTCAGTCTCAACCCCAATATCGTGGGTTTATTGAATTATCGTGACCCTATGGGAACCAATTTTCAATTAAAGACGGCAGTCGAGTGGTTACAGACTCAAGGGGTTCAAACAACGATTCATCATACCGCAATCGTTTCTGGTGTTCAAAATGGTCTTGCTGTGACACTTGCCGCCTTTTTTTCTCCTGGAGATCGAATCGCTATTGATCGATATACCTATTCCAATTTTATTGAGTTAGCGCATTTGTATCACTTAGAAGTAGTTCCGATCGATTTCGACCAAGAAGGAATGAAACCTGAATTATTGCTACAAGAGTGTCATAAAAAGAAAATAAAAGGGATTTATCTGATGCCTTCTTGTAGTAACCCCATTGGTTTTCAAATGTCTCTCCAACGGCGTAATGAATTGAAAGCTATTATTTCCAAAGAAAAGTTATTAGTTATTGAAGACGATATTCATTCTTTTTTAACGACCCATTTTCAACAACAAGTTTTGCCACCGTTTCAACAGCTGCTACCTGACCAAACCATTTACTTGTCAGGAATGACCAAATTCATTTGTTCAGGTCTTCGTGTAGCCTATCTTGTATTCCCAGAACGTTTAAGAGAACGAATTGAACGAGCAATCTTTAATATAAACGTCAAAACATCTGGTCTAGATGCAGAAATCATCACTCAAATCTTGCACTCACCAGAAACAGTCCAGAAAATCTTAACAACAAAATTAAAGCGAACAGCCGAAGCAAATGACTGCTTTGATGCGTATTTTGATTTACCTCGTCCTTCGAATCCTTATCCTTATTATCGAAATATTCCGATCCGAGCCGATATTTCTCCCTTAGATGTAGAACAACATTTTTTGAACAAAGGGATAAGAATCTATCACTCGAATCGCTTCACTAGTCAACAACAAGCTGATCCTTTTATCCGAATCGCCTTATCATCCAATCATTTGGAGATTTTAAAGAAAGGATTACGGATCATTAAAGAAGAAATCGATGCTTATTTATGATTTTTTAGTTTCTATTCTTAGGTATACTCAAAAAATCATTCAATCACTGGCAAACAAAAGAAGATCCATCACTCCCTTGATTTAGAACGTCTTCTCTTGCTATTGCGGTTCATCATTGAATCGATCATTTACTCGTAGTAAAAAAGTTTAGCACAACTTCATGCTCAACTTTTTTACTTCCTTAAGTAAGCCATTCGAATTGATTCGCCGTTCTTTCGATCACTTGGATAGCTGTCTTGACCCATGTTCCTTTAGAAACGTGACTTAAATGACTTGCATAACTTGTAGTCAGCTGTTTCAACGTTTGTTTCTTCTGTTGAAGTGTTTGTTTGGTCAAGTTTTTTCTATTTTGCGATGTGGCATGACTTGGTGTTGCAACAATAAGCCGTATGAGTTGTTTCTCCAATGTTCTTTGTAATTCTTCAAACATGTTTTTCTCCCATTTCGTTTTTATTAGTTATTAGATTCTTTCTCTAAAGCAGAATACTTCTCTACTAATGGACATTCAATGCGACATTCGATCATTCTTTTCTCTCTGCGAAAAATCCCTTCCGCCTCTTCTTTACTATCATTTAACAGATGATAGAACTGTTTTCTGTGGGGGGAAACATCAAAAAACAAAAAATCATGGAACTGGTCTGCTAAGTGATCTAAGTAATGATCAAATTTACTTTTTTCTTTCTTTAGTTGGTCGAGTTGATTTTCTAATTGTTTTTTTTCTGAATATAACTGTTTTTCCATAGGTTGAGACTGTCCTTTACCTTTTTTCATCCATAACCCCTCCATTTTATGAAAGATATTGGGACAATGTTTTATCTGTCCTCACCTGTTCTTCAATGGTGGTTACTATCTGTTTCAGCAGCGTATCTAATTCATATTGGACCTTTTGCAATAGGGTTAGTTGTTGTTCATAGGTATCCACTGGCTGACGGACTAGTGTGTACTCTGTCACCTGATTTTCTGCCAGAATAGCCATTTTTTCGGTATCATTCAAATGTTCACCCCAGCGGTTCGTATCCCGTTTCGTTTGGCTCCAAAGAAGATTAGCCTGTTCAATCTCCTTGTTTAGCCACTTGACCACTGTGTCTATCTCAGATTGAATCGCTTGTTTGTATCCCAAGGTAATCGTTCTCGCTTGCATCGCATCTAAAAAAATCTCTTGTGAAGAAGAAATTCCTTTACCGCTGTGACTAAATTGATGATGAATCTCAGCGAGCCGATCCAACTCTTTGCTTGTCTGATGTTTTGCTAATTGGATAATCCCTTTAGACTGTGTCACTAGATTCCCATCTTGATCAAATAAATAACCGCCCAACATATGCTGTTTGCCCAACTTCACTTTTTTAGATGTTACTTCAATTATTGTGCCCACTTGTTTTTTTGTCAGTGAATACCCGATTGGTACTAAATCTCTTGTGTCAATAAAATTGAAAATCTTTCCTTCATTCGTTAATTTATCTGCCGCTGCTTGTTGTCTGGGATTTAAAATACTGTAAATGTTGGGGCCTTGGTAGAGATATACTCCCTCTAGCCGATCATGAAAAGCAGTCGGCAAATCTGAAATAGCATATTGTCCATTCATTGAACCTAAAGAATGGCCGTATACTGAAACTTTGGCATTGGGATACATTTGCATGGTTTCTTGTAATGTATGCGCAGCAGACTTTAATTGCGGCATCGCAGTTGCTCCTCCTTCATTGATCACTTGGACAGCCGTAGGAAGATTGTTTACTCCCCAATCTCGCCATACATCTCCAGGATTTACCAGTATTTTATTGATCCCTATCGAGCCTTGATAAAGGATAGTTATCTGTTTCACTTCTTTTGGCTTTTGCACTTTTGGATTTCCGTCGGTAATGATAAAACTTTTTTCTCCACTTTTTTTGTTATCTATTATCTTTGATACATAACCATATGTTTGACGATTCACTGAAATTTTTTTGTTCACTTCGAGATTCATATAGCTTTGGCTTATCATTCTTATTCTCTCTTCATCAGTCATCCTCATGACTGATCCGCTCTCTCAATCAGCCTATCTAGTTTTTCTGAGAGAACTAATCCATCATTCACTAATTGGTTCCTGCGCTCATTGACTACCAATCCTAATGTTAACTCTTTATCTTGATTAATGATCAATTCAACGTTGATTCCTCCTAAACGATTAGGTTCAATACTTTCGTAATCAATTTCATACGAATGGACGATTCCTTCAGCTGCTAATGCTTTGGGATCTAACCGTTTTAACTCAGATTCGATCAGTTGCGCTACTCGGTCACTCTTAATCATATTGACCATTTCTTCATTAAGCTGCTTTTGTTTCATGTACACAATCCCTCCGATTATGATTACTGCTATCCCTAAAATTTTCATTAAACGATACAACATTTTTTGTTTTTTCATAAATCCTCTTCCTGTTTTCTATCTATTTGACCAACACGTTCGTCATTCTCTTTTCATAATAGAGATACGCAAGTACTTGAAGATTTTTGTCAGATAAACCCAATTTTTTTGTTGATCTGGTTTCTTTTACGATTCATGCTTTTGGTTTGATGGATTATCCAAGAACACTCATGACTTTCATCATGGGTAGTTCCTGCTCAATTAGAAGAATGTAAACAAAAAAACATAGATTTGGAACAAACGTTGTTCCAGATCTATGTTTTTCTTATCGATTAAAGTAGGAAAAAAATTATTGTCTTCGTTTCTTAAGAAAATAGTTGCATCAAAAATCCTGAAATGATCAAGACGATTGCACCGCCTAAACGATTTCCCATTTGCGCAAAAGCAATTAGTTCCATTCGATTAGCCGCAGATAATACTGCTACGTTCCCTGTACCACCCATTGAGTTGTTACACAATCCAGCTGTAATGGTTGATTCAACTGGGTACAAACCGAATAAACGGCCCACGAATCCTGAAGTGAGCGAGATTGCTACAACACTTGTCAAACATAAAACAACGAATTGCCAAGTTAACGCTGAAGCTAAGACATTTAGATTCAATAGCGCAATCCCTATTCCTGCAAGGACAGCTGCTGTTAAATTCTTAACGATCAGATTATTGAACATAATTGCTGCATCCTCATAATAATCAGGTAAGAGATTTGTAATTTTACAAATCACGACAATGATAATCATGAACGCATACGCATGGATTTTTGGCACAAAGTAGTTGCCGATTTGTCCTAAAATAAAGAATGTCAATGACACCATTAGACCTACACCTAATTGAGGGATCGATGGTTTCACATTCCGTGGTTTACCGTCACCAAGATCGCCTTTTGCCATAAGTTTGCCTTCACCATTCAATTTAGGCATTGATTTTCCTGCACGAGCAACCAAAGCTGCTCCAATGATGGCTAAGACATTAGTCATTGCTGTAGCTGGGAGTAATTGAGAAATAATAGAGGAAGCATTCGTTCCTAAGACGTTCGCATAAATCGTAGATAATGGAACTGCGCCAGCTCCAACTCCTCCAGCCATTGCTGGTAAAGAGATATACAGTACGGAACGTCCAAACCCATTACCAATTAACATTCCAACTAGACCAACAGCAAAAAACGAGACAATCATTGAAATAAGTGCTACTGGAATGAAACGTACCGATGCTTTCATTAGTAAATTACGGTTCATCCCTAAAATACTCCCAGTGATTAAAGCTGCGATATAAAAATCTAAGAAACCCATGTTACTTACAAAATTTTCAGTAGCTTTCACCACGTATTCTGGTAATATACCAAAAGTCGCAATTGCAGCTGAGGCAAAGATCGCAAATACGGAACCTCCACCTAGATAACTTCTAACGATTGGGATTTTTGTACCAATAAAATGAAATAAATTCCCGAATATCACTAGAACAGCGATCGGACCAATCATATTCGTTGGTAATTTTCCAAGTGCCATTGCAACGATCAGGACTAATACCATAACAAAATAGATAGGAAGACTTACTCCAGTAATCTTAGTTGTCCAAAATCCTTCTTTTGTTTTTTCTTCAACTTTTGTAGTTGATTCTTCTCTTTGTGTCATTCATACAGATCCTTTCTGAATAAAAAAGCACGGTGAAAGGCTGAGGTACGTTGAAAAATAGTTCAATATCTGATTTTTATAGCTTCTTCATCAGGTGATTCCCATTTTTCACCTCGTTGCACCTAATCAGCTGCTTTCCTTTCACCGATTAACGTACTCTGTGTATGATTGTGCTCAACTAATCCTTCATTCACTTTGTTTTAGAAATTTGGTCAAGCTTATTTGTCTAACTCTTGGTATTCTGGTACCCATTTAGCAGATTCCACTGCTGCTTTGATATCAGTGATTTCTTCACGATTCAATTTTTGAGAAACAACAGATTTCGCTACTGTTTCTGCAATTGTTTGAGAAAATTCAGTGATCTTCGCAACTGGAGGTAAAATTGCTGCGCCTGGTTGTGTAACATCAACGATTCCACCTAATGCACGACTTGCTTGAGAAATGATCTCAGCATTCACACGTGTAGCCGTTGAAGCAATCAAACCAAGTCCTAACCCTGGATACATCAACGCATTGTTTGCTTGTCCGATTTGATAAGTTACTCCTTGGTATTCCACGTCTGCTGCCGGAATCCCAGTTCCTACTAATGCTTTCCCATCAGTCCATTCAATTAAATCTTTGGCTTTCGCTTCCGCTAATTTCGTTGGATTAGACAATGGCATGATGATTGGACGTGGTGTATGGCTTGCCATTTCCTTAACGATTTCTTCCGTAAACGCACCTGGTTGAGTCGATGTTCCAATCATGATTGTTGGATGAATTTCTTTTACGACCGCTTCTAAAGTTGTTAATTCAGCAGAATTAGTAAATTCAGATCGTTTTCGAGCAAAAGGAATTTGTCCTGGAGTCAAACCTTCTGTATCTTCAAATAATAACCCTTGTTTGTCTACTTGATAAAAGTGTTTTCGAGCTTCTTCTTCTGATACACCTTGACGAATCATTTCGTCTAATAGAATATTGGCAATACCTACGCCCGCAGTACCGGCTCCAAAAGTCAAAATAGTTTGGTCTTTCAATGATTCTCCAGAAATATTCAGTCCACCTAGTACACCAGCAAGAACAACAATCCCTGTTCCTTGGATATCATCATTGAAAGTAGTGATTTTATCTTCATATTTTTCTAAGATCGTTGCAGCATTTCCTCGTCCAAAATCTTCCCAATGTAGTAATAGTTCTGGGAAAAGATCCGTTGCTGCATCAACGAATTGATCGATAAATTCATAATATTTTTGTCCTGTCACACGACGATGGCGATTTCCTAAATACAATGGATTATTTAGTAATTCTTCATTATTTGTTCCTGCATCAATCGATACAGGTAATACTTGGGCAGGGTTGATTCCAGCAGCTGCTGTATAAACCATCAATTTACCGATCGCAATATCTACACCGTTGACTCCCCAGTCACCCATACCTAAGATTCCTTCTGCATCAGTCACCACGATCAAGCGAATGTCTCGACCGTCCGCAGCATTTTGTAAACTTGCTTTGATATTTTCTGGTTCATCAATTGAAAGAAACGCAGCATCTTGCGGTTTTAAGAAAATTTCATTGTATTGTTCGATTGAATCCGCAACGACTGGATCATAAACAACTGGCATAAACTCAACTAAATGTTGTCCCATTAATTTATAGAAAAGTGTCCGGTTTGTATTGAATAAATTCATTAAGAAGATTCGTTTTTCAAGTTCACTTTGTTTACTCAAATATTGTCCGTATGCTTGAATCGATTGTTCCTCTAACGTTTGGACTGTGCTTGGCAACATACCTGTAATCCCATATTTCGCACGTTCTTCTTTCGTAAAAGCTGTTCCTTTATTTAAAAATGGATTATTTAATAAGTTTAATCCTGTCAACATAGCTAATTCCTCCTAGGTTTTAGTAACAAGGGAAGTATAGGCGTGAGAAAAGAATATAGTCAAAACTAATACCTACCATAAATTTTATTTATATGTCACTTTTCCTTATAAACTATATTTTTATGAGCATTGCATTTGTATGACACTCTCGTTGAATACAATGACTCGCTTTCTGGCTTCATGACCAAATGAAGGAACGACCAACTACCGCGATTCACTTTCTTATTGTGTTGGTTAAAAAAATAAGATAAGATGAGAAAAATCTTTTGATTGGGGAAAACAAATGAAAGCATCTATCACAAGACAGCTACAACCTGATACCAAGCAAACGATCCGTGAATTGAAAGAACAGATCGAACAGCAGCGTCACTGCCAGTTTAAACTAGCTCCTGATTTTGCTGAACAAACGAACGACCAGATCCGCCATGTCCTTTGTTTTAAAGAAGAGACACTTATTGCCTATGCTTTTTTAAGTTTTTATGATGAGAGCGAACTAGAAGTGACAATGATCGTGCATGAAAATTTGGCTTGTTTACAACAACTACTTGATGAAATAATGCGATTCGCTCAAACCATCGGTCGAACAACGATTCTTTACATCACTGATCCACGTGACCTTTTTTTGAAAAATTACTTTGAGTCGAAAAAAGAATTGAACAAACAGTTTACTGAGTATCGGTTGATTCTTCAGCCAAACAAATTTAAACAGCTAGATTCTCCTTATCGACCACAAAAAGCTACTCTAAAGGAATCTTCCCTAATTGCCCAACTCCAATTAGGAGAAATTGGGGCAACGGTTCCTCCATTGTCATCTGAAGATTTAGAGAAAACAGTTGTTTTTCATAAAGAAAATCAACTGATTGCTTGTGCCCGAATCGAAGAGGATCTATCTTCCTATGGTATCTACGGCTTAGTCGTAGCACCGGCTTTTCGTGGTCAAGGGTTAGGTAAACTTTGCTTGAACCGTTTGATCCAAGAATTATTAATCAAAGAAGAAAAAGAAATTTATTTAGAAGTCGACGCAACCAATCAAATTGCATATGATTTATATGTAAACATGGGCTTTGAAAAGAAAAGTACATTTGATTACTATGTTTGCCAACTGACTAAATATTGAAAGCTGTCACTCCAAAGTATCACTAGAAATAAAACAGTTTTTCAGTTAAGAAATGCTCTATATAGAATGGCTTTATACGTTTTGATGTTGGTGAAGTTCACCAACATCTTTTCATTTTTCCCCCTTCATTTCCCTCATTTGATCCCTCCAGTAAAGAAAAACAATCAAATGTGTCCTCAATAAATATCCTATTCCATTCCTCACATCTAGTAAGTCCTAATTCAGTCGTTTTAAGAAATTGTTTTAGCATTCAAATTTCCCCTACTAGAAATGTGTCCTCCATTCTTATGAATCCAGTCGTTATACTAGTCACTTCTTATTTTTTTCGACCAACTATTATTCTCTAATAATAAAAACAAAGAACCCTATCAAAAAACTAAATCCCATCATTGACATTAGTACGAATTCGTATTATTATCATAAGTACGAATTAGGATTATAAAGGAGAGGTTCATAAATGGCTGAAAAACACACGAATCAACGAATTGGAAAAATAACTTCTACACTTGATGGTGTTTATTGGAAAATTTCAAAATTATCTGGTGTCAAAGAAAATTTATTTTGGCTCTTATATGTTTTAGACGATGGAGAATTCCATTCACAGAAACAAATCTGCGAGGATTGGTCATTTCCCAAAACAACAATCAATACGCTGATCAAAGAATGTGAATCAGATGGATACATTACTCTTAAAAATATTCCTGGGAAAAAACGTGAATTACAAATCTGTTTAACTGAAAAAGGTCTCCTCTATGCCCAAGAAGTATTAAAACCGGTATATGAGATTGAAAATAAAGCCCTTCAAGAAACTATGAAAATTGCACCAACTTTTATTGATGATTTTGAGAGATTTTCCAATGAACTCTTTTTCTCTTTAGAAGATTACTTAAAAAGGAGAAATGAATCATGAAAAAATTATTTTCCTTCTTAAAGTCATATTATAAAGAAACTATAGTAATGATCTTATGTGTTTTCATACAAGGATTTGGAACATTATATATCCCTACCCTCACTGCAGATATTGTGGATAATGGTATTCTTCAAGGGGATTTAGATTATATCTGGAAAATTGGTACGCTGATGATTTTGGTAGCACTTACTATCATGAGTTTTTCCATCTTTGGTACTTATCTTTCTTCAAAAATTTCTGCCTATCTAGGCCGTGACCTTCGAAATGCGTTATTTCAAAAAGCACAAAATCTATCAATAGATAAATTCAATGATTTCGGGCCAGCTTCAATGATCAGTAGAAATACCAGCGATGTAACAAAAATCCAAGAAGCTTTTTCTTCATCAGTTGAAATGCTCTTACCCGCTCCTTTCATGGCAATTGCTGGATTAGTTCTCACTTTTTCAAAAGATACTGGTTTAGCAATCAGCATCATGGGAATCATGGTGGTCATTCTTTTCTTAGCTTTTTTAATTAGCAAAAAAGCGATTCCTCTTCTAGCAAAACAGCAAACGCTTTTTGACAAGATGAATAAGAATATTAGGGAAAAAATTACTGGTGTCAGAGTCATTCGTGCCTTTAATCGTATGGATTATGAAAAGAGCCGTATGGATAAATCCTTTTTTGACTACAATAAAACAGCAGTTAGTATAAATAAACTATTTGCCATCCTCATGCCGATCATTACGCTTATCATGAATTTTTCTACATTGTTGATTGTCTATCTAGGAAATATCAGAGTAACCAATGGATCAATGCAATTAGGAGATATCATTGCCGTCATCGGATACTCTTCTATCATTCTTATGTCATTGATCATGGGACTTGCAGGAATCACTAGCCTTCCGAAAGCAAAAATAAGTGCAGATAGGATACTAGCTGTTTTAAATGTTGAGGAAGATGATTCCTCAGAGACTTCTATCAATGAAACTGCTGAAGTAACGGAAGTAATCAAATTTGATAAAGTGTCTTTCGGTTATGCAAATGCTGAAGAACCAGTGTTGGAAGACATTAGTTTTAGTGTAAAGAAAGGTCAAACTACAGCTATCGTTGGAAGTACAGGTTCTGGAAAATCAACAATCGCAAGTTTACTTATGGGGTTTTATCACTCTTATACAGGAACTATTTCCTATAAAGGGAAAAATATCAAAAATTTATCTAGTGCAGCCCTCCGAGAGGAAATTGGCTATGTGCCTCAAAAAGCTTTTTTATTCAGTGGCACGATTTTAGATAATCTTAAACATGGTAAGAAAGATGCAACAGATGAGGAAATCACTCATGCTTGTAAAATTGCTCAGGTCAATGATTACATTAACAGCTTAAATGATAGATTTGAAACATCAGTAGCACAAGGAGGAAATAATTTTTCTGGTGGACAAAAACAAAGACTAGCCATTGCACGTGCATTAATTAAAAAGCCTGAGTTATATGTATTTGATGATAGCTTTTCAGCCCTAGATTATAAGACGGATGCGAAACTTCGATCACTCTTGAAAAAGGAAACAAGAGAAGCCGCTATGATCATTGTAGCTCAGAGAATCAATACAATTATCGATGCCGACCAAATCATTGTTTTGGACGAAGGTAAAGTAGCAGGTATTGGCACCCATCAGACTTTATTAGAGACTTGCTTACCTTATAAACAAATCGTTGATTCTCAGTTTAGCAAGGAGGATATCGCATGAGTAACACGACCGTAAATGGAAATCCATCAAAAATAAAGAGTGTGAAAAAAACAACTTCTCGTCTGTACACTGATCTCATGGGACAAAAATGGAAACTACTATTAACTCTTATAGGTGTAGGGATTAGTTCGTTACTGAGTATAATTTATCCTTTGTTATTAGCTCAGGCTATCAATCTTATTGCCCAAGAAGTTCAATTACCTGTACAAACAAGTAACGCATTTACAATAGGCATACACTCAATGAATACGTTGCTGCTATTGCTAGTTGGTATTTTTTCCGCCAGAGCTTTGTTTAGTTATCTGCAACAATATGTCTTGGCAAGTGTTGCAGAAAATGTCACGCTTTCAATGAGAAAACGAATTAGTGAAAAACTGAATAGAGTGCCACTTCGATTTTATGATACACATAAAAAAGGAGATATATCCAGTCGTATCACTAGCGACCTTGAAAAAGTTTCGACAACCTTACAAGATGGAATTTCTCAACTGCTTTCTTCATTTGTAGCAATGATTGGTGCCTTGTTCATCATGTTTATGATTAGTCCTTTGCTGTCTTTGATTGTACTAGGCACTGTGTTCTTGAGTCTGGTAATTGCTTCAATGTTCACGAAAAAAACACAGGTTGCTCATGCTGAGAACCAGAAAGCTTTGGGAAACATGAATGCTCAGATCGAAGAAGCATTCACAGGAAATATAATTATTAAGGCGTTTAATATCCAAGATGAAATGATTCAGAATACTGCGTCTTTAAATGAAGATCTGTGTCAGAAAGAAAAAAAAGCAAAGTTCATTACTTACGTCATCAATCCAATCATCCAATTTATGAACCATTTAGGCTATGTTGTAATCGCAATTGGCGGGGCAATTCTTGTTTTAAATGGAAGTATTTCAATTGGGTATATTCAAGCGTTTTTACAATATATTGAAAAAGTATCTGAATCAGTGTCTACATTTGCCTATATCTCTAATTCACTTCAAGGAGCTATTGCCGCTGCTGAGCGGATCTATCAAATAGAAGATGAAATAGAAGAAATTCCTGAAACGAACAAACGCATTAGCTTACCTAAAGTCAAAGGACAAATGCGTTTTGAAAATGTTCGTTTCGGCTACAAAGAAGACATGATGTTGATGGATAACATCAATATTGATGTTAAAGCGGGAAGTAAAGTGGCCATCGTTGGTCCTACAGGTGCTGGCAAAACAACATTAGTTAACTTAATCATGAGGTTTTATGAATTAAATGGAGGTAAGATTTCTATCGATAATGTCAATATAACGGAAATGACTCGTCAAGAATTGCGTTCGATCATTGGGATGGTTCTCCAAGATACTTGGCTATCCTCGGGTACTATTGCTGAAAATATTGCTTATGGAAAAAGAGATGCTCCAGAAACTGAGATTATCAAAGCCGCTAAAGCTGCACGAATCGATCATTTTATACGTACCCTTCCTGATGGTTATCAAACTATTTTGGATGATGAAACATCAAATATTTCTGTTGGACAAAAGCAATTACTAACTATAGCTAGAGCTATTCTTGCAGATCCAGCAATTCTAATTTTAGATGAAGCAACTTCTAGCGTAGATACACGTACGGAAGCTGAAATTCAAAAAGCAATGGATGCCCTGATGAAAAACCGTACAAGTTTTATCATCGCACATCGTCTTTCAACAATTCAAGATGCTGATCATATTCTGGTCATGGACAAAGGAACGATTATTGAACAAGGAAATCACGAAGAATTGATTCATCAAAATGGGTTCTATGCTGATTTATATAATAGCCAATTTGCAGCCTAATCTAAGTGCTTGGTATCAATGCTCTTTCGACGAATGAAGAAACTAAATTATTGCAAGTAACGTATGGAGGAAGGTATGAAGATTTCAACAAAAAATGCGCTAACAAATGAACAAATCAAAACAGTTATATACAAACAATTTAAACATTCTGAAGTTACGAGTATCAAGCAATTTAAGGAAGGAACGCTGAATACAGTCTACCTAATAAAAGGCACCCAAGAATTACGCAACGGAGTAGTATTAAAGACTGCACCTGACGAAAGTGCTGGTTTACCTTTGTTAGAAAAAGGCGGACTTTACACAGAAGTTTATGTTTATCAGTTGCTCCAAGATCATCATGTCCCTGTACCCAAAATGTATGCATATGATTTTTCAAGAAAAGTGATTCCTTATAATTACATTCTATTAGAGTGTGTTAAAGGAAAAACTTGGTCCAACTATTTTTCTAATTACTTGCTTTTAAATAAATCAAGACCTGAGTTGATGAAAAAACTCGGGAAAATCAATGCTAAATTACATGGGATTGAAGGCAAATGGTTTGGCTATATCAAAGAAGAACGTCATTATCGTTACACATCTTGGAGTGAAGCATTTACAGCTATGGTTAGCGATTTGTTAGAGGATGCGCGAAAGCACGGGTACAAAATTCCGTATACTGAAATCTTATCTGCTATAGAACAAAGAAAAGAACTGCTGGATGAAATTCAAACACCTAAGCTTGTTAATTATGATATGTGGACTGGAAACATATATTTGGCACCCAAAAAAGAAAAGTTGACTATCTCTGGTATTATTGATTTTGAACGATTCTTTTTCGGAGATCCATTAGCCACATTCCCTTCATTCATGTTAGATAGATTAGAAAAAGATCCAAATTTCATCTCAGGTTACAGTAAAGTGATAAATGATCATTTTACGTTTAGTCAAGAAGATAAGATTAGGCTTGTACTCTATGACATCTATACTCATTTGGTAGAAATAGCATGCACCTATCGCTATCCGAAAATTGTAGCGGAAATATACAGATACTATCTAAATTCAAAAATTAAAACCTTTTTAAAAAAATTGAGCAAAAATGAATATGTTATCAAATAAAGAGAATTCCAACTAACAAAAAGAATTAAAATAACTTAAAAAGATAAGTCTAGCCAATCTATCTTAATGAAATATTTCTTGAAACCAAAAAATTAGGATGAATATAAAGGGTGAGGAAGCTTATGAATAAAAAAATAAAATTTCGTTTTGAAAACAATCAGTCTAATGATAGTTCATATGAAAATAAACAAATAAAATGGAGTTCATTAAATAAGACCGCAAAAACTAACGGACAACTATTTTTCATAAGTGATATTGATAAGTTAGAAATGGACATACAAAAATTTGCCTATGTGATTGATAAAAAAATTGTTGAATCTGAAGAAAATGCTTTGACTTTTCTGAGCAACAATCCTGAACGAATCCCTTGGTATATCAAGAAGTTGAAAGAACAATACGAGAATTGGAAAAGTTCATCGAAATAAGGGCTTGCGAATACTCTAAGCAATTGAGAATTTCTCTTTTGCTTGGAGTATTTTATTTTTCAGAAGAAACACGATATCTAATTACCTGTTATACCTCAATTCTTCTATTGTATTAGATAACATAGGTTCATCAGTTGGCTGTTAACAAGAAAATAGACACCGATGGTTAACCTTAGCCAAGCGACTAAAAATAAAGCAATTAAAAAACTTGCAGCACATCTAAACATTTAATGAACTTTGTTTGAGTGTTTATAGACACAAAAAGAATAGGATACACTTCATATTCGATTACAACAAAAGTGTCCAGAAATCCGTTGTCTTCTGAACACCCTCTGTTTACCTTTATAAAATAAAACGAACTAAATCAATTTCCTTGTTTAGGATAGCTTACTATTTTTCTGGTTCAATGTATGGAACAATCGGTACTGTTACACCAACAGAACTGCCTCTAACAAAGGGTTTGTCTTTTAGTTCTGCTAAATTCTTTGCTTGTCCTGTAATCATTACTCCTAAGACTTCTAGGTCATCTACTTTCTTATTTTCGTTTTCCTTTAGAAAATTTACCATTGCTTTATTATTCACAGAAGAAACGTGTGATTCAAATGAGCTGAAAAAATAATCTTTATCTGCTTCTGCATCAATCAGCTGATTCTTTTCATCAAAACTTAACTGAAAACCATACGTTGGCATACCGGAACGTCCTTTGCTTTCGTCTCTCTCTTCAGAAAACAAATACAACCAGACAACATTGACATTTTCCGGAAACATTTTTTTCACTTCACTATAGCGATAGGGCCGATCAAAGGAAATCGCTACTTCTGCAAGTAAATCATCCGTGCTTTTTAAATCCGCTAATTCATTTTTCACCCCACCATAATAGTTTTCAATCGTCGGATTGTAGAATGTGGCGACTTTTTGTTTGGTTTGACGATTATATTCATATGAATTTTTAAGGGAATGATACCAAGATGTCATCCGTTCATTATTGTCCACTTCGTTGCCAAAAACATTGTACTTACTATGTAAACTACTCCAGGGTACAATGTAGCCATCAATGTTTTTCGATTGGTTAGTTACGACCTCCCCGCCCAAAATTGAGCTGTTAGCAATCACTTGTGAGTCAATTTGTGTATTTGGTGACGCAATTGTTTGGTAAGCAAATAACGACTGATCTAGCTCATGATAATTTTTCGTAGCGACTTTATCTAATATAAAAACCAAGATACCCGACATCGTAAGAAAAATTATGATTGAAACACAACTGACCATTATTATCTGCTTTCTTTTGGCTTTTTTGATACTCCTATTCAAATCCATCACTCATCCTCCCAGTTTGCCTTTAATTTTTTTCGTGCTCTGTATAATTGTTTTTTCACGGTTTCTACTTTTTGATTTAACATACTCGCGATGTCCTCATACGATAGTCGATAATAATACTTAAAAATCAGTAATTCTTGTTCTTGCCTTTTTAGCGAGTCGATAATCATCCATAAATTTTCTGATTCATTAGTTCCATTCGACTGCGAGTCAACATAGCGAAAAATAAGCTCTTTTTCACGCTTCTTTTTCCTGAATAGATCAATATAGTTATTGAAAGAAACTCTAAAAAACCAAGGACGTAAATTATCCTGTGTCATATAGATAAGAGAAGAAAATATAGTATCATAGGTTTTAGAAACAGCATCTTCTGCGTCTTCCAACGTACTCCCCTTTTCTATTAGCACTCTGATTACTTCTTGCCCTAATAAAAGTAATACTTCTTCAAATGTTCCCTCCTGTTTCATTTCATTTTCTCCTTTCATCTATACAACGCTTGAACATCTGAAAAAGTGGACAAGAATATTCACTTTATCTGTCATTTCATTCTTAGAAACAATGACAAGTCACATACTTCATCACAAAGAACCTCTTATTATTATATCGTACCCTACGAAGGGTTTTATATTCCTATCTAGAAATCAGATATTTTCTGCATACTTTATTCTTGATCATTCCTTAAAACAAAATACACTTAACTATTTTGACTCTATTATTTATGTGGCTGATGAAACCGAGTTGATTGTTCAGACTCAGATTTGATTTTACTCCACTCATCAGTCCTTCTTGACAAAGAGCCGATTTTTAATAACCATGGTCAAAGCAAAACACAAAAAAGCTGAACCCTTATCCATCAAGGGTTCAGCCGTCATTTGAAGACTATTCTTCTTCTTCAGCCATGAACGTGTTGAATACTTCTTCAATCATGTCCCATTCTGCATCAGTTTCGATTTGTTCTAGTTCGCCTTCTGTGCCATCTTCATTTTCGACATAAGCATAGGCTTGCAACTCAACATCTTCATCTTCTGGTACACCAGCTGGATAAAGCAATACGTAGTTACGGCCAAATTCTTCTTGTCCATCAACTGTTAATAAAATTTCATATAACGTTTCGTTTCCTTGATCATCTACTAAGGTGATATGCTCGTGCCCTTCGTGATCGTGGTCATGTGTGTGGTTATGTTCTGTCATAAGTCTCCCTCTTTTCATTGAAATTAAAATAATTTTTTTCCTGAACCGTCTAAATAATTTTGTAAAATCATGACAGCAGCTAATTTATCAATCACTTTTTTTCTTTTAGCTCTTGATGTATTGGCTTGCTCAACTAACATTCGTTCAGCTTGAACTGTGGTTAGTCGTTCATCTTGATATTCAACTGGTAACGAGAACAATTCTTTAATTTTTTCTCCATAAGCCATTGAGCTTTCTGCTCTTGGTCCAATTGTATTATTCATATTTTTAGGTAAGCCTACGACAAATCGGTCTACTTCATATTGATCGACTAGTTCTTTCAAACGGTCAAAGCCAAACTCTTCCGCCTCTTCATCAATACGAATGATCTCTACTCCTTGAGCGGTCCAACCAAATGGATCGCTAACAGCAATACCAACTGTTTTTGAGCCCACATCTAAGCCCATTACTCTCATATACTTACCCCATGGTTTGTTAGATAATCTTTAACAATTACTTCCATGATTTCATCGCGTTCGTGACGGCGTATCAAGTTTCTTGCATCACGATAACGAGGAATGTAGGCCGGGTCTCCAGAAAGCAAGTAGCCAACAATCTGATTAATTGGATTGTAGCCTTTTTCTTCTAAAGCCCGATAAACGATCGCTAATGTCTCACTTACTTCTTTTTTACGACTATCGTCAAAACCAAAACGTACGGTTTCATCTGTAAAACCCATGATTCTACACCTCTTTCCCGCAAGGTATTCATTTACCTTCTACACTTTTATTTTACTCGAATTACCTTAAAACTACAAATAAATCTTAAAAAACTTCCGGTTAAATTAATAAACAGACTTCTCATTACTTTAACATATTTGTGATCAAATGTTCAGTTACTTGATCGTATCTTAACCAAAGTATACGCTATATTTAAATAAATATAAGCTTTTTCGATAATTCTTCAAAAAGTTCATACTTTTTTCGTATACTATCGAATGTCATTAGCTATTTTTTTCTCGCCTGTCCAGTATCATAGTTGATTTCATAACCCTCTTGAACGTTATAAATAAACACATTAAATTTTATTTTTTTATCTTCAATACTTTCTGCTTCTAATTGCACTCCTCTGGCAACTAATTCATTCCCCTTAAAATGTGGAGTGACACGATAACGAACGTGATGATTGGTTTCTTTGATATAAGCGGCAATATCATTTTCATGGACTAGCATATACGGCGCATTTAATGAACGAGTACCTGTCATCAAATTTTTGATGTTGTTGTTTTGTCCAGTCAATTGATAACCAATCAAATGGCTACGATTATAAAGCCATTGGCCATCGCTTAATTTTTTTTGTTTCCAACCAGTTGGATCAATATACAACGGCTCGCGTTTTTCTTTGGGAAAAAGGTCTTTTCCCAATAACGCATTGGCCGCACCTACACGGTTCAATCGATCAATATTTGAATAGCTTTGCCATGTTCCTTTAGCTAAGCTCAAATCTTCTTCAGTGAAATCCGGACGATTCTGATTGATCTCAATTTCTTGATGCTTCCCATCATATTCTGGTACGTCTGCTACTTTTGACGCTTGTGGGGTTGAGTCAAATAACCCAGTAATTTGTTGAACGATATCTGAATTTTTTTGTGTTGATAGTCCTAGTGCCCCTGCTAAAACAGCAACAACCACACCCAGAATGGCTTTTGTTGATTTTTTCTGCATTTCTTTACTCCTTTTCTAAACAACTATTCTAAACTTTAACATACGTTCCCCTTTTTTAAAATATTTAAACTTATTTTATTCCATTTATTTCTACCTTTAATTCTCTATACTAATTAAAAATTGATCTCTTCTTAAAAAGAATACGTCATAAAAAATCATTGATCTTAAAACAGTATGTTTTCACTTAATCAAGCAAAAAATGCCTTGTGACTCAAAAACAAAAAACAGTATTGATCAAACAACATGTGATCAATACTGTTTCTCTTCATTCTTATCGTTCGTTTAAGCGGGTGACGGGAATCGAACCCGCGACATCAGCTTGGGAAGCTGGGATTTTACCACTAAACTACACCCGCATCTTACAAAAATCAGTATACGCCTCTTTCTTTTCATACTCAAGTATTTATTTATTTCTCTTTTATTTAGTCATTTGTAGTAAAATAAAAGCAACAAATGAACTATTGGAGAAAATATTATGACAGAAAAAGAGTTGGATTTATTACTTGATACTTGTTTATTAGCTGGCAAAATCATGATGGAAAGCAATGCTGAGATGTACCGAGTAGAAGACACAATGAGCCGAATCGCTCTTGCTTCTGGCAATTATCGCCTGGTCAGCTATGTTACTCAAACGGGTTTGTTTATTGGTCTTGACCGTACGTCAACCATTAGAATGGAACAAATCACCAATCGCTCCATTAATCTGGAAAAAGTTGTCAATGTCAATAATCTTTCTAGAAAATATGTTGCTGGTGAGTTAACTTTGAATGATCTCTACATTGCCTTACAAGCCATTGAAAAAGATCGGTCATTTTTCCCAGTATGGCTTCAAATTTTAAGTGCTGCGGTGATTAGCGGAACGATCATGGTATTATTTGGTGGAGAAATGAGTGATCTACCAATCACTTTGATGATCGGCGGTATCGGCTATGCGATTTACTTATATAGTTTAAAATTTTTTCGGATCAAATTTTTGTCAGAGTTCTTATCCTCCTTGTTAATTGGTCTTACAGCTATTCTCAGCGTTCGTGTCGGATTAGGTGCCAATCAGGATTTGATCATCATCGGTTGTGTCATGCCCCTTGTTCCTGGAGTACAGATTACAAATGCTATTCGGGATTTACTAGCTGGACACTATGTTTCTGGAGTTTCTCGTGGTACAGAGGCCATGATGACTGCCACAATGATCGGATTTGCGATTGCCTTTATCTTCCAACTTTTTTATTGAGAAAGGAACATGATGATGTGGAATCTATTTATTCAATTTTCTTTTAGCTTTTTAGCCACAGCGGCTTTTGCGATCATCACCAACGTTCCTAGACGTGCCTTGATTTGTTGCGGGCTCTCTGGTGCCTTTGGCTGGATGATCTATTGGGTATGTGTGGACTTAGGTGGTACGCCGGCTTTTGGTTCGTTACTGGGTTCTTTAGGTGTTGCATTTATCAGTGATCTTTTTTCTAAACGATTAAAAATGCCTGTAACCATCTTTAATATCCCTGGCATGGTACCACTAGTTCCTGGAGGTCTGGCTTATCAAGCAGTGAGAAATCTAGTAACTGGCTCGTATCAGGCAGCTGCAAGTTATACAGTTCAAGCGATCATGATTGCTGGTGCTATTGCTTTAGGACTCGTTTTATCAGAGGTCTTCAACCACAATATCCGAAACTTCAAATTAAAACGAGAAGCCATTTTTTTGAAACGAAAAAAAAGAACAACTAAAAACATTCATAAATGAAAAAGTAACGGCGAAAATAATCGTGCCATGAATAAAAAACCAAAGTATCTACAAAATAGGCAAGCTACAAGCTATTTTCAAGCACTTTGGTTTTTTATTGTCACATCAGTTGTTTTTGTCACTAATCATTTTAGTCTTTGCTTTAAAATGACCGATACACATATTGATTTTTAGGTGCCTCGATTTTGGTTAGAGTATTGACCTCTACAACTGGAATGTCCCGTTTGAAGGGTTCATAGTAGTCAGATTGGATGGTGCCTTCTACTTTATACCACTCATCATTTTTGACATTCGTTCCTTCCGGCATATGTGTCAATAGACCGAATACACCTGAGTCAGCAACGCAATGGATGATTCCAAAACGGAATAAGAAATTATCTTCTTTCTCCCCATCTGGCGTTTTATACACAAAGCCTTCATAAGAGATTTTTTTCCCAATAAATTCACTTGGGTAATTATAAATCAATTCCATGACTTCCAAGTAATTCTCATCAGTGATCTTAATAAGCTGTTTGTCATCATATTTTTCTTTTAATTTTTTCATCTGATCCAAATAGTCAGACTTGTTAAAATAAATGCTCGTATCAGGCTTTAAATATTGTGTCTGCATTTCAGGGTCTCCAACCGACTCCTTACTTATTGGAAAATTGAATCCTTTTGCTTCCACAATCGTCGTATCTAAACTGACTGTCGGAAATAAAGTACCGACAATAACAGGTAAAGCCAACAGAACATAAGCGATCACTCGTTGTGAGGGTTTGGTTAACCCGTGATCGTGATCATGATCGTGGTGATGGTGTACTTCTTCATCTACCTGTTTTTTCCCTTTTACTGAATCACTCTTGACCCAAATATACAATTGGACCAATGCAAGTAAAGCAGATAAAATCATCGATAAAATAGCCAAATAACGATAATGAACATTGATGTACTGATCTAATTTCCCAGATACTTGTAAATACATCATTAGCTCAAAATAACCAGATAATATCAAAAATCGTATCATACTGCTCCTCCTAGATAAATAATGTAAAACCAATCACACTAACGGCTATCAAACCAATGAGCATCAAAATAAAGCGACCATTAAAATAGCGTTTCATCATCAAAAGGTTTTTGATATCCACCATTGGTCCAAATACTAAGAATGCCACCACAGGAGCTGTACCAAAAAGGCTGAGTAAGGAGGACCCGATGAACGCATCTGCTTCCGAGCATAGGGACATCGTAAAAGCTAGAAGAAGCATGATAATAATTGCTAGTAGTTTGGTTGAGCCCAGTGTCAACATGACACGAGTTGGCAAGTAAGTTTGCATACTAGCGGCAATCAGACCACCGACAATCAGATACCGACCCGTATCAAAAAATTCATCGATTGAATGTGTGAGGACATGACCTGTTTGCTGACTAAGTTGCTTGATTCTCCCAATTTTGACCTCCTCGTGTTTATTGGTACCATGGGTGTGGTCATGATGATGGTTGTGATGATGGTTATGATCGATTGTTTGTTGGATCTTCGTTTTCAATACACTTTCTTTTTGAAAATAAGCGAGCCAGATACCAATGATCAACGCTACCACAAAGCTTCCAACCATTCGCCAACCGGCCATTTCCCAAGAGTTCCCAAATGCAATAAAAGTAGAAAAAATGACGATTGGATTGATAATAGGTGCTGTTAACATAAATGCAAAAGCGGTATGCACAGGAACTCCTTTTTTGACAAACTGATGAACGATCGGTACGATCCCACATTCACAGGATGGAAAGAAAAATCCTAAAACAGAACCAGTCAAAATGGATAAAAAGCGATTATCTGGTAACCAGCGTTTGACTCGCTCAGGTGTTAAAAAGACTTGTAGTGCCCCAGAGATGAGACAGCCTAATAGTACAAATGGTAAAGCTTCAATAACGATTGATAGAAAAATCGTACTCATCTGCAATACCGAATTTGGTATAAAAGAAAACATTTTTTCGCTCCTTACTATAAACATCATTTGCCAGAATAATATACGCTTTTCGCTAAAAAAAAACAAGGTTACTTCTATTTCTTACCTAACTCTTATCTTTTATTTGATAAAAATAAGACAAGTTAGTTGACTTTTTTTCTTATTGTGATTAAATTGGTTCACGAAATTAGGTTGAGACAAAAGTGTTTATCATCAAGAAATAAGAAGGAATTTCCGAAAATTGACAAGAAACACAAAAACTAGTTTTTGATGTTGATTGTTACCTACTTGGTGCTTCTCAAATTTTTGGTAAATTTCGGCAAATTTTCCGAAGATGCTACTTTTGTCTCACCGTGAACAAGAGGTCGTGAAAAGAGTGTTTTGACCTGAGCGTTAAGGATGAAAATCTCGAAACAGCCCCCCATGTTTTGAGATTTTTTGACTTATCGCCGAAGGTCAGCTCTTTGAACACCGTTTATTCGTTTTTAGAGATACTAGAAGAGACTGAGACAAGTTTTGTCCCAGTCTCGCTGTTTTGATTAGGAAGGACGTTTTTTATATGAAAAAAACCACGAATCTATCAGAAGTACATCAGTCATTAGCACAAGATGAAACGGTAGTTCTTTACTTATCTATGCCAAATTGCAGCGTATGTCATGCTGTTCTTCCTCGTTTGAAGAAATTATTGGATCAGTATGATTTTCCTAGTTTTCATTTAGATGCTGTGGAAACACCTGAAGTAGCTAGCGCCTTTCAAATATTGACTGCTCCTGTTATTTTGATCTACCATAAAAATAAAGAAGTCGAACGACAAGCACGCTTTATCAATTTTGCGAAACTAGAAACGTTGCTGGATCAGTTAAATAACTCTGATGAAACGATCAGCTATGAAGAATTGTTTCAGTAATCGTTGTCTTAACCTATACTATAGCCATATGAAGACAATTAATGCGCGCTAACCTTTAGATAGGATAAAATACCTCTTAGGTTTACTTAGGTTTGCTTAAGTTCCCTTCATCTTACTATGGGCGAAATTTTGGAAATTCGTTCTAGTATTTTTTTCACTATGGTTTATTTAGCTATGTAGTTGACATTACGTAAAAACACCATAGAGGTTGAACTTCATTCAATCTCCATGGTGTTTTAATATTTGAAATCTGCGGGTAACATTGCACCGCACTAATTTCATAGTACTTCTCGCACTCGCTCTAGATTTTGAGATTTCGTGTATATTGATCTGGATTTCTCACTTGCAAACTCTCAACAACTAGCTGATTACGTCGATTCAAGTGTCCTGTAACAGCAATGTTATATTTTCTTTCTTCCATCATCATCAACTTATCCGCAATCTCGACATTTGCAACAATACAATTAAGTGGCTGATGAATGGTTTCCAATGTAAACCGAACAAGCAATGGTTGCGTCTTTATCACTCTGATCTTATCAAGTAAACCTACATATGTTTTCACATTGATCACCTCGATAATCGTTAGAAAAAGTCTCAAATCAGTTAAATTTTCATTGAAATCAAATGGTCATTACCAAGAAAGAAACGTTCTTTCCTATGCAATTCGGACATAACTTTCTTTCAAAAAATATCTTTTTCGATACAACTAGTCCAAGTCGTGAAATTGTCGATATACTTCTTGCTTTTTGAGTCCGTTTTTCACAGCAACAGCTTTAATGGCTGCATTTGTTTTTTCCCCAAGAGCAATCAACTGTTCGACTTGTTCTTTCAATGATCCTTCAATTTGTGTTTGTGGCTCTTCACTTCCAGTATTTCCTTCAACCAATAAACAGCATTCTCCCTTTACAGGGTGTTCTTCAATGTAGTCTAATAACTCTTCAATGCTTCCACGTAAATATTCTTCATGGATTTTTGTTAATTCTCGACACAAAACAACTTGACGGTTACCAAAAACAGTCAACATATTCGTTAAAGTTGCACTGATCCGATAAGGAGATTCGTAAAAAATCAATGTAGCTGTGTATTCTTTCAATGTTTCTAACGTTGTTTGTTGTTCTTTTTTCTTTCTTCCTAAAAAACCATAAAATAAAAATGGCTGAGGTAACAAGCCTGAAGCAATCAACGCAGTCATCCCAGCAGTTGGTCCTGGAATAGCGACTACTGGAATCCCCGCTTGGATGCAAGCAAGTACCAGCTCATGTCCTGGATCGCTAATAGAAGGCATCCCAGCATCACTTACCTGTGCAATCGAGCGACCAGACATCAACTCAGCGATCAATTGCGGAATTCGTTCCTTATAGTTATGTTCATGTAAACTTTTTTGCGGTGTCTGGATCTCAAAATGATTCAGTAATTTTTGGGTATTTCGTGTATCCTCACTGGCAATCAAGTCTACTTCTTGTAATATCCGTACACTACGATAAGTCATATCTTCTAAATTGCCAATCGGAGTCGGTACTAAATAAAGCGAGCCAGTTTCATGATGTCCTTTAAAACTTTTTTGATTAAGCATGATTTATTCTCCTGTGTAAGAGGTCGTGAAAAGAGCGGTTTGACCTGAGAAATAGTGAAGAAAACTGAAAAATAGCTTCTCATATTTTGCAGTTTTTTGAACTATTATCAAAGGTCAGCTCTTTGAACGCCGTGTAAGAGGTCGTGAAAGAAGCGGTTAACTCCGAGCAAATAAGAGAGGATTTTTTAAAATAGCTTCCCATATTTTAGAAAATCATCGCTTATTGCTGAGGAGTTGCTTC